>NZ_JBICXB010000009.1:0-107676 GCF_043200055.1 Streptomyces sp. NPDC048496 | reverse complement strand
GGGGGGCCCGGCCCGGGCGCCGGTTTTTTTGGGGGGGGGGGGGGGGGGGGGGGGGGGTTGGGGGGGGGGGGGGGGGGGGGGGGGGGGGCCCGGGCCCCCCCCCCGCCCACCGGCACAATCGGGTGGACCCGGTCGTCCGTCAGCAGCGAGAGTGAGGGCATGACTTCACTCGTACGACACGTCACCATCGACTGCGCCGACGCCTACAAGCTCGGCAGTTTCTGGGCCGAGGTGCTCGGTGCGCAGCTGTCCGACGAGGATCGGCCCGGTGATCCCGAGGCACTCGTCGAGACCCCCGGCGCCGCGCTGCTGTTCATTTCGGTACCCGAGCCCAAGACCGGCAAGAACCGCGTCCATCTGGACATCCAGCCGCAGGACCGTACCCGTGACGAGGAAGTCGAGCGGCTGCTCGCCCTCGGCGCCACTCTCGTCGGCGACCACCGCAAGCCGAACGGCCGGGGCTGGGCGACGCTCGCCGACCCCGAGGGCAATGAGTTCTGCGTGGAGTGCAGCGCCGCGGAACGGGCCACGCTGACGGCGACCCGGCTGCCGGTCACCGCGGACGACGTGACCACCGCGGTCCATCTCTCGCTCGCCGCGCTCCGTGAGGTTCCCGAGGACCACTGGCGGGTGCCCGCCGGGACGTTGGAATGGGACTCCTGGGAGACCGTGGAGCATCTGAACGATGATCTCTTCGCGTACGCAGCCCAGTTGGGCCCGAAGAAGCCGCCGCTGGACCGCGACGTGCCGTACCGCTGGGGAGCCGACCGCAAGGGCGGCCCGGCCAACGCGATCTTCGCCAACCCCGACGCCGGTGCGGTCGGACTGCTGCAGACCCTGGAGGCGAGCGGGGCCCTGCTGACGGCGATGGTACGGACGACCCTGGCGGATGTCCGCTCGTTCCACGCGTACGGGATCTCGGACCCGGAGGGCTTCGCCGCGATGGGAATCGTGGAGACCCTGGTGCATACGCACGATGTCGTTCGGGGCCTGGACATCTCCTGGGCGCCGCCCGCCGATCTGTGCGACCGCGTACTGGCCCGGCTGTTCCCGGACGCCCCGGACGACGCCGACCGGTGGTCGGTACTGCTCTGGTCCACCGGTCGCGCCGAGCTGCCCGGGCGTCCCCGGGTCACTTCGTGGAAGTGGCGCAGTGCGCCACTGGAGGAGGCCGGCCAGGAGCAGTAAGAAGCCGCTAGGGCGGCCGTCCCGGGGTGGCTGCCCCTGCGGCCCGGCAACATGATCTCCTTCGATTTCCTGACTGAGATCGCACCATGACGGACATGGGGTGACTGCTCGCGACACGGGCCCCGGGACGCGGACCCGTCGGTCAGGCTCCACGGGGACCTGCCTCAGAGTTCCGCGTCAAGGATGTTCAAGAACGCTGCGCCGTCCCCGGTCCCGTCGGGTCGGGTCGGGTCGGGGCAGGGGAAGCTCTGCCCAGATGACCTTTCCCTGGGGGGTGTAGCGGGTGCCCCAGCGTTCGGCCAGTTGTGCGACGAGGAACAGGCCGCGGCCTCCTTCGTCCATTGCGGTGGCGTACCGCAGGTGGGGTGAGGTGCTGCTGCTGTCGGCGACCTCGCAGGTCAGGGTGCGGTCGTGGAGTACTCGTATCGTGACCGGTGCGGAGGCGTGGCGGATGGCGTTGGTGATCAGCTCGCTGAGTACCAGTTCCGTGGCGAACGCGAGCTCGGACAGGCCCCAGTCGTCGAGTTTCTCGGTCACGGCGGCGCGCATCCGCGCCACGGCCGCGGGGTCGAACGGTACGTCCCAGTCGGCGACGTGCTCGGGCGGGATCGCCCGTGTGCGGGCGATGAGCAGCGCCACGTCGTCCTTCGGCCGGCCGGGCAGGAGTTCGTCGAGCACTGCCTGGCAGCTTTCCTCCGGTGACCGGTCGGGGTGGGAGGCCAGTGCCTGGCGGAGCAGCTCTATCCCCACGTCGATGTCCCGGGTGCGGTCCTCGATGAGTCCGTCGGTGTAGAGGACGAGTTGTGTACGCTCCGTGAGCTCGAGTTCCGCGGTCTCGAACGGCATGCCGCCCAGGCCCAGGGGCGGGCCGGCCGGCAGATCGGGGAAGGACACGCTGCCGTCGGGTTGGACCAGGGCGGGCAGGGGGTGTCCGGCCCGTGCCATGGCGCAGTGGCGGGAGACGGGATCGTAGATCGCGTACAGGCAGGTGGCGCCCGTGATCCCGGCGCCGGGGGTCGTTTCTACTTCTTCCTCTTCCTGGTCGATGCGCCCGACGAGGTCGTCGAGGTGGCCGAGGATCTCGTCGGGTGGCAGGTCGAGTGTGGAGAAGTTGTGCACGGCGGTGCGCAGCCGTCCCATCGTGGCGGCTGCGTGCAGGCCGTGGCCGACGACGTCCCCGACGACCAGGGCCACCCGGCTGCCCGGGAGCGGGATCACGTCGAACCAGTCGCCGCTCACTCCGGAGAGTGCGGGCAGGTAGCGGTGGGCGACCTCGAGGGCGCTCTGTTCGGGCAGGGCTCGTGGGAGCAGGCTGCGCTGCAGGGTCACCGCCATGGCGTGTTCGCGGGTGTAGCGGCGGGCGTTGTCGATGCTGACCGCTGCTCGGGCGGCCAGTTCTTCGGCCAGGGACAGGTCGTCCTCGTCGAACGGCTGGGGTTTCTCCGAGCGCCAGAAGTTGGCCATGCCCAGGATGACGCCCCGTGCCTGGAGGGGAACCGTGATGAGTGAATGGATGCCGTAATCGACGATCATCCGTGACCGCTCCGGGTCCTGGGCGAGCCAGCCGGGTGCGGCGGACAGGTCGGGTACCAGTTCCGGCCGGCCGGTGCGGAATGCCTGTGCCTGTGGGGTGGAGGGGAGGAAGCTGATCAGGTGACCGGTTTTGTAGAGGGGGTGGTCGTTACGGATGCCGTGAACGATGGTGCGGCGCATGTCGGTGTCCGCACCTGTCGGCTCGTCCCCGTGCATGACCGGGTCGGCCAGATCGACGGTGGCGAAGTCGGCCAGCCGGGGGACCGCGATCTTCGCCAGTTCCTCGGCCGTACTCACGACGTCGAGGGTGGTGCCGATGCCGAGCCCGGCGTCGTACAGCAGCCTCAGGCGCTCGCGGGCGATCTCTGCCCTGCCGGACAGCGACCGCAGCTCCGTGGTGTCGCGCAGGGTCGCGACCGTCCCCTCGGGGCCACCGTGACGATCCGTGAGCCGCTGGTTCACCGCAAGCAGCCTGTCCCCCGCACGGTGTACCTCGTCCGTGGCCGGGCGGCCCGAGGTCAGCAGCTCCACCGTGCCGGGATCGAGGCTGGGCAGGTCCGGGATGTGCTGCCCCTCGGCGTCGTGCGGCAGATCCAGCAGCCGTCTGGCCTCGTCGTTCGCCAGGAGCAGTCGGCCGTCGCTGCCGACAATGAGCACGCCTTCGCGCACGGCGTGCAGCACCGCGTCGTGATGCTCGTACATGCGCGTCATCTCGGCGGGGCCCAGACTGTGGGTCTGCCGCTGCAGCCGCCTGGCCACCAGCGCCGTCCCGACCGTGGCCACGGAGAGCGCGACCGCTCCCGCGACGAGGATGATCGGAATCTGCCGGGACACCATGCCGGTCACTTTCTCGACCTGCATGCCCGCAGACACCAGACCCACGACCTTGTGCCCGTGATCGAAGATGGGGACGGTCGCCTGCACCTCGTAGCCGAGCGGGTCCTTGATGCTCTCGACGTACACATGGCCGGCCAGCGGCGGCCCGATGGTGGCGAAAACCTTCTTCCCGATCAGCTCCGGCCGGGGATGCGTGTAGCGGATCCCCTTTGTGTCCGTCACCACGATGAAGTCGACGCCGGCTGCTTTCCGCGCCGCCTCGGTGAGCGGCTGGAGCACCCTGGAGGGATCGGGGGCCTTCAGTGCGGCCACGACCCCCGGTGAGTGCGCGAACGTCTGCGCGACGGCGACCGAACGATGTCTCGCCTCCGCGTTGCTGTCGCGCTGGGACTGCAGTACGAGCGCCAGCACCGCGGCCGCAACGAGCAGCACCACGACAGCCACCTGCAGAGCGAAGACCTGCCCTGCAAGGCTCTGGGGGTACTTGCCCGTGAGTGACCGAACCTGTCCGCTCCGGAATCGGCCGAAAGGTTGCACCATATCGCCCTTTTTACACCGTAAGCACGAAGATGCGTTCGCCAAGGTCGGCGGGGCCCCCTTCGGACTCCCCTGGGCGGCGGCTGATTCTCCGGGCGCCGGGGGATCAGCCGGGCATCCCGGCGGGCTCAGCCGGCGAGCACGTCCAGGGCCCGGTCCACGTCGGCCTGCGTGTTGTAGAGATGGAAAGCCGCGCGCAGACCACCCGCCCGGTTCGAGACCATCACCCCGGCCCGCGCCAGCTCCGGTTCCCGCCCGCCGAGTCCAGGCACGGCCACGATCGCGGACTCCCCCGGCACCGCCTCGTGCCCCAGCCCGGCCAGCCCCGCCCGCATGCGGGCCGCGAGCCCGGTGGCGTGGGTGTGAAGGGCGTCGATGCCGACCTCGCCCAGCAGCGCGAGGGAGTGCTCGGCACCGTGGTACGACAGAAAGGCGGGCGGTTCGTCGTAGCGGCGGGCGGTCGGGGAGAGCCGCCCGACCGGGCCGTACGTACTGTTCCAGGGGTCGTCGGAGGCGACCCACGCGGCGGAGACGGTCGGCAGGGTGCGCTGCGCCTCGTCGGTGACGGTGAGGAACGACGCGCCCCGCGGGCAGAGCAGGAATTTGAAGCCGCCGGTGACGGTGTAGTCGTACGCCCCGGCGTCCAGCGGCAGCCAGCCGGCCGACTGGGTGGCGTCGAGCAGCGTCCGGGCCCCGTGGGCAGCGGCCGCCGCGCGTACCGCGTCCAGATCGGCGATCCGGCCGTCGGCGGACTGCACGGAGGAGAAGGCGACGAGATCGGTGCCGGGCCGTACCGCGTCGGCCAACCCGTCCAGCGGGACGTAACGCATCTTGAGATCGCCACGCACCGCGAACGGGCTGACGACGGAGCTGAACTCCCCTTCGGGCGCCAGGACTTCGGCCCCCGCCGGCAGCGACGCCGCGATCAGCCCGACGTGCACGGAGACCGAGCTGCCGGTGGCGACCCGGTCGGCGTCCACACCGGCGAGGCGGGCGAAGCCGGCCCGGGCCGCGTCCACCGCCTCGAAGTCGCCGGAGCCGGCCCTGCGGCCCGTGGCGGTCGCCTCGGCGAGCGCCTTCACCGCATCGACGGTGCGCCGGGGCAGCAGCCCGCAGGTGGAGGTGTTGAGGTAGGTGGTCTCCGGTGCGAACTCGTCATCCACCGTACGGCTGAGCGAAGTAGTCTCCATTCGCCCAGCCTGAAGCCCCCTTAACTCATCGTCAATTACCAGGAGTCAAGGGGTGCTCCCAAGCAATGCTCATGTATGCGGCTGAGCGAGGTGTCGGGCGATGGTGCCGGCCTGCGGGCTCAGGCGTTGCTGCCCGTCTGCGGGACCTCGCAGACACCGTCGGCGTCGCACGCCGCCGCGTCCGAGCCGATCGCGGTCAGCGGTCGGTCCTTCCACGCCTGTTCGAGCGCCTGCGCGAACACCTCGGCGGGCTGGCCGCCGGAGATCCCGTACCGCCGGTCGAGCACGAAGAACGGCACGGCGTTGGCACCCAGCTCGGACGCCTCCTGCTCATCGGCCCGCACCTCGGCCGCGTACGCCTCCGGGTCGGCGAGCACGGCACGCGCCTCGTCGGCGTCGAGTCCGGCCTCGGCGGCCAGCTCGACCAGCACCTCGGCGTCGAAGACGGACCGCTCCTCGGCGAAGTTGGCCTTGTAGGCGAGCGTCAGCAGCTCGTCCTGGCGGCCGCGGACCTTGGCGAGGTGGAGCAGCCGGTGAATGTCGAAGGTGTTGCCGTGGTCGCGCCCCTCGGTCCGGTAGCCGAGCCCCTCGGACTGCGCATTGGCCGCGACGTTCGCCTCCATGGCCTGCGCTTCCTCACGCGTACGCCCGTACTTCTGCGCCAGCATGTCGATCACCTGCTGGGTGTCGCCCTTGGCCCGGCCCGGGTCGAGCTCGAAGGACCGGTGCACGACCTCGACCTCGTCGCGATGGGCGAACCCCGCCAGGCCCTTCTCGAAACGGGCCTTGCCTATGTAACACCAGGGGCAAGCGATGTCGCTCCAGATCTCGACGCGCATGACTCTTCTTCTCTCCAGGATGTCGGGACGGACCGCGGGTTGCCCACGGCAGCGCGGAAGCACCCTCCGCGCCCCTGGTGAACGCCTGTCCGGCCCCGGTCATTCCCGCACCAGGGGGTGTCCGGCCCCGATCCGCCGGACACCCCTCAGGGCCCGTCTCTCGGCTCGATGACCGGACGGTCGCCGACCAGGGCGACGATGATCATCGGAGCGTCGCCGTCGCACTGGTTGACGGTGACCGCGACCCATCGGTCGGACCCGCCCGGCCCCCCGGCCACCGGTCCCCACACCGCCAGGTCACCGAGGCAGTCGTGGTCGCACAGCGCCTGGAACAGCGGCTCCATGCTACGGGACAGCCCCCGGGTGAAGGATCTCCGGAGTCAGTGGCTGACCGCGAGGCGCAGCGCCAGATGGGCGCCGTGGCGCGGGTGCTCGGGGTCGGGGGTCCAGCCGTGCCGGACATAGAAGGCCTGGGCACGGGTGTTGTGCACGAAGACCTCCAGGCGGGCGCCGTCTACTCCGGCCCGCCGCCAGGCGTCGACGCAGGCGGTGTGGAGCGCGGTGCCGATTCCCGTACGCCAGTGGACCGGCGAGACATGGAGCTGAGTGAGCGTCATATCGCCTTCACGGACCGCGTAGGCGGCGATGCCGGCGAGGGTCCCGTCCCGTTCCGCACAGAGCACGGTGGCGTCGGGGCGGTCTACCGCACGGGACCAGCCGCCACGGCTGCGTCCGACCTCCGCGGCGCCCGCGTACTCCTCCTCCGGAAGATGCCCCCGGTAGTAGGTGGCGCGGGCCTCCGTGTGCAGCTGGACGATGGCGTCGAGATCGGCGGGCGTGGCAGTTCTGATCATGCGGGGAGGGACGCCACCGGTCGGCCCGTGGTTGCCCCGGGCCGCACTGGCGACGACCCGGCTGCTGCGGGCCGGGGGTACCGGTTCCGTCCTCAATCGCCGGACGGGCTCGGGGTGTGCTGCCCGGCAACGGGGAGGCCCGCGTCCACCCGCTGGTCGTACCGGGACCCCGTGGCCCCACCCCAGTCCGGGGTGCGGGGTTGCGTCCTCGATCGCCGGACGGGCTTGAGTGTGCTGCCCGGCAACGGGGGCGCCGCCGCGCTGTCCGGTGGTGGGGCGGGCGGGGCCCCTCCGGGGCGTCTCCTCGGGACTGGCGCGGAAACCGGCAACGCGGACGAACCCGGCACGTACGCCAGCCCCTGCGGGGACTCCCCTGCACAGCCCCACCCTCGCATCACCCGCGCCCGCGGCCCGGTGGTCGTGACGCGAGGGCGTACCGGGCCGCACCCGCGGGACGGCCGGTCCGGGGCCGTGCAGGGGAGTCCCCGCAGGGCGACGAACAAAGACCCGGGCTCCCCTCGCGTACCCGCCGAACGTTCGTCGCCCGAGGAGACACCCCGGAGGGGCCCCGGACCACCACCCACCGGGCAGGCGACGGCGCCACCACGGGGCCAGACGCACACCTCCAGCCCGTCCGGCGCTTGAGGACGGAACCCCCGCCCCGGACCGGGGCACCACGGCGGCGAACCCCGCCCCGGGGGAACGCGATCCGGTTCACGCGCGACGCCCGTCGACGCGGCGCGGCAGGCCCAGCGGGTTGTCCTCGCGCAGCTCCGGCGGTAGCAGGGACTCCGGCGTCGTCTGGTAGCTGACCGGGCGCAGCCAGCGCTCGATCGCGGTGGCGCCGACCGACGTGGACGTGGAGGTGGTGGCCGGGTAGGGGCCGCCGTGGTGCTGGGCGGGGGCGACGGCGACTCCGGTCGGCCAGCCGTTGACGAGGACCCGGCCGGCCAGCGGGGTGAGGGCCGCGAGGAGTGCGGGGGCGTCGGCGTCGGCGCCTTCCGTGGCGATCTGGAGGGTGGCGGTGAGGTTGCCCGGGAGCCGGGAGAGGACGGCGGTGATCTCGTCCTCGGAGGCGTAGCGGGCGACGACGGTGACCGGGCCGAAGCATTCCTCCAGGAGCGCGTCGTGCGGTCCTTCGGTGGCGAGCAGCTGTGCCGGAACGGTCAGGAAGCCGGCGGAGACGGTGTGGTCGCCGCCCGCGCCGGGGGTGACCGGGGCGTCCACGTCGGGGAGTTCGGCCCGTTCGCGTACGCCTGCGACGAAGGCGTCCCGCATCCGGTGGTCGAGCATGACCGCGGCCTCACTGTCGCTGACCGCCTCGGTCAGCGCCTTCAGCAGCCGGTCGCCGGTCTCGCCGGCGGGGGCCAGGACGAAGCCGGGCTTGGTGCAGAACTGGCCCACGCCCATGGTCATCGAGCCCGCGAGCCCGGCACCGATCTGCTCGCCGCGCTCGGCGGCGGCCGCCTCGGTGACGACGACGGGGTTGAGGGAGCCGAGCTCGCCGTGGAACGGGATCGGGACCGGCCGGGCGGCCGCGGCGTCGAACAGCGCCCGCCCGCCGCGGATGGAGCCGGTGAACCCGGCGGCGGCCACGAGCGGGTGCTTGACCAGCTCGACGCCCGCCTCGAATCCGTGCACCAGGGTCAGTACGTCCGCGGGCAGCCCGACCTTCGCGGCGGCCCGGCGCAGCACGGAGGCGCAGAGCTCCGAGGTGGCGGGGTGGTCCGGGTGTGCCTTGACGACGACCGGGCAGCCGGCCGCCAGGGCACTGGCGGTGTCACCGCCGGGGACGGAGAAGGCGAGCGGGAAGTTGCCGGCCGCGTAGACGGCGACGACGCCGAGCGGGATCTTGTAGCGGCGCAGGTCCGGCCACGGCGGGGTCCGGGTGGCGTCCGCGTGGTCGATGTGGATGTCGAGGAAGGCGCCCTCGTCGACGACTTCGGCGAACGCGCGCAACTGGGCGGTCGTGCGGGCGAGTTCACCGGTGAGTCGGGCCGGGCCGAGCGCGGTCTCGGCGTCGGCGGCCTCGATGACGTGCTCCCCGGCCTCGGTGAGCAGATCCGCCGCGGTACGCAGGAACGCGGCGCGTACGGTGCGGTCGGCGAGCGCGTCGCGTACGGCATGTGCGGTCCGGACCGCACGGTCGACCTCCTCCGCAGTAGCCTCCACGGCAACCTGCTCACGCGGGTTACCGGTGCGGGGGTCGACGCTCCAGACTGGTGCTGCTGACACCGTGTTTCCTTTCGGCCTCTGCCACACATCAGAAGTTGTTCGATATTTTGAACAGAATTCCTGATCGTGAATATGTGGGGACTCTATTTTCGGGCGTTCCGTGTTGGCAAGAAGTGGGCTGGAAGGGGCGAGGGCGATGTCGGTTGCCGAGTCGGGCGGGGCACAGGTCAAGTCCGCGGTACGGACGGTGGAACTGCTCGAGTACTTCGCCGGGCGTCCCGGCATGCATTCGCTGACGGCCGTGCAGGAGACCGTCGGCTACCCCAAGTCGAGCCTCTACATGCTGCTGCGCACCCTGGTCGAGCTGGGCTGGGTGGAGACCGACGCGACAGGGACCCGGTACGGCATCGGCGTCCGGGCGCTGCTGGTCGGCACCTCGTACATCGACGGCGACGAGGTCGTCGCGGCCACCCGCGCGACGCTCGACCGGCTCTCCGACGACACCACGGAAACCATCCACCTCGCCCGTCTCGACGGTACGGACGTGGTCTACCTCGCCACCCGCCAGTCCCAGCACTATCTGCGCCCCTTCACCCGCGTCGGCCGCCGGCTGCCCGCCCACTCCACCTCGCTCGGCAAGGCGCTGCTGGCCACCCACAGCGCCGAGCAGGTCCGCACGATGCTGCCGGAGACACTGCCCGCACTGACCGAGCACACCCTCACCGACCGCGAGAAGCTGATCGAGGAACTGCACCTCATCCGCGAGCAGGGGTACGCCGTGGACCGCGAGGAGAACACCCTGGGGCTGCGCTGCTTCGGCGTCGCGATCCCGTACCGCACCCCGGCGCGCGACGCGATCAGCTGCTCGGTTCCGGTCGCCCGACTCACCCCGGCGCACTGGCCGGCTGCGCGGCCGCGGCCGGGGCGCTGCTGGCCCGCCGTGCTCCGATGCTGCTGGGCCCGACCCCCGACGACCGGCCGGCCGCCGCCGGACGCCGCGCGGCCTGCGGGTCGTCGGCGAGGCGGCGACCGGCGCCGAGGCCGTCTCCGTCGTGCGGGAGCTGCGCCCCGATGTGGTGCTGATGGACGTACGGATGCCGGAGATCGACGGGATCCGCGCCACCGAGCAGATCCTCGCCTCGCTGGACGCGCCCCCGCGGATCGTCGTCGTCACCACCTTCGAGAACGACTCCTATGTGTACGACGCCCTGCGCGCCGGAGCCGCGGGCTTCCTGCTGAAGCGCGCGGCGGCCGAGGACCTGGTCCAGGCGGTGCGGCTGATCGCGCGCAGCGACTCCCTGCTGTTCCCTTCGGCGGTGCGGGAACTGGCGGCCGAGCACGGCAGGCGGCAGGCGTCCGCCGCACCTCCCTGGGTGGCCCGGCTCACCGAGCGGGAGGCGGACGTGCTGCGGCTGATGGCGGCGGGGCTGACCAACGCGGAGATCGCGGAACGGCTGCGGGTGGGGCCGGCCACGGCGAAGACGCATGTGGCGGCAGTGCTGGCGAAGACCGGAACCCGGGACCGCACTCAGGCGGTGATCGCGGCGTACGAGTCGGGGTTCATCACGCCCGGCTGACCCGGGCCCCGTGGCGCGCAGTATGAAGAATGGGTGAGAAGCGGCACAGACGGGAACGCGCCGGACGCCGCCGCTCGTCCTGCCAGTGGGATGAACAGAACAATCAGGCACACCGCGGTCTTCTGCCTGCTGCTGGTCCTCGCCCTGCTGGGGCGGGCGACCTGGGTGCAGGCGTACCAGGCCAAGGCACTCGCGGACAACGACCACAACCGGCGGAAAACCATCGCGCAGTACGCGCAGCCGCTCGGTGACATCATCGTGGCCGGATCACCGGTCACCGGATCGAAGAGGACCCAGGGCAGCGATCTCGCGTACAAGCGCACGTACACGCAGGGCGAGCTCTATGCCGCTGTCACCGGGTACAGCTCGCAGGCGTACGGCGCCACCCAGCTCGAGGGGATCTACAGCCATGTGCTCGACGGCACGGACGACCGGCTGAAGAACCCCGTCGACGTGGTGACGGGCAAGCAGACCGCGCCCGGCAGTGTGCTGACGACGATCGACCCGGATGTGCAGAAGGCGGCGTACCAGGCGCTCGGCAACGACAAGGGCGCGGCCGTCGCGATCGACCCCGCGACCGGGAAGATCCTGGGAATGGTCTCCACCCCCTCGTACGACCCGTCGAAGATCAGCGGGACGAACGACGGCGACATGTGGAAGAAGCTGCTCTCCGACCAGGACAAGCCACTGGTCAACCGTGCTCTGCGGCAGCCGCTGGCACCCGGTTCGACGTTCAAGCTGGTGGTGGCGTCGGCCGCGCTGGAGAACGGTCTCTACAGCTCCGTCGACGAGCGCACGAACAGCCCCGACCCGTACACGCTGCCCGGCACCACCACGGTCCTGAGGAACGAGAGCGCGTCCGCACCCTGCGCGAACGCCACGCTGCGCACGGCGCTCCAGTACTCCTGCAACAACGTCTTCGCGAAGGCCGCCGCCGATCTCGGCCAGGACAAGGTGCGGGCGATGGCCGAGAAGTTCGGCTTCAACACGCAGAAGCTGGATGTCCCGGTGCGCGCCTCGGAGAGCGTCTACCCGTCGGGGATGGACAAGGCGCAGACGGCGCTGACAGGCATCGGCCAGTTCGAGGTCACCGCGACCCCGCTGCAGATGGCCATGGTCTCCTCGGCCCTCGCCAACGGCGGTGAGCTGGCGGCCCCGCACATGGTGTCGAAGGTGACGGACTCCAAGGGCAACACCCTGCAGTCCTTCGCGGACGGCGACACGAAGCGGGTCGTCTCCGCCTCGACCGCCGAGCAGATGCGCAGCGCGATGGTCACCGTCGTCGAGCAGGGCACCGGCACCAACGCCCGGATCGACGGGGCGGAGGTCGGCGGCAAAACGGGCACCGCGCAGAACGGTGTGGGCAACAGCAACACGCCGTACGCCTGGTTCACCTCGTACGCGAAGTCGAAGTCCACCGGCAAGGAGGTCGCGGTCGCCGTGGTCGTGGAGGATTCGGGCTCGGCCCGCTCGGAGGTCAGCGGCAACGGGCTGGCGGCGCCGATCGCGCAGAAGATGATGAAGGCGGCGCTCAAGGGGTGAGAAAGCCGGGCGCGGAGGGCCGGCTGCGGCTGTCAGAATCCGGATCATGGCCTCGGGGAGCGCGACGCTCCTCCACTTCACATCAAGCCCTGCGTCCGCTGCACAGGCAACAGCACGGGTGCCGAGCCGACCGAGACGGGCAGCGGCCCCGGCGGCACGTCCTGCCGCTGCACCGCCTCGGACATCACCTACGACCGACCGGGGTCACCGATCGGCCGCGGTGGGTGGGCCGTCACTGGCCCGCCCACCGCTTCACGGTCGCCTCCGCAGCGGCCCGGTCCGCCGGCTTCAGCTTGGAGATCAGGGCGCCATGGTTGCTGTTCGGTGCCTCGAAGAGCATCGAGTCGTGCTTGCTCGGCTTGAACCGCTCGGCGCTCCACGGGTCGTTCTGTCCGTAGACGAACATCATCCGCTCGCCGCGAGTGGCGACCCAGCGGTCGACGTCCTTGATGGTGCGCCCGTCGTACCCGACCCGCATGTCGGCGGGCAGCACCGAGTTGGGCTGATAGATGCCGGGGTAGTGGCGGACGTCGGCCAGATGCTTGAACTTGAGGTCGGCCCAGCCCAGTTGGGCTGCGGCCTGCCGGTAGTACGGTCCGCTGCCCTCGGCGCCGTTGCCCTGGTCGGCGTACGGGCTGAGTCCGTGCCCCAGCGACCAGGTGTACAGCTCGTCGTCGGTGGCGGTCCTCGCGTCGGGGATGGCCGGGCAGTCGGCGTACGTACCGCTCTGCCAGAAGTTCCACACCTGGTCCAGTACGGAGAACTCGTAGGCCCGGTCGGCCGATCCGAGGTATTGGAAGGTGAGACCCTGCTTCTCGGCGGTGGCCTCGAAGCGGGGCAGCATCCGATCCCGCCGGACCAGCATCTCGCGCTGCACGGCGTTCAGGGCGGCCCGGCATTCGGGGGTGCCGACGGTCTCGAAGAACTTCTCGTAGCCGCTGTCGTCGTTGTTGGCGGCGTCGTTCGGTGCGACGTACGCGATGACGGCGTCCAGGTCGTCCGGGTAGAAGCGCTCATGGTAGACCTGCGTCATCCCGCCCTTCGACGCGCCCGTGCCCAGCCACTTGGCCCCGTAGATCGTCTTGAGGGCCTGGACGACTGCGTGTTCGTCACTCGCCTCCTGCTGGACGTTCAGGTCGTTCCAGTCGACCGTCGCGGGGCGGGACCGGCTGAAGTAGCGGTGCTCGATACTGACCTGGTTGGCGCCGAGAAGCGTGGTGATCTCACGGGTGGAGCTGGAGAGCGAGTAGCCGCCCGTGTAGAGGACCATCGGCGCGGTCTCGGACTTGTGCCAGAGCGTGAGGCGCTGCTCGAACGTGCCGCGGTCGGGGTGCCCGTGGTCGATCGGCTGGGTCAGCGTGAGGGTGTAGTAGGGGAATCCCTCCTTGGTGGTCTGCGAGACGACCGCGAGTCCCGGTATCCGGTCCAGCCGTTCGCGTACGTCGGTGGCCTGGGCAGTCGCCTCGGCGGCGGAGGAGGTGGGGCCGGCGGACGGGACGGGAGCAGCGGCGGTCGCGGCCGTGCCGGTGAGCAGGCTGGTGGCGGCGACGAGCCCGGTGCAGAACAGGGCGGGAAGCAATGGGTGACGCAACGCGGGATCCCCTCGGACGGGTGTGGTGCTATGGACACGACGGCGGCATATTAACCGCTTGCCGCAGCCATGTGATCACTTCGCACCGAGGGGATCCGTGGGCCGGTGGACGCCCAACGGCTTTTGCTCGGACAGGTTGTTGACGATCCGTCGGTCGGCGAGCGAGTGACACGGTGGTGCTACCTCTCTGCCAGGGGAGGTACCGGCGGCGGGGCGCGCCCCGGACCGCCGCCGGCCCCCCGGTCACCGGGGCGACAGCGAAATTCCGGCAATCCCGGTGTAGGGCATCTGCCCGATGCCCCGGCCCGTCCTTAGTCGCCAGCATGAGTCCGTATCGGAACCGCGGGTCAACGAGGAACGGGGAGCGCAAAAATGACAGGGTCGGCGGCAGGAAAGGTGCTGCGGGACCGCAACGCCGGGCTGTATCTGACGGCGGTGGTGGTCTCCGGCTTCGGGACGTCCGCGATGTGGCTCACCGGCGGGATCTGGGTCAAGTCCCTCACCGGGTCGAACAGTCTGGCGGCGCTCGCCGTGTTCGCCATGTGGCTTACTGTGCTGACCGGTCCCGCACTCGGCGCGATCGCCGACCGGGTGCCGCGCAAACCCTTGCTGATCTGGGCGAATCTCGCCATGGCAGGGCTGCTCACCTCGCTGCTCGCGATCGATTCGGCGGGGCGGATCTGGATCCTCTTCGCGGTGCTCGTGCTGTACGGGGTGAGCGGCGTGCTGATGGACGCGGCCGAGTCAGCGCTCGTCGCGCACACCGTCGATCCCCGGCTGCTCGGAGACTTCAACGGGTTCCGGATGATCGCGAACGAGGGCATGAAGCTCCTCGCACCACTGACCGGCGCCGGCCTCTATGCGCGGTTCGGCGGCGGCGCGGTGGCGCTCCTCGACGCGGCGTCGTTCGCCCTGGCCGCCGGGGTCTACGCACTGCTGCGGGTACAGGAGCCGGCCCGGCCCGCCCGCACGGACCGGCGGGGCGAACTGGCGGCGGGGTTCCGGCAGGTGTGGGGGTCACCGGTGCTGCGGCCGCTGGTGCTGGCGGGTGCGGTGACGATGCTGTGCGCCGGGCTCAACGGAGCCGCGCTCTACGCCGTCATCGACGACGGGCTCGGGCACTCCCCCACGTACGCGGGTGTGCTGTACGCGGTGCAGGGCTGCGGGTCGATCGCGGTCGGGCTGCTGGCCGGTCCGCTGATGCGGCGTCTGCCGGAGCGGGTGTTCACCGCGGCCGGGATCGCTCTGTTCGCGCTGGCGGTGGGGGTGCGGGCGCTGCCGTACGACGCGGTAGCGCTGGTCGCGAGCGTCGCGATCGGGGCGGGGCTGCCGTGTGTGCTGATCGCGGCGATGACGGCGGTGCAGCGCGAGACGCCGGACGCCGTGCTGGGCCGTACGAGCGCGACCGCCAACTCACTGATGATGGTGCCGAACGCGGTGGCGCTGGCGCTCGGCGCGGGGCTGGTCGCGGTGCTGGACATCCGGGTGCTGCTGCCACTCATCGGTGCGGCGGGCCTGCTGACGGCGGCCTTGCTGGTCACGGACCGGCGGGGGCGGCCGGCGGGCACCGCCACCGGTCCGCTTCCGTCATCGACCGAGGCGTGAAAGCGCCTCGGCGACGGCCTCGATGTCCGGGTCGGATACCAACCCGACGTGGTACCGAGGTGGCGTCCGGGGACGCCCAGCTGGTGACGGCCCGCTGGACCGGCGCGTACCAGCACGGCAACGAGCGGGCGGCCCGCAGCCACCCCCGTAACCAACCCGGCCGAAGGTAAGGGAACGGCAAAGCGGGGTTGTTCGTTACCTCGTGCATGACCGCTATGACACCTGGCTCGAACATCCCTCTCTCCGCCGCCCGTGTGGCGGTGGACGTCGCCGCCCCGGTGCGGCTCGACGTCTCGGGCCTGCTGCTCACCGTCGACGGCAAGGTGCGTTCCGACGACGACTTCATCTTCTACAACCAGCCCACGGGCCCGGGCGTGACCTACCGCTCAGGCGGCGGCACGGCGCCGGACGCGATCGTGGTGGACACCGCTGCGGTGCCCCCCGGCATCGAGAAGATCGTCGTCACGGCCAGCCCGGACGCGGCGGGCCAGACCTTCCAGGGCATCGAGCCCACCGCCACCGTGCGTAACGCGGACGACGGCAGCGTCCTCGCCACCTTCACCCCGCCCCGGCTGGGCGCCGAGACGGCGCTCGTGGTCATCGAGGTCTATCTCCGCAACGGCGCCTGGAAGGCCCGCGCGGTCGGCCAGGGCTATGCGAACGGGCTGGCCGGCATCGCCACGGACTTCGGCGTGTCGGTCGAGGAGGAGCCGGCCGCCGCGCCCGCCCCGGTCGCACCCCCGGTGCCCGCCGCCGCTCCCGTGGACCCGCGGATCGCCGCTCCCCCGGTCCCGGCCGCGCCGCCGGCTGCTGCTCCGGCGCCCGCCGGCTCGGGCAAGATCAACCTCGACAAGGGCCGGGTCAGCCTCCAGAAGAACCAGACGGTGTCCCTGGTCAAGGGCGGCCGCCCGCTGCTCTCGCAGGTCAAGATGGGGCTCGGCTGGGAGCCCGCGTTCCGCGGCAAGGACATCGACCTCGACGCCTCGGTGATCGCCTACGGCCCCAACCGGAACCACCTGGACAGCTGTTACTTCGGCAAGCTCTCCATCCTGAACGGCGCGGTCAAGCACTCCGGTGACAACCTCACGGGCGAGGGCGCGGGCGACGACGAGGTGATCGTCGTGGACCTCGGCCGGATCCCCCCGGAGGCGACCGGGCTGGTCTTCACGGTCAATTCGTTCAGCGGCCAGAAGTTCACCGAGGTGGCCAAGGCCTACTGCCGGCTGATCGACGCGGCGACCGGTGAGGAGCTGGTCCGCTTCGACCTGACCGGCGCCGAGCCGCAGACCGGCGTGATGATGGCGAAGCTGATCAAGCAGTTCTCCGGCGAGTGGGAAATGACGGCGATGGGCGACTTCGTGAAGTCGCGCACCGTCCGCGGCATGGTCAAGCCCGCCGCCCAGGCGCTGTAGGGCGGCGAAAAGCCCCCAGCACGGCTTCAGGGGCACCTGCGGGTGCAGGTGCCCCTGAAGCCGGAGAGTGTGACGGGGACGCGGACTCTGCGCGTGCTCGCCGCCTCTCTCAGAGCTTGGTCAGCTTGGAGTACGGGCTCAGGATCCTCCCCTGTCGCCCCGAGAAATCGATGAGCACTGCGTCGTTGTCGCCCTCGACGGCAAGGACTCGACCGAGTCCGAACTGGTCGTGCGACACCCTGTCGCCCACATCGAACAATTCGACCGGTGGGGCCGCCTGGGCCGGGCGGTTGAAGGGACTGGAAGGCAGGTGACGCCGGGATCCGGCTGACTGTTTCATTACCTTGAGTATGCGCCCTGGAAACGCCCGACGCCATGCCCGACCACTCCTGGGGGCGCACTGATGCCGGATTCGTAATCAGCGATTCCAGGGCCAGTCGGCGTCCCTACCCGCTTCCAGCAGGGGCACCATGCGGAATGCCGCGTCCGAAAGCCCCCCGAAGGTGTGGCGGTTCGCGCTTCCCGACGGGGCGTGACCGACCCGGTATCCGGCCAGATTCCAGGTGTGGACTGGCACGTCGGACGGCACGGCCGCGGTGGCATCCGCGGCGTACGAGAACGACGCCCGCTCGTCGGTGACGATCAGTACCCGGTCGTGCTTCCGGAAGTGCCGGCGCACCGCCTCCGCGGTGTCGGTGCCCGCCGAGTTCACCGAAGCGCACCCTGCAGCCGGCCCGCGAGGGCCTCCCACGTCATGCCCGCCGCGGCCGGTCGGTCGGCCCCGCCGGGTGCGGTCACGGCGGCCCGCCGCTCCTCGACCGGCAGCTCCATCAGCGCCCGGTGGGCGGTGAGGATGCGGGTCGAGGCGGACGGAACCGCCGCCTCCGGGTGTCAGCGTCGGTTCGGCTGCCGCTTCCACGGGCCCGTGATGGCAAGCATGATGCCGGGCGTCTGGATGTTGGCGAACAGCGTCTTCCCGTCCGGCGAGAAGGTGACCCCGGTGAACTCGCTGTACTCCGGCTTCTCAGCCGTGCCCGCGTTCAGCTCGTTGCGCGCGATCGGGTACGTACGGCCGCTCTCGGTCGCCCCGAAGAGGTGCTGGATGCCCTCGCCGTCCTCGGCGATGACCAGACCCCCGTACGGCGAGACGGTGATGTTGTCCGGGCCGTCGAACGCGCCGTCCATCAACGGGTCGGCGTTCACCCCGAGGAGCACCTTCAGCGTCAGCGTGCGGCGCTTCGGGTCGTAGAACCAGACCTGGCCGTCGTGCCGGACGGGGCTCTCCGCGCGGGCGAACGAGGAGACGATGTACGCGCCGCCGTCGCCCCACCACATGCCTTCGAGCTTGCGGGCACGGGTGACGTCCTGGCTGCCGAACTGCTTGCGCACGGAGACGGTCTTGGCGTCACGGTCGACGACGTCGACCCAGTCCACGCCGTACACGGTGCCGATCTTCGTGGCGCGGGACAGGTCGTCGACGAACTGGCCGCTGCTGTCGAAGCACTTGGTGGCCTGGAGGACACCGGCGTCGTCGGCGAGCGTGCGCAGCCGGCCGCGGCCGTGCTTGAAGCCGTGCGGCGGGACCCAGCGGTAGAGCAGCCCATTGGGACCGGCCGCGTCCTCGGTCAGGTAGGCGTGGCCGCGCTTGGGGTCGATGACGACGGCCTCGTGGGCGTACCGGCCGAACGCCTTGATGGGACGCGGGTCGCGGTTGGCGCGCTTGTCGTACGGGTCGACCTCGAAGACGTAGCCGTGGTCCTTCAGCAGACCGTTCTTGCCGGCCTTGTCCTCGGTCTCCTCGCAGGTGAGCCAGGTGCCCCACGGGGAGGCGCCACCGGCGCAGTTGGTGGACGTGCCGGCGATACCGACCCACTCGGCCGTGTGGCCGTCGCGGCGGGTCTCGACGACGGTGCAGCCACCGGCGGCGATCGGGTCGTAGACGAGACCCTCGGCGAGCGGGACCGGGTACTCCCAGCCGGCCCGGGTGCCGCTCAGCTCGTGGTTGTTGACCAGCAGGGTGACGCCGCGCGGGCCCTCGAAGGTGGCCGTGCCGTCGTGGTTGGAGGGGGTGTACTCGCCGGAGTCCAGCTTGGTGACACCGCTGTGCGTGATGACGCGGTACGAGAATCCGGCGGGAAGCGCGAGTATGCCCTTCGGGTCGGGGACCAGCGGCCCGTAGCCGGGCTCGTCGTCATGACCGTGACCGGGGTCGTCGTCGTGGCCCTGCCGGGAATCCTCGGCGGCAAGGGCGCCGGGGGCGGTGGCCAGGGCGGCGACGGTACCCGTCAGGGCAATGCCGGCGCCGGTGAGGGCGGACTGCTTGGTGAATTCCCTGCGCGTGAAGGGCATCACGAACTCCTGGAGCAGCTGGGGTGGGTGGGTTGCGGGCTCACGCTCCCGCCCCTGCGCCAACGGAAGTTGAACTGACGGCGACGTCGATCGGCACGCTTCCTGTGAACCTTCACGGAGTTCCTGCCGACGTCGTTCCCTCAGAGCCTGTCGGGCGACCGCCCCGGCCGCCGTGCCCGGCTTCAGCCGCCCGACCGCGACCGTGCCTTGAACGCCGCCTTGCGGGCGTCCTTCGCCTTCTTCTTGTCGCCGTGCAGCTGCCCCATCGCCTCCAGGACGTCCGCCGTCGCGGGGTGCTCCACCCGCCACGCCTGGTCGAAGAAGCCGCTGTGCTGGCCGGACAGCCCTTCGACCAGCCCTTGGAGCTCGCCCAGGTCGCCGGCCGCCTCCAGCTGCGCGGCGATCGTGTCGATGGCGAGCCAGAAGATCATCGCCTCCGGCGGCGGGGGCACGTCCGCCGCACCGTGCTCCGCGAGCCAGACCCGGGCGAGGCCGCCCAGCTCCGGGTCGTCGAGCACCGCGCGGACCGCGGGCTCCGCCTCCGCGCCGACCAGGGCAAGCGCCTGCTGGCAGTGCAGCCGCCGGAGCGGGGCCTGCTGGTCCGCGCCGCGAGCCGCGTCCAGCAGTTCCGCCGCGGCGCCGTCCGCGCCGCGGCGGGCGAGCCACTGCTCGACCTCGCTGCGGGCCGCCGCCTCCGGGTAGTACGCGACGCCGCCGAGGAGCGCGTCGGCGCCCTTGTCGGCGAGATCGCCGATCGCGGGGGCGTCGACACCGGCTTCCAGCATCCGGGCCCGGATGCCGTACAGACCGAGGGGGGTCAGCTTCACCATGCCGTACCGGCTGACGTCCTCGTCGTCGGCGGGCGGCTCCGCCGGGTCGCCCTCCTCGACGAGCAACGCCTCGTCCACCGGCCGGTATGTGACGAGCCCGATCGGCTCGAGGACCCGGAACTGGTCATCGAGGCGCATCATCGCCTCCGACACCTGCTCCAGGATGTCGTCGGTGGGCTCGCCCATGTCGTCGGGCACGATCATCGACGCGGCGAGCGCGGGCAGCGGGACGGGTGCCTCGCTGCCGCTGCCGTCGCCGACCGTGAGCAGGTACAGGTTGCCGAGCACGCCGTCGAGGAATTCGGCTTCCGCCTCCGGGTCCCAGTCCAGGGCGTCGAAGTCGATCGAGCCGTCCTCGCCGACGAGGTCGGCGAGGTCGTCGAAGAAGGGCGCGGTGGCATCGGCGAGCACGGCCTCCAGGCCGTCGAGCCAGATCGCGAGGACGTCCTGCGGAGAGCCGCCGGTCAGCAGCCCCAGATTCTCGCCCGCGGACACGGTCCCCTCCGCGTCGTCCCCCTCCGCGTCGCCCTCCGGGTCGTGGACGTCGAGAAGCCCGGTGTCGACCGCGAGCCGCCACGCCTCGCTGGCCTCCGCCGCGCCGTCCTCGTCCGCCGCCAGTCCGAGGTGCTCGGCCGCCGCGGGCAGCTGTGTTTCGACGAGCTCGCCACCGGCGCCGACCCGGGTCTCCGGTCCCGCCCAGCGGGCGAGCCGGACTGCGCGGGCGAGCAGCGACGCGACGAGCGCGTCCCGTGCCAGCTCCGCCTCGGTGTGCAGCCGTACCGGCGGCAGGGTGGGGCGCTCTGCGGACATCAGGTGGTTCTCCTCGGGCGACGGGTTTCGGTCCGGCCGGCAATGGGGGCGGCGTCACGGGGCTCGGGCACGCACCTTCTCCCACCCTCATGTGCCGGTCGGTCTCAGGCCGCCCAAGCGTAGACGCTTTTCGCCCGATGCCGCCTGGTTCATGCAAAAGACGGCGGACGGCCGCCCGGGGACCCCTGACACCTCCCGTACACAACCAAGAGATTGACGCGCATGGATCTCTCCCCGGTGCCCGCGCCGGTCACCGTCCCGGACCGCTCGGCGCCGTCCCGCCGAACGCCGCCGGGCCACCCGGCGGCAGGCGGCAGGCGGCAGGCGGCAGGCGGCAGGCGGCAGGCGGCAGGCGGCCTGGCGTACCAGGGGCGTTCCATCGCCCCCGAGGACAAGGAGGACGGCGGCGAGCCGAGGGCGGTATCCACCTGGCCCGCTACCTGCCGGCCCGCAGACTGAGCGCGGGTGTGTAGCGGTGCACGCCGCCGCCGGATACCCCCGGATAGGACTGCACCCGCTCCCACTGCGGCGTCCTCGACCCGACGCCGTCCCCGGGAGCGCCGAGCGCGTCGATGTGCGCCTGCGCACTGACCCATTCCGCGTAGTTGAGTACGCGGGCCCCGTCGACGCTCACGTGGAAGTGCCCGGACATACCGCCGGGGGCCGGCGCCGGGTCCGTGCCGAGCGCCTCGAACACACCGTCCACCCAGTCCCGTTGACGCGCTGCGTCCGGCCCGTCGAACTCGACGTCGACGATCACGATGCACCCCGGCTCGCGAGGGTCGCCCTCCTTCCGCACCCCGGAGCGGTAGAGCCCGTACGTGTGCAGCCCGAGCCGCCGGATCCCGGGCGCGGCTGCGTCGATGTCGGCGTCGCGCGCGTCCCGGCCGCTGCGGACGAACTCCTGCCAGGCTTCCTGGCCGCTCCACTGCGCGTAGTGGAACAGCGTCCTCCCGTCGTCCCCCACGTGCACGGTGTACGCGAGCAGCCCCGGATGCGGCCAGTCCCGGCTGCCCCACGCGCTGCGGATGGCGTCGACGGTCTCCCGCTGCCGCCCGGGGGTGCCGACGTCCCAGGTGCCGGCCTCGACGAGGCCCACGTCGTTGCGGGCGATGACGGGACGGGACACGAACTGCACGCTCTCGCTCACGGCGATTCTCCTCACCGGCGCACCCCTGCGGTGCACCGCTGACGGCCACCCTGATACGTCAAGTCCGCTTGAGGTCAACCGCCGGCTACACGGGTCCCCGGTTCACCCCGGCGCCGACGGCACAGCACATGCAGCAGACCGTCGAGCACCCCGGCCCGACCGTCGCCGTCTCCGCGAGCCCACGCCGTTCCTGCTGCGCCTGTTGAGCGACATGTCCGGGGCCGCGCACCGTGCCGCTCGGTCACGCGGCCGCACCCATATCCGACTACTGACCTCTCCGGCGCCCGTGCCAGACTCCGGGGCATGATCCTGCGCGTCGCCAGCCGCCCCGACCTGCCCGCCGTCCTCGCGCTCCTCTCCGACGAGGAGCGGGTCGCCGACCCGGCCTCGGTCGTGGTCGACGAGGCGTACGAGAAGGCCTTCGCCGCCATCGGGAGCGACCCGCGCAACGAGATGCTGGTGCTGGTGGACGGCGACACCGTGCTGGGCTGCCTGCAGGTGACGTACATACCGGGGCTCGGCAGGCACGGCGAGGAGCGGGCGCTGATCGAGGCGGTACGGATCAGGGCGGACCGGCGGGGCTGCGGGCTGGGCCGGGAGCTGATGAAGCAGGCCGTCGACCGGGCCCGGCTGCGGGGGTGCGGGCTGGTGCAGCTGACCAGCGGCAAGCGGCGCACGGACGCGCACCGGTTCTACGAGTCGCTGGGCTTCGCCCGCAGCCACGAAGGCTTCAAGCTCGCCCTCTGATCCCCTCCCGGGGCACTACTGGGGCGAAACGGCTCGCCAGGCGGTCATGTTCAGCTCGTCGAGCAGCCGTACGTCGCTCCCCTCCAGCGGGAACGTGCGCGCCTCCAGCCCCGGGGCCGGCGCGATCTCCAGCGCGTCGCCCTCGATGAGGTCGCCGCCGGTCGGGGTGGACACCCAGGCGAGCAGCGCGTTCAGTGTCTCCCCCGGCTTCAGCATGACCTCCTTCGGCCCCGGGTCGGTCCCCATGTACGAGGAGCCCGGGTTCACCGGAACCGGCAGCGGATCGCCTTCGTCGTCCAGGGCCCGCACAGATGGGTAGCCGTCCACCCGGAACGGCTTGCTGCCACAGTTGGTGAGGGTGAGCGACACGGCCCGGTGGCCCAGCGCCGCTTGCACCTCACCCATGTCCACGACGACGCCGGAGGACGGGCAGTCGCCGGTGACGACGGCACTCGGGGTGGGTGTGGAACCGGGAACGTCCCCTGTGGGCGGCCTGTCGGGGGACGGGGCGATGGCCAGGTCGGACGGATCCAGCTTGTCCGCGTGCACGTCCGGCGTGTACGACGCGCTCGGAGTCGGCTCCGGCTCGCCCTCGCCCGCCGGTACGAGAAATCCGGCGCATCCCGACAGCGTCAGAGCCAGCGCCCCGGCGAGGCAGGCGGCCACTACCCCTCTCCGCGCTCCGGTGCCCGTCCTGGTACCCACCGGTCCCCGCATACCCGTGCACCCGCCCCCGCATCGGCCTGCCGCATAGGCGTTCGATCATGCCAGACCGCGGTCCCGGTCCTCACACCAATGGTTGAGCATTTCTACTCCTTCACCTCAAGCAGAACTAAGTGGACCTTCACGGTCGGGGCGGCGGACACTTCGGACATGACAGTCCCTGAAGCCCCTGCCACCCCCGCAGCCCCCTTCGGCCGCGCCCTCTGCGCCATGATCACGCCGTTCACCGCCGACGGCGAGCTGGACCTGGACGCCGCCGGGACCCATGCCGCCGGTCTCGTCGCCGACGGCTGCGACGGCCTGGTGCTCAGCGGCACCACCGGTGAGTCCCCGACCACCACCGACACCGAGAAGACCGCGCTGCTGCGCGCGGTCCGTGAGGCGGTCGGCGCCGGTGTGCCACTGGTCGCCGGGGTCGGCAGTGCGGACACCCGGCACACCGTCGAGCTGGCCCGGCAGGCTGAACAGGCAGGCGCGGACGGCCTGTTGGTCGTGACGCCCTACTACAGCAGACCGCCGCAGCCCGCCGTCGAGGCACACTTCAGGCGCGTCGCCGACGCGACCGGTGTTCCGCTGATGCTGTACGACATCCCCGGCCGCACCGGCACCCGCATCGAGCCGGAGACCCTGCTGCGGCTCGCGGACCATCCGCGCATCGTGGCGGTGAAGGACTGCGCGTACGACCTGCTCGGCTCGACGAAGGTGATCGGCGCGGGCTCGCTCTCGTACTACTCGGGCTGCGAGGAGCTCAACCTGCCGCTGTACGCGGTGGGCGCTGCGGGCTATGTGAGTACGGTCGCCAATGTGGCGCCCCGGCAGCTGCGGGCGGTCCTGGACGCTTTCGACGCCGGGGACACCGCCGAGGCGGCACGGCTCAACCGGCTGACCGTTCCGCTGGCCGAGTTGATGATGTCGTCCGGGCTGCCCGGCACCGTGACGGCCAAGGCGCTGCTCGGTGCCGGACCGGTCCGGGAACCGCTGCAGCCCGCCGGGCGCGAGGCGGCCGACGGGCTGCGGAAGGCATACGAGGAACTCCTCGCCGCTACACGCTAGTGCCGTGACCGGCGGTGTCTGCCCCATGGGGAGCTTCGTCGAGCGGGCGCGCCGGACGGCGCGACGGGGCAAAACCTGCCGGGAGGGCCACTAGTTGTGGCTGTGCAGGACCTCGTTGAGGCCGCCCCACACCGCGTTGTTCGGGCGGGCCTCGACGGCGCCGGTGACCGAGTTGCGGCGGAAGAGGACGTTCGAGGCGCCGGAGAGCTCCCGCGCCTTGACGATCTGGCCGTCCGGCAGGGTGATGCGCGTACCCGCGGTGACATACAGCCCCGCTTCGACGACGCACTCGTCGCCGAGCGCGATCCCGACGCCCGCCTCGGCGCCGATCAGGCAGCGCTCACCGATGACGATGCGCTCCTTGCCGCCGCCGGAGAGGGTACCCATCGTCGAGGCACCGCCACCGATGTCGGAGCCGTTGCCGACGACGACGCCCGCGGAGATGCGGCCCTCGATCATCGACGTGCCGAGCGTGCCGGCGTTGAAGTTGACGAAGCCCTCGTGCATGACCGTCGTACCGGCGGCGAGGTGCGCACCGAGCCTGACCCGGTCGGCGTCGGCGATCCGGACGCCCTTCGGGGCGACGTAGTCCGTCATCCGGGGGAACTTGTCGACCGAGGTGACCTGGAGGTGCAGGCCGTCCGCGCGGGCGTTCAGCCGCACCTTCTCCAGGTCGTCGACGGCGACCGGACCGAGCGACGTCCAGGCGACGTTGGTCAGGAGGCCGAAGACGCCGTCCAGGTTCTGGCCGTGCGGCTGAACGAGACGGTGCGAGAGGAGGTGCAGGCGCAGGTACGCGTCGTGGGCGTCGAGCGGCTTGGCGTCGAGCGAGGCGATGACCGTGCGCACGGCGACGACCTCGACCCCGCGGCGGGCGTCCACGCCGACGGCCTTGGCCGCGCCCTCGCCGAGGAGGTTCACGGCCTGGTCGGAGGTGAGCCGTTCGGTTCCGGCCGGACCGGGCCCGTCGGAGAGCTCGGGGGCGGGGAACCAGGTGTCGAGAACGGAGCCGTCGCCGGCGATGGTGGCGAGGCCGGCGGCGACGGCGCCGGTGGTGCGGGAAGTCGTGTCGGTCATGACACGAAACCTAACCGGCAGGGCCCCGCCGGAGCCAACCGGTCTCGCCGGATGGTCGCGACGGGGCCCCACCCGCCCGGAACACCCGGTCAGCCGGGCTGCGCCTGCCGCTCGGGCATCGGAGTCCGCGCCGGGGCCACCACGCGCTCCGGCCCCCGCAGCCGCCGCGCCGCCAGCACCGCCACCCCCGCGCCGCCGGCCAGCACCGCGCACACCGGCCAGAGCAGCTCGGGCGCGGCGCCGCGCCGCTCACCAGCGCGCCCGTCAGGAGCATCCGGCGGTGACCGTAGTGGTCGCCGAACCAGCCGCCGGGAAGTTACCGGCGACCAGGCCGATGCCGCCGATGCCCGCGATCACTCCGGCCTGCGGCACGGTGAGTCCGCGCGGTCCGGTCAGATAGACGAAGAGATAGACGAAGGTAAAGCTGACGACTCCGTTGAGGAAGGCTCCCAAGGCCAGCAGCCGTACCGTGCGTGGTACGTCCCGCACCATCCCGAAGATCCTCATCCGCAGCGCCCTCCCCCGCGAGTTTCTTTTGGGAACGGACTATGACAGCATGCTTTCCGCAGGTCAATCCGGTAAGGGGCGGCCTCGGCACGAGCAAGAACGGAAGAAGACGAAGTCATGCCGCAGCGCACCAGCCTGTCCGACGCCGACTGCGCGATCGCCCAGGCCCTCGATGTCGTCGGCGACTGGTGGACCCTGCTGATCGTGCGCGACACCGCGCGCGGGGTGCACCGCTTCGACGCGCTCCAGCACGAGCTGGGCATGTCCCGCAAGGTGCTCACCGAGCGGCTGCGGCTGCTGGTGGACGCGGGCGTGCTGTCCCGGGATCCGTACCAGGACCGCCCGGTCCGGTACGAGTACCGGCTCACCCCGCGCGGCCGCGCGCTGCTGCCGGTACTGATCGCGCTCCAGGACTGGGGCGACACCTGGGTGATGGGAGAAGGGGAGACGATGGCGACGGCCACGGAGACGTCCAAGGAGGCGGCACGGGTGCACGCCCTGGTGGGCACCCGCCTGCCGGAGCTGCAACTCCTCGACTACGACGGCGTGTTGCGCGACCCGGTCGCCGACACCCCGTACACCGTCCTGTACTGCTTCCCCGGCGCGTACGCCCGCCGGGACGCCTACCCGCCGGGCTGGGCCGAGATCCCGGGCGCGAGCGGCTGCACCCTCGAATCCTGCACGTACCGTGACCAGTTGGCCGAGTTCACCGCTGCGGGGGCGACGGTGCACGGAGTGTCCACCCAACGCCCCGACGAGCAGCGGGCGTTCGCGGACGCGGAGGGGCTGCGCTTCCCGCTGCTGTCCGACGCGGAACTGGAGTTGGCGGCGGCGCTGCGACTGCCGACGTTCCGGGCGGCGGGAGTCAGCCGGCTGAAGCGGCTGACCGTGGTGGTGGACCGGGACCGGACGGTCCGCGAGGCGCAGTATCCGATCACGGACATCGAGGCGAGCGTGCAGGCGGCCCTGGCGGCGGTCCGCCGCTGACATCCCGGCGCCCGCCCGGGGCCGCCCGCCGCCGGACCTGCCGACGCCCCGGGGCGGCCGACGCGGTCAGCCGATGATCCGCGCCAGCATCTCCCGGGCGTACGCCGCGTCGTAGCTCCCGCCCGTCAGCAGCACCTGCAGACAGATCCCGTCCATCAGCGCGATCAGTGCCCGCGCGGTGGCCGGGTCGGTGCGCCCGGCCAGCAGCTCGGCGGTGACATCCGTCCACTCGGCGGCGACCGGCTGCAGGACGGGCCGGCGCAGCGCCGCGAGGTAGAGCTCGTACTCCAGCTCCAGGCGCCCGCGCCCGCCGGAGAACCACTCCCCCAGCAGCCGGGCCAGCGCCTCGGCGAGATCCGCGTCCGGAGCGAGAAGGGCCTCGCTCTCCCGCATGGCCCGGGAGAAATTCTCGTTCGAGCGGCGCAGCGCGGCGACCAGCAGCTCGTCGAGCGAGGCGAAGTGATACGTCGTCGAGCCGAGCGGCACATCCGCCTCCGCGGCGACGGAACGGTGACTGAGCCCCGCGATGCCCTTGGTACCGACCACCCGGATCGCCGCATCGATGATGCGACCGCGCCGCTCGGGGTCGTACCGGCGGATCATCAGTGCGCTCCACCCAGGTTGAGCACGACCACACCGGCGATGATCAGCGCGATGCCCGCCACCTTGACCAGGTTTCCGGACTCGCCCATGAAGAAGACCCCTATGGCGGCGACCGCCGCCGTGCCGATCCCGGCCCAGATGGCATAGGCGGTGCCCATGGACACCGTCTTCAGGGTCTGTGCGAGCAGCGAGAAGGCGAGCAGATAGCCGACGACGGTGATGAGCGAGGGCCAGAGCCGGGTGAAGCCCTCGCTGTACTTCATGGCCGTCGTCCCGGCCACCTCCGCCGCTATGGCCGCGGCCAGCAGTCCGTATCCCATGTGTACGAGTGTACGCATCGATGCGTACACTCGTACACATACCGTGGTGCGCAGAGTGGTGCGCAGAAGGGATCCGCTGCCCCACCAGGAGCGCTACCGTGTCCCGGCCAGCACATGGACCCCGACACGACGGAGCAGCAGTGACGCAGGACGCAGGGTGGGGCGGCGGTCCCGGGGGCCCGCCGTACGGAGGAGTGCCGTACGGAGGACCCCCCGGACCGCCGGGATGGGGCGGCTGGATGCCGCCGCCGAAGCCAGGGGTGATACCGCTCGCGCCGCTGAGCCTCGGGGACATCATCAACGGCGCGTTCTCCACGATAGGCCGCTACTGGAAGCAACTGTTCGGCATAGGTGCGGCCGTGTACGGCGGGGCCGTCGTCGTGGTCGGCGCGGCGGTCGCGATCGCGTACTCCGCGGTCAGCGACCATCTGCACCGGGTCGTCGAGCTCTCCGCCGAGGAGAGCGCGCCCACGGAGGACATCGCCCCGCTGATGATCGCCTTCGGCGCCGTCTGGCTGGTCGCTCTTCTGTCGCTCATGATCGGCACCGCCATGATGTACGCGACCGTACCGGCGGTCCTGCAGGACGCGGTCCTGGGGCGGCGGACCACGTTCGGCATCATCTGGCGCCGGGCCTGGGCGCGCGTACCCGCGGTCATCGGCACGGTGATCCTGACCGGGCTGATCACATTGATCCCCCTGGTCTTCATGATTGTCGCCGTGGTGTCCGCCATCGTCGCGGCCATCGGCCTGGACGCCGGGTCCGGCGCCACGGCGCTGATCCCGCTCGGCTTCCTCGGCGCCCTGGCGACGTTCCCGCTGGCGGCCTGGCTCTGGGTGAAGTTCTCCCTGGCCCCCTCCGCCGTCGTCTTCGAGGAACAGGGCCCGGTCTCGGCGCTGCGCCGCTCCTCGCAGCTGGTGCGCGGCGACTGGTGGCGGATCTTCGGCATCTCGCTGCTGGCGCTGATCATGGCGGCGGTGGCGAGTTACATCATCCAGATGCCGTTCTCGTTCCTCGGCCTGTTCCCGGGCGTGGTCGGCACAGCGAACCTGGACTCCGAACCGAGCGTCGCGGCCGTCATCGTCGCCGTGAGCGGCTACCTGGTGGTCATGCTGCTGGGCCAGCTGATCGGCCAGCTCGTCTCGGCGACGTTCCCGCAGCTGGTGATCGGGCTGCTGTACGTGGACCGGCGGATGCGCAACGAGAACCTGGGCCCGGTCCTCGCCGAAGCAGCCGCCGCGCCCCCGCAGTTCGGTCCGTGAGCGCGGGTCACGCCGCTCAGACCGACCGGCACATGGGGGGTGGGAGCAGGAGCGGGCTGGGTGCGTGCAGCTGCAAGGCGAAGGGGGTCCCCCCATGCCTTCAGGGCTATGGGGGAGTTGTTGACTGACGACAACGCCGCAGATGTGCGTGCCCAGCCCCGCGACGCCGCCTCCCATGTGCCGGTCGGTCTTAGAGCCTGTCGGGTGACCTTCGATCGGAAAGCGGACGCGGTCTGGTGCGTGCGATTCCAAGGCGCTGGAAGGTCCTCGTAGCGGAGCTACTAGGGCATTTCGGCAACGCGGGAAGCGTGCGTGCCAGGGCGTGGCCGCCCGATCAGAGGTCACCCGACAGGCTCTTAGTCGATGAGCGAGTTCTTCGGGCTCAGCACGCAGAACTCGTTCCCCTCGGGGTCCGCCAGCACCACCCAGCCCACATCGGCGGGCTGGCCGACGTCCGGCCGGGTGGCCCCGAGGCCGATGATCCGCGCGACCTCCACGGCCTGGTCGTCGGGGGCGAGATCGATGTGCAGCCGGTTCTTGACCGTCTTCTCCTCCGGTACGGGAACGAAGGTGATGCCGGGCACGGCGTCCTTGTCGGCGCCGATGACGATTTCGTCGTCGGCGTCGAAGAGCACCGTCCAGTCGAGCACCCGGCACCAGAACCGGGCCTGTGACGGCAGATCGTGGGCGTCGACGACGATGGAGTAAAAGGAAACGGCCATGACCGCCAGTCTGCCCGGCGGTCATGGCCGTTCGCCACCGAATCGCGAAGCCGCGCTCGTCCGTCGGCCGTTGACGGTGAACCAGACGGAGCGGAAGGCGCGACCGGCGGACGAACAACGCCGAACGGCCTCCGGCTCGAGCCGGAGGCCGTTCGGAAGCGCAGAGGATCAGACGTTGAAGCCGAGCGCGCGCAGCTGCTCGCGTCCGTCGTCCGTGATCTTGTCCGGGCCCCACGGCGGCATCCAGACCCAGTTGATCCGCAGCTCGTTGACGAGGCCGTCGGTCGCGGACTTCGCCTGGTCCTCGATGACATCGGTCAGCGGGCAGGCCGCGGACGTCAGGGTCATGTCGAGGGTGGCGATGTTGGCGTCGTCGATGTGGATGCCGTAGATCAGGCCCAGGTTGACGACGTCGATACCCAACTCGGGGTCGACGACGTCGTACAGCGCCTCGCGGACCTCCTCTTCGGAGGCCGGCTTGGTGGTCAGTACTTCCGGCGTACCGTGATCGCTCATGCCATCTTCCCTTCGGACAGCGCCTTCGCCGTCGCGTCCTTCCACGCCATCCAGCTCAGCAGCGCGCACTTGACCCGGGCCGGGTACTTCGAGACGCCGGCGAACGCGACCGCGTCCTCCAGCACCTCCTCCATCGCGTCGTCCGGCTCGAGCTGGCCCTTCGACTGCATCAGCTCCAGGAAGGTCTCCTGGATCTTCTGCGCCTCGCCCAGCTCCTTGCCGACCAGCAGCTCGTTCATCACCGAGGCGCTGGCCTGACTGATGGAACAGCCCTGGCCCTCGTACGACACATCGGCGATGGTCTCGCCGTCGTACTTCACCCGGAGCGTGATCTCGTCTCCGCACGTCGGGTTGACGTGGTGCACCTCGGCGTCGCCGTCCCGCAGGCCGCGCCCGTGGGGGTGCTTGTAGTGGTCCAGGATCACTTCCTGGTACATCGAATCAAGCTTCACCAGTCAACCCTCAGCCGAAGAAGTTCCGTACGTGCTCCAGACCGTCCACCAGGGCGTCGACCTCGGCGGGCGTGGAGTACAGATAGAACGACGCGCGCGTCGTCGCAGGAATTCCGTACCGCAGGCAGACCGGCCGTGCGCAGTGGTGTCCGACCCGGACCGCGATGCCCTGCTCGTCGAGGACCTGGCCCACGTCGTGCGGGTGGATGTCGCCGAGCGTGAAGGAGATCGTGGCGCCGCGGTCCTCCGCGGTGGACGGACCGATGATCTTCAGGTCCGGGACCTCCAGGAGGCGCTTCACCGCGTACTCAGTGATCGCGTGCTCGTGCTGGAAGATCTTGTCCATGCCGATCGCCGAGAGGTAGTCCACGGCCGCGCCGAGGCCGACAGCCTGCGCGATCGGGGGCGTACCCGCCTCGAACTTGTGCGGCGCCGGGGCGTATGTCGACGAGTGCATCGACACGGTCTCGATCATCTCGCCGCCACCGAGGAACGGCGGCAGGTCCTCCAGGAGCTCCTGCCGTCCCCAGAGCACGCCGATGCCGGTCGGGCCGACCATCTTGTGGCCGGTGAAGGCCACGAAGTCGGCCTGCAGCGCCTGCACGTCGAGCACCATGTGCGGGGCGGCCTGCGAGGCGTCGATACAGACCAGCGCGCCGACCTGCTGGGCGCGGCGGACGATCTTCTCGACCGGGTTGATCGTGCCCATGATGTTGGAGACCAGCGTGAAGGTGACGATCTTCGTCTTCTCCGTGATGATCTCGTCTATGTTCGACAGGTCGAGACGGCCGTCGTCGGTGATGCCGAACCACTTCAGCTTCGCACCGGTGCGCTGCGCGAGCAGCTGCCACGGCACGATGTTGGAGTGGTGCTCCATCTCCGTGGTGACGATCTCGGTCTCGTGGTCCACCCGGTAGGGCTCGTCGGCCCAGCCGAGCATGTTGGCAACGAGGTTGAGCGACTCCGAGGCGTTCTTGGTGAAGATCACCTCGTTGCGGCTCGGCGCGTTGATGAAGGCGGCGACCTTGTCGCGGGCGCCTTCGTACAGCGCCGTGGCCTCCTCCGCGATCGTGTACACGCCGCGGTGGACATTGGCGTTGTGCCGCTCGTAGTACTCGCTGAGCGCGTCGAGGACCTGGCGCGGCTTCTGCGAAGTCGCCGCGCTGTCCAGGTAGACGATCTTCTTCCCGTCGTGGACCGTACGATCCAGCAGGGGGAAGTCCTTGCGGATCGCCTCGGTGTCGAGGAGGCCCGGCAGCTGTGTCACGCGGAAGCGCCACCCTTCACGTATGCCTCGTAGCCCTCGTTCTCCAGCTTGTCGGCGAGCTCGGCGCCGCCGGACTCGGCAATACGGCCGTTGGCGAAGACGTGCACGAAGTCGGGCTTGATGTAACGGAGGATCCGCGTGTAGTGCGTGATCAGCAGCGTGCCGACCTCGCCGGTCTCGCGCACCCGGTTGACGCCCTCGGAGACGACGCGCAGGGCGTCGACGTCGAGGCCGGAGTCGGTCTCGTCGAGGATCGCGACCTTCGGCTTGAGGAGCTCCAGCTGAAGGATCTCGTGGCGCTTCTTCTCACCGCCGGAGAAGCCCTCGTTGACGTTGCGCTCGGCGAACGCGGGGTCCATCTGGAGGTCGGCCATCGTCTCCTTGACCTCCTTCACCCACGTGCGCAGCTTGGGCGCCTCGCCGCGGACGGCGGTGGCGGAGGTGCGCAGGAAATTGGAGACCGAGACACCGGGGACCTCGACCGGGTACTGCATGGCCAGGAACAGGCCGGCGCGGGCGCGCTCGTCGACGGTCATCGCGAGGACGTCCTCGCCGTCCAGGGTCACCGTGCCGCTGGTGATCGTGTACTTGGGGTGACCTGCGAGGGAGTACGCGAGGGTCGACTTGCCGGACCCGTTGGGGCCCATGATGGCGTGGGTCTCGCCCTGCTTCACGATCAGGTCGACGCCCTTGAGGATCTCCTTCGTGGCGTTGTCGGCCTCGACGGAGACGTGCAGGTCGCGGATTTCAAGCGTTGCCATGGGTGACTCAGGACTCCTGGGTGACGGAGACGAGCACATCGTCCCCTTCGATCTTGACGGGGTATACGGGGACGGGGCGCGTCGCGGGAAGGCCGGACGGCTTGCCGGTGCGCAGGTCGAAGCTGGAGCCGTGCAGCCAGCACTCGATCATGCAGTCCTCGACCTCTCCCTCGGACAGGGAGACGTTCGCGTGCGAGCAGATGTCGTTGATCGCGAACACCTCCCCCTCGGTACGGACGAGAGAGACCGGCGTTCCGTCGAGTTCCACCCGCTTCGGGGTGTCCTCTTCCAGCTCGCTCAGCGCACAGACTTTGACGAAGGCCATCAGACGGAAGCCTTCAGCTCGGCCTCGATCTTGTCGAGCAGACGGGCCTCGACGTCCGGCAGACCGATCTGCTGGACCAGCTCGGCGAAGAAGCCGCGCACGACGAGCCGGCGGGCGTCCTCGGCCGGGATGCCGCGGGACATCAGGTAGAAGAGCTGCTCGTCGTCGAAGCGACCGGTCGCGGAGGCGTGACCGGCGCCGACGATCTCGCCGGTCTCGATCTCCAGGTTCGGCACCGAGTCGACCCGCGCGCCGTCCGTGAGGACGAGGTTGCGGTTCATCTCGTAGGTGTCGGTGCCCTCGGCCCTGGCCTGGATGAGCACGTCGCCGATCCACACCGCGTGCGCGCCGTCGCCCTGGAGCGCGCCCTTGTAGACGGCGTTGGACTTGCAGTGCGGGGTGTTGTGGTCGACGAAGAGACGGTGCTCCTGGTGCTGGCTCCTGTCGGTGAAGTACAGACCGAAGAGCTCCGCCTCGCCGCCGGTGCCCGCGTAGGAGACCCGCGGGTGGAGGCGGACCAGGTCTCCGCCGAAGGTGACGACGATCGACTTGAAGGTGGCGTCCCGGCCGATCAGCGCGTTGTGCTGAGCGGCGTGGACGGCGGTGTCGTCCCAGTCCTGGACGGAGACGACGGTCAGCTTCGCACCGTCACCGAGGACGTAGTCGACGTTGCTCGCGACGACCGCGTCACCGGTGTGGTCGATGACGACCACGGCCTCGGCGAAGGCTCCCAGCTCGATGACCTGGTGGGCGTAGGCCACACCGCCCTCACCGTGCACGGCGATCCGGATCGGCTCGGCGAGCACGGCCTCCTTGGCGACCGTGATGACCGAGGCCTTCTCGAAGGACGAGTACGCCTGGGCGGCGACGCGGTCCACCGGGGTGCCCGCCCTGCCGAGCCGCGCGTCGTCGCGGCCGACGGTCTCGACGGTGACGCCCTCGGGGACGTCCACCTCGACCTTGACGGCGCCACCGGTCGCGACGGCCGTGCCGTCGTGCAGGCCGCGCAGCCGCTCCAGCGGCGTGAACCGCCACTCCTCCTCGCGGCCGTGCGGAACCGGGAAGTCCGCGACGTCGAAGGACGGGGGCGCGCTCATGCGCGTGGCGACGGTCGACTCGGCGGCCACCGCGATGGACCCGGTGGTGGTGGACCCCGCCGGAATGTTCTGGGCCTCAGCCATGGCTGTCGTAGTGCTCGCTTTCTCTGTCAAAGTCGGGGATTCGGTCGTCAGGCTGTGCTAGGCCGTGTTAGCCGACCGAGCCCTCCATCTGCAGCTCGATCAGCCGGTTGAGCTCAAGCGCGTACTCCATGGGCAGCTCGCGCGCGATCGGCTCGACGAAGCCGCGCACGATCATGGCCATGGCCTCGAACTCGGTCAGACCGCGGCTCATCAGGTAGAAGAGCTGGTCCTCGGAGACCTTGGAGACAGTGGCCTCGTGACCCATGGACACGTCGTCCTCACGGACGTCCACATACGGGTACGTGTCGGAGCGGGAGATCGTGTCGACCAGGAGCGCGTCGCACAGCACGTTGGACTTGGAGCCCGCGGCGCCCTCGCCGATCTCGACCAGGCCGCGGTACGAGGTACGGCCGCCGCCTCGCGCCACCGACTTGGAGACGATGTTGGAGGAGGTGTTCGGCGCCATGTGGACCATCTTGGATCCGGCGTCCTGGTGCTGGCCCTCGCCCGCGAAGGCGATGGAGAGCGTCTCGCCCTTGGCGTGCTCGCCCATCAGATAGACGGCCGGGTACTTCATGGTGACCTTGGAGCCGATGTTGCCGTCGACCCACTCCATGGTCGCGCCCTCGTACGCCACGGCGCGCTTGGTGACCAGGTTGTAGACGTTGTTCGACCAGTTCTGGATCGTCGTGTAGCGGCAGCGGCCGCCCTTCTTCACGATGATCTCGACGACGGCGGAGTGCAGCGAGTCCGAGGAGTAGATCGGCGCGGTGCAGCCCTCGACGTAGTGGACGTAGGCGTCCTCGTCGACGATGATCAGCGTCCGCTCGAACTGGCCCATGTTCTCCGTGTTGATACGGAAGTAGGCCTGCAGCGGGATGTCGACGTGGACACCCTTCGGCACGTAGATGAACGAGCCACCGGACCACACGGCCGAGTTCAGCGAGGCGAACTTGTTGTCGCCGACCGGGATGACGGTGGCGAAGTACTCCTTGAAGAGCTCCGGGTGCTCCTTCAGCGCGGTGTCCGTGTCGAGGAAGATGACGCCCTGCTCCTCCAGATCCTCACGGATCTGGTGGTAGACGACCTCGGACTCGTACTGCGCGGCGACACCGGCGACCAGGCGCTGCTTCTCCGCCTCCGGGATGCCGAGCTTGTCGTACGTGTTCTTGATGTCCTCGGGCAGGTCCTCCCAGGACTCCGCCTGCTTCTCGGTGGACCGCACGAAGTACTTGATGTTGTCGAAGTCGATGCCCGACAGGTCCGAGCCCCAGTTCGGCAGGGGCTTCTTGTCGAACAGCCGCAGGCCCTTGAGGCGGAGCTTCAGCATCCACTCGGGCTCGTTCTTCTTCGCCGAGATGTCACGTACGACAGCCTCGGAGAGGCCGCGCTTGGCCGCCGCGCCTGCCGCGTCGGAGTCGGCCCAGCCGAATTCGTACGTACCCAGACCCTCGAGCTCAGGGTGGGTAGTCTCCGTGGGGAGCGTCATGCGGGGTTCCTCCCGGCCGTGCTTGCAGATGCTGATGTGGTGGTCTGTGCGGTTGGGGGTCCGCCGCGCGGTACGAACGTCGTGCACACCCCGTCGCCGTGGGCGATGGTGGCCAGCCGCTGCACATGGGTCCCGAGCAGACTGGAGAAGAATTCCGTCTCCGCCTCGCACAGCTGCGGGAACTGTTCGGCGACATGGGCGACCGGGCAGTGGTGCTGGCACAACTGCTCGCCCTGCTGGGGGCCCGGCGCGCTGCGCGCCGTAGCAGCGTACCCGTCGGCGGACAAGGCCTTGGCCAGCGCCTCGGTGCGCTCCTCGGGGTCCGCGGCCTCCATCGCCTTGCGGTAGGCCACCGACTGGGCGGCGGTCCTGGCACGGGCGAAGGCGGCGACCGCGTCGTCGCCCGCGGTCTCGGCGATCCAGCGAAGAGCGTCGGCGGCAAGCTTGTCGTAGGACTGGTCGAAGGCGTCCCGGCCACAGTCGGTCAGGGCGAACACCTTGGCCGGACGGCCGCGGGTCCGCGCCCCGTACACCCGCTGTTCGCGGGCCTCGACGACATCGTCGGAGAGGAGGGCGTCGAGATGGCGGCGGACGGCGGCCTGGGTCAGTCCGAGCCGCTTCGCCAGGTCGGCGACGGTGGACGGGCCGTGGTCCAGGATGGAGCGCGCGACCCTGTTGCGCGTCGAGCGCTCGCCGGTCGCGAGTTCCTCCTGCCGAGCCTCGCCCTGGTATTTCACAACGCCATTGTTGCGTAATTCCTCCGGCCCTGACAACCACGGTCCGAAACGATCAACGGTGGAGTTCGTCACTAAGGGTTACCTAATCCGGCCCCCGGGGACTCGTCCGCCGGGCCGCTGCCTAGACTTACCGGCCATGAAGAACGAGCCGGTCGTGCAGATCCGTGGCCTGGTGAAGCGGTACGGCGCCAAGACCGCCGTGAACGGCCTCGACCTGGGCATACGCACCGGTGCGGTCACCGCCGTCCTCGGCCCCAACGGCGCCGGCAAGACCACCACCGTCGAGACCTGCGAGGGCTACCGCCGCCCCGACTCCGGGACCGTACGCGTCCTCGGCCTCGACCCGGTCGCCGACGCCGCGGAGCTCCGCCCCCGGATCGGCGTGATGCTGCAGTCGGGTGGCGTCTACTCCGGGGCGCGCGCCGACGAGATGCTCCGCCACATGGCGAAACTGCACGCCCACCCGCTCGACGTCGACGCGCTGATCGAGCGTCTCGGTCTCGGCAGCTGCGGCCGGACGACGTACCGCCGGCTCTCCGGCGGCCAGCAGCAGCGCCTCGCCCTGGCGATGGCCGTCGTCGGCCGCCCCGAGCTGGTGTTCCTGGACGAGCCGACCGCGGGCCTCGACCCGCAGGCCCGCCACTCCACCTGGGATCTCGTACGGGAGCTGCGCGCCGACGGCGTGTCGGTCGTCCTCACCACCCACTTCATGGACGAGGCCGAGGCGCTCGCCGACGATGTCGCCATCATCGACGCGGGCCGGGTCATCGCCCAGGGCAGCCCGGAGCTGCTGTGCCGCGGCGGCGCCGAGAACACCCTGCGCTTCACCGGCCGCCCCGGTCTCGACCTCGGCTCGCTGCTGAAGGCGCTGCCCGACGGCACGCAGGCGGCCGAGCCGACCACCGGCACGTACCGCATCACCGGCCAGGTCGACCCACAGCTGCTGGCCACCGTCACCTCCTGGTGCGCGCAGCACGGCGTGATGCCCGATGGCATCTCCGTCGAGCGTCACACCCTGGAGGACGTCTTCCTGGAACTGACCGGCAAGGAGCTGCGCGCATGAGCGCCGGTACGTACGCCCCGCGGCCCGGTGCCGCCCCGCTGCCCCGCATGATCGGTGCGCAGACCGCGCTGGAGACGCGGATGCTGCTGCGCAACGGCGAGCAGCTGCTCCTCACGGTGATCATTCCGACGCTGCTGCTGGTGCTGTTCAGCGCCGTCGACATCGTGGACACCGGCGCGGGCAGGTCCGTCGACTTCCTGGCGCCGGGCATTCTCGCGCTCGCCGTGATGTCCACCGCCTTCACCGGCCAGGCCATCGCGACCGGCTTCGAGCGGCGATACGGCGTGCTCAAGCGCCTCGGTGCCTCACCGCTGCCCCGCTGGGGGCTGATGACCGCGAAGACCCTCGCGGTACTGGTCACCGAGGTGCTGCAGGTCGTGCTGCTGACGGTGATCGCGTTCGCGCTGGGCTGGTCGCCGCACGGCAACCCGCTCGCCGTCCTGCTGCTGCTCGCGCTCGGCACCGCCGCGTTCTCCGGGCTCGGCCTGCTGATGTCCGGGACGCTGAAGGCGGAGGCGACGCTCGCCGCCGCCAACCTGGTCTTTCTGCTGCTGCTGGTCGGCGGCGGGGTCATCGTGCCGCTGGACAAGTTCCCGGACGCGGCGCAGTCCGTGCTGGGGCTGCTGCCGATCGCGGCCCTGTCCGACGGGCTGCGGGACGTACTCCAGCACGGTGCCTCGATGCCGTGGGGCGATCTCGGAATCCTCGCGGTCTGGGCGGTGCTCGGGCTGGGCGCGGCGGCGAAATTCTTCCGCTGGGAATGACCGGCGGCGACGTGCCGCATGACGTTTCGAGGTAACTCGTCCCCCTCGTGAAAGCTTGCACAAGCCGCCGCTTACGATGGTGCGCGTGCCCAAGCTGACCCGAGCCGAAGTCGCTCAAGCCGCGCGGAACCCGCTCCTCTACATCGCCGAACGCTGGACCCCGTCCCCCCGGACGGTCCGCCGCGCGGCGATGTCGGCCGTCGTGATGGCCGTCGTCATCGTGGTCACCGGCGGTGCGGTGCGGCTGACCGGCTCCGGTCTCGGCTGCCCCACCTGGCCCAAGTGCACCGACGAGTCCCTGACGGCGACGAGCGCGATGGGCGTCCACGGCGCCATCGAGTTCGGCAACCGGATGCTCACCTACGTGCTGTGCGCGGCGGTCGGCTGGGCGATCATCACGGCCCGCTCCGCGCGGCCCTGGCGGAGCAGCCTCACCCGGCTCGGCTGGGCGCAGTTCTGGGTGGTCATGGGCAACGCCGTGCTCGGCGGCATCGTCGTGCTGGTCGGCCTCAACCCGTACACCGTCGCGGCGCACTTCCTGCTCTCCACCGCGCTGCTCACGGTCGCCGTCGTGACCTGGCAGCGGGTTCGGGAGGGCGACGCGGAGCCGCGTCCGCTGGTCGGCAAGGCGATCTCGCAGCTGACCTGGCTGCTGGTGGCCGCGGCCGGCCTGCTGATCGCCGTCGGCACCGTCGTGACGGGTGCCGGACGGCATGCGGGCGACTCCAGCGACGTCCACCGCATCCCGCTCGACTGGAAGATGATCGCGCAGCTCCACGCGGACCTGGCCTGGGTCGTGGTGGCGCTGACGGTCGCGCTCTGGTTCGTACTGAAGGCCGTCGACGCGCCGGTCGGTCCGCTGCACCGCACCCGTGATCTCTTCCTGGTGCTGATGGCGCAGGGTGTGATCGGGTACGTGCAGTACTTCACCGACACCCCGGAGATCCTGGTCGGGCTGCACATGCTCGGTTCGTGCCTGGTGTGGATCGCCGTCGTGCGGGTTCTGCTCTCGCTGCGCGAGCGCCCGGTGACGACCGCCCCGGTGCCCGCCCCCGCCGCGGAGACCCCGGAGCCCGCAACCGCCGGCTGAGATCCTGTCGGGTGACCTCTGATCGGGCGGCCACGCCCTGGCACGCACGCTTCCCGCGTTGCCGGACGCGATCGTCGCGGCGACCCGCGTGGCGTCAGTGCGCGACCACGCGCCGTCCGCCACCCAGCACCCTGCCGAGCCCGGCCGTCGCGGCGGCGAATCCGGCCGTCCGCCGGGGGCCGGTGGTGCGCAGCTGCAGCGTCCGCCCGCAGGCGGTCCCAGCTCGGTGCGGAGCACCCCGTGGCAGTGCTGGTCGACCGGATCCGCCACGGGCAGTGCGCCGGTCATCCGGAGCTCCCTGCGACGACGTGGGTGTACCCGTCCTCACGGGTGACCCCGGTGTCAGGTGTTGCTCCTGCCCCGTGGGATGCGCCCGGAGGCGTCCCGGGCGGCGGCTCAGCCCTTGTTGGAGGGGCCACCGACCTGGATCCCGGCCATCCGCGTCCACTCGTACGGGCCGGTGCGGACCTTGGCGGCGAACTCTCCGTCGAAGGACTCGTGCATCGTGATCCCAGCCTTCGCGGTGGCACGCTCGGCGACCGCGTACGAGGGTGCGACCAGGTCGCCCCAGCCGCCGTCCTCGCCGACCAGCACGATGCGGGTGCCCATCTGCCCGATGTAGGCGAGCTGCCCCTCGGCGCCGCCGTGCGCCTTGGCGAAGGCGCCGATCTGCTTGGCGAGCCTGGCTGCCCTGCGCTCCGCGCGGGCGGCCTGCTTCCTGTCGTCAACCTGGTGGGTCTCTGCCGTGTCTGCCATGCAACGGATGCTACCGATGGGTAGATCAACTGGCGACGGGCGGGGCACGTGGCATGGGCCACGTGCCCCGCCCGTCGGCAGGAGCGAAACGGTGTCAGCGCAGGAACGGGTCGACCGCGACGGCGACGAACAGCAGCGACACATAGGTGATCGACCAGTGGAACAGTCGCATTTCCTTGAGCTTGGCACCGGAGACCCCGGCCTTCGCCCGGTTCTGCAGGCCGTGCGCCTCCCAGAGCCAGAACCCGCCGGTCAGCAGCGCCACGGCCGTGTAGAACCAGCCGGTGTAGCCGAGCGGGGTCAGCAGCAGCGACACCGCCACCATCACCCAGCTGTAGATGACGATCTGGCGGGCCACCACCCGGTTGGACGCGATGACCGGGAGCATCGGTACGCCGACACGGGCGTAGTCGTCCTTGACCTTCATCGACAGCGGCCAGTAGTGCGGCGGCGTCCAGAAGAAGATGACGGCGAAGAGGATGACCGCGGCCCAGGACATCGAGTCGGTCACGGCGGACCAGCCGATGAGGACCGGCATGCAGCCCGCGATGCCGCCCCAGACGATGTTCTGCGAGGTGCGCCGCTTCAGCAGCATCGTGTAGACGACGACGTAGAAGAGCAGCGCGCCCAGCGACAGTGCCGCCGACAGCCAGTTGACCAGCAGCCCGAACCAGACCGTCGAGATCACCGCGAGGGCAATACCGAAGGCCAGGCACTCGCGCGGGCTCACCATGCCGGTGACCAGCGGACGCTGCGACGTACGGTCCATCAACGCGTCGATGTCGCGGTCGATGTACATGTTGAGCGCATTGGCGCCACCCGCGGAGAGATATCCCCCGATGGTGGTAGTGAGTACGAGCCACAGGTCGGGCACACCCTGAGCGGCCAGGAACATCACCGGAACAGTGGTGATCAGCAACAGCTCGATGATCCGCGGCTTGGTCAGTGCCACGAATGCCTTGATACGGGCCCCGAACGGGCGATGGCCCCCTGGGCTCGGAGTCAAGGCGACCCCTGCGGGTCGGGACTCGACGGCCGTCACGCACACCCCTGACAGAGAAATCCCAGCAAGCTCCGGACATGAAGGCCCAGTAAAGACTTGCGCGAACCAGACCACTGTAGACGTTGGGGACAGGCCGTTCTTCGCGGGGGTGGCGTCGTGTTGGTGTGGCGCAGAAGCGCCCTGTCCGATGAGCGCATAAGTAAGGAGTGGCGCTCATCGGAGTAACGCAGAAGTGAGCCGTTGCGCTCATACGGGAGGCGAACTCAACGGGTCGCCCGCACCCTGGAAAGCACCCGGAAAATGCGTGTTGCGTCGGGGGTAGGCTCGACGATGCCCGGTGCGGTCACCAGTCACCGGTTTACAACAGTGGAGAGGAGCCCTGACTCAGGGTGAGCACCAAGCCGACCACCACAGACCTCCAGTGGACCGAATTGGACCAGCGGGCCGTGGACACTGTCCGCGTCCTTGCCGCTGACGCCGTACAGAAGGTCGGAAACGGCCACCCGGGTACGGCGATGAGCCTGGCTCCCGCCGCGTACACGCTCTTCCAGAAGGTGATGCGGCACGACCCCGCCGACGCGGACTGGACCGGTCGCGACCGTTTCGTGCTCTCGGCGGGTCACACGAGCCTGACCCTCTACATCCAGCTCTACCTCGCCGGGTACGGCCTGGAACTCGATGACCTCAAGGCGTTCCGCACCTGGGGCTCGAAGACCCCCGGTCACCCGGAGTACGGCCACACCACCGGTGTCGAGACGACGACGGGTCCGCTGGGCCAGGGTGTCGCCAATGCCGTGGGCATGGCTATGGCCGCCCGCTACGAGCGCGGCCTGTTCGACCCGGAGGCGGCCCCTGGCACCTCTCCGTTCGACCACATGGTCTGGGTCATCGCTGGTGACGGCTGCCTCCAGGAAGGCATCTCCGCGGAGGCCTCCTCGCTGGCCGGGCACCAGAAGCTCGGCAACCTGGTCCTGCTGTGGGACGACAACCACATCTCCATCGAGGGCGACACGGAGACCGCGGTCTCCGAGGACACCCTGAAGCGGTACGAGGCGTACGGCTGGCACGTCCAGCGCGTCGAGCAGCTGCCGAACGGCGACCTGGACCCCGCGGGTCTCTTCCAGGCGCTGCAGGCGGCCAAGGCCGAGACCGAGCGCCCGTCGTTCATCGCGGCCCGCTCGATCATCGCCTGGCCGGCCCCGCACGCCCAGAACACCGAGGCCTCGCACGGCTCGGCGCTCGGCGAGGACGAGGTCGCGGCGACCAAGAAGGTCCTGGGCTTCGACCCGGAGAAGACCTTCGAGGTCTCCGACGAGGTCATCGCGCACACCCGTGAGGCGCTGGACCGCGGCCGCGAGGCCAAGGGCGAGTGGGAGAAGACGTTCGCCGCGTGGCGCACCGCCAACCCGGAGCGCGCCGCCGAGTTCGACCGGATCTCCGCGGGCGAGCTGCCCGAGGGCTGGGAGGACAGCATTCCGGTCTTCGAGCCGGGCAAGAGCGTCGCCACCCGCGCCGCCTCCGGCAAGGTGCTCCAGGCGCTCGGCGAGATCATCCCCGAGCTGTGGGGCGGCTCCGCCGACCTCGCGGGCTCGAACAACACGACGATCGACAAGACGTCGTCGTTCCTCCCTGCGGGCAACCCGCTGCCGGGCGCGGACCCGTACGGCCGCACGATCCACTTCGGTATCCGCGAGCACGCCATGGCCGCGGCCATGAACGGCATCGCACTGCACGGCAACACCCGCATCTACGGCGGCACCTTCCTGGTGTTCTCCGACTACATGCGCAACGCCGTGCGGCTGTCCGCGCTGATGCACCTGCCGGTGACGTACGTGTGGACGCACGACTCGATCGGTCTCGGCGAGGACGGCCCGACCCACCAGCCGGTGGAGCACCTGGCCTCGCTGCGCGCCATCCCGGGCCTGAACATCGTCCGCCCGGCCGACGCCAACGAGACCTCCATCGCCTGGCGCGAGATCCTGCGCCGCTACACCAAGGTGTTCGGCAAGGGCGCCCCGCACGGCCTGGCGCTGACCCGTCAGGGCGTGCCGACGTACGAGGCGAACGAGGACGCGGCCAAGGGCGGCTACGTGCTGTTCGAGGCCGAAGGGCCCGAAGGGCAGAACACAGCGCCGCAGGTCCTCCTGATCGGCACGGGTTCCGAGGTCCACCTCGCCGTCGAGGCACGCGAGGAGCTGCAGGCGGCCGGCATCCCGACCCGGGTGGTCTCGATGCCGTCGGTCGAGTGGTTCGAGGAGCAGGACCAGGAGTACAAGGACAGTGTTCTGCCGCCGTCCGTGAAGGCCCGCGTCGCCGTCGAGGCGGGCATCGGGCTGACCTGGTACCGGTACGTCGGAGACGCCGGCCGGATCGTCTCGCTGGAGCACTTCGGTGCCTCGGCCGACGCCAGGGTCCTCTTCCGCGAGTTCGGTTTCACCGGTGAGCACGTTGCCGCCGCAGCGCGGGAATCTCTCGCCGTCGCCGCGCGCTGACGCCGTTATACGACTAGTAGGAGATGCAATTCTCATGACAGACGCACTCAAGCGCCTCTCCGACGAGGGCGTGGCGATCTGGCTCGATGACCTGTCGCGCAAGCGGATCACCTCCGGCAACCTCGCCGAGCTGATCGACCAGCAGCACGTCGTGGGCGTCACCACCAACCCGTCCATCTTCCAGAAGGCGATCTCGCACGGAGACGGTTACGAGCAGCAGCTCACCGACCTGGCGACCCGCAAGGTCACGGTCGACGAGGCCATCCGCATGATCACGACGGCGGACGTCCGCGACGCCGCCGACATCCTGCGCCCGGTCTTCGACGCCACGGGCGGCCGGGACGGCCGGGTCTCCATCGAGGTCGACCCGCGTCTGGCACACCACACCCACGCCACGATCGCCGAGGCCAAGCAGCTGGCCTGGCTGGTCGACCGGCCGAACACGCTCATCAAGATCCCGGCGACGAAGGCCGGTCTGCCGGCGATCACCGAGGTCATCGGCAAGGGCATCAGCGTCAATGTCACGCTGATCTTCTCGCTGGAGCGCTACCGCGAGGTCATGAACGCCTACCTGGCCGGCCTGGAGAAGGCGCAGGCCGCAGGCCTGGACCTCTCCAGGATCCACTCGGTGGCGTCGTTCTTCGTGTCCCGTGTGGACTCCGAGATCGACAAGCGGCTCGACACGATCGGCACCGACGAGGCCAAGGCGCTGAAGGGCAAGGCGGCGCTCGCCAACGCCCGGCTGGCGTACCAGGCGTACGAGGAGGTCTTCTCCTCCGACCGCTGGGCGGCTCTGGACAAGGCGCAGGCCAACAAGCAGCGTCCGCTGTGGGCCTCCACCGGTGTCAAGGACCCCGCGTACAAGGACACGCTGTACGTCGTCGACCTGGTCGCCCCCGGCACGGTGAACACCATGCCCGAGGCAACCCTGGAGGCCACGGCCGACCACGGGCAGGTCACCGGCAACACCGTCGCCGGCACCTACGAGCAGGCGAGGGCCGAGCTCGACGCCGTCGCGAAGCTCGGGATCTCCTACGACGACGTCGTGCAGCTCCTCGAGGACGAGGGCGTCGAGAAGTTCGAGGCGTCCTGGATCGATCTGCTCAACTCCACCGAGGCGGAGCTCAAGCGTCTCGCTCCTTCGGAGGGCTGACCACATTGTCTGGTGTTCCCGGAGCCAACCCGCTCCGTGACGCCCAGGACCGCCGGCTCCCGCGTATCGCGGGGCCGTCGGGTCTGGTCATCTTTGGCGTCACGGGCGATTTGTCCCGTAAAAAGCTGATGCCCGCTGTCTATGACCTGGCCAACCGCGGCCTGCTGCCACCGGGCTTCTCGCTCGTCGGCTTCGCGCGCCGCGAGTGGCAGGACGAGGACTTCGCCCAAGAGGTCCACGACGCCGTCAAGCAGCACGCCCGCACGCCGTTCCGTGAGGAGGTCTGGCAGCAGCTCATCCAGGGGATGCGCTTCGTCCAGGGCAACTTCGACGACGACGAGGCCTTCGAAACCCTGAAGGCCACCATCGAGGAGCTCGACAAGGAACAGGGCACGGGCGGCAACTTCGCCTTCTACCTGTCCGTGCCACCGAAGTTCTTCCCGAAGGTCGTCCAGCAGCTGAAGAAGCACGGACTGGCGGACCAGACGGAGGGTTCCTGGCGGCGCGCCGTCATCGAGAAGCCGTTCGGTCACGACCTCACCAGTGCGCAGGATCTCAACCAGATCGTGCACGACGTGTTCCCGCCCAATGAGGTCTTCCGGATCGACCACTACCTGGGCAAGGAGACGGTCCAGAACATCCTGGCGCTGCGGTTCGCCAACACGATGTTCGAGCCGATCTGGAACCGGAGCTACGTCGACCACGTCCAGATCACGATGGCCGAGGACATCGGCATCGGCGGCCGGGCCGGCTACTACGACGGCATCGGCGCCGCCCGTGACGTCATCCAGAACCACCTGCTGCAGCTGCTGGCGCTGACCGCGATGGAGGAGCCCGGCTCCTTCCACCCGAAGGCCCTGGTCGCCGAGAAGCTCAAGGTGCTCACGGCGGTCGAACTGCCGGAGGACCTGGGCAAGCACACCGTGCGCGGCCAGTACGCCCACGCCTGGCAGGGCGGCGAAGAGGTCCTCGGCTATCTGGAGGAGGACGGCATCGACCCCAAGTCGAAGACCGACACCTTCGCCGCGATCAAGCTGACGATCAACAACCGCCGCTGGGCGGGGGTGCCGTTCTACCTCCGTACCGGAAAGCGGCTCGGCCGCCGGGTCACGGAGATCGCGGTCGTCTTCAAGCGCGCCCCGTACCTGCCGTTCGAGTCGGGGGCCACGGAGGAACTGGGCGGCAACGCGCTGGTCATCCGGGTCCAGCCGGACGAGGGCGTGACCGTGCGGTTCGGCTCCAAGGTGCCCGGCACCTCCATGGAGGTCCGGGACGTCACGATGGACTTCGCCTACGGCGAGTCCTTCACCGAGTCCAGCCCGGAGGCGTACGAGCGGCTCATCCTCGATGTGCTGCTGGGCGACGCCAACCTCTTCCCCCGCCACCAGGAGGTCGAGCTCTCCTGGAACATCCTCGACCCGATCGAGGAGTACTGGGACAAGCACGGCAAGCCCGCGCAGTACCAGGCGGGCACCTGGGGTCCGGCAGAGGCGGACGAGATGCTCGCACGAGACGGACGGAGCTGGCGTCGGCCATGAAGATCGATCTCACGGAAACCACCTCCAGCAAGATCAACCAGGCGCTGGTGTCGGCTCGGCGTGCCGTCGGCACGCCGGCCATCGGCATGGTGCTGACCCTGGTCATCGTCACCGACGAGGAGAACGCGTACGACGCCCTCAAGGCGGCGAGCGATTCCTCCCGCGAGCACCCCTCGCGGATCATCGCGGTGATCAAGCGGGTCAGCCGCTCGCCGCGCAGCCGGCGCGACGCGCGGCTCGACGCCGAGGTACGGGTCGGTTCCGACTCGGGCTCCGGCGAGACCATCGTCCTGCGCCTCCACGGTGAACTGGCCAACCACGCCCAGTCGGTGGTCCTGCCGCTGCTGCTGCCGGACGCCCCGGTCGTGCTGTGGTGGCCCGAGGACGCGCCGTCCGACCCGGCGAAGGACCCGCTGGGCGCGCTCGCCCAGCGCCGGATCACGGACGCCTACTCGGCGGAGGCGCCGAGCGCCGAACTCGAGCTGCGCGCCCGGTCGTACACCCCGGGCGACACGGATCTGTCCTGGACCCGCATCACCCCGTGGCGCTCGATGCTGGCGGCCGCGCTCGACCAGAAGCCGGTCGAGGTGCTGTCGGCGACGGTCGAGGGCGAGTCGGAGAACCCCAGCTGCGAGCTGCTCGCCATGTGGCTCGCGGACCGGCTCAAGGTACCGGTGCGGCGCACGCTGTCCGCCGGTCCCGGTCTGACGGCCGTACGGATGGAGACCAAGGACGGCACCATCGTCCTGGACCGCCCGGACGGTTCGCTGGCCACGCTCTCCATGGAGGGACAGCCGAACCGTGCGGTGGCGCTCAAGCGGCGGGAGACCGCCGAGCTGCTCGCCGAGGAGCTGCGCCGTCTGGACCCGGACAACACCTACGAGGCCACGGTGAAGTTCGGTGTGGAGAATCTGGCCGGCGCACCGAAGGCCGACGAGCCCGCCGCAGCGAAGGCGTCCGAGCCCGCCGCCACCCCGACCGCGGCGAAGAAGACCGCGGCGAAGAAGACCGCGGCGAAGAGGGCGGCAGCGAAGTGAGTGTCCCTCAACTTGTCGTGCACCGCGACAAGGAGCTGATGGCGCAGGCCGCCGCGGCCCGGCTGATCACGAAGATCGTGGACGCCCAGGCCGCCCGCGGCTGCGCCTCGGTGGTCCTCACCGGTGGGCGCAACGGCAACGGCCTGCTGGCCGCGCTCGCCGCCGCGCCCGCCCGGGACGCGATCGACTGGTCGCGGCTCGACCTGTGGTGGGGCGACGAGCGGTTTCTGCCGGACGGCGATCCGGAGCGCAATGTCACGCAGGCCCGTGAGGCCCTGCTGGACTCGGTGCCGCTTGACCCGTCCCGGGTCCACGCGATGCCCGCTTCGGACGGTCCCTGCGGCAATGACGCCGACACGGCCGCGGCCACGTACGCCGCCGAACTGGCCACCGCGGCCCGTCCGGAGGACCACGGCCCGGTCCCGACGTTCGATGTGCTGCTGCTGGGCGTGGGCCCGGACACGCATGTCGCGTCGCTCTTCCCGGAGCTGCCCGCGGTACGGGAGACCGAGCGCACCGTCGTCGGTGTGCACGGCGCTCCCAAGCCGCCGCCCACCCGCATCTCGCTGACGCTGCCCGCGATCCGGGCCGCGCGCGAGGTGTGGCTGCTCGCGGCGGGCGAGGACAAGGCGGAGGCCGCGGCCATCGCACTGTCGGGCGCCGGGGAGATCCAGGCCCCGGCGGCGGGCGCGTACGGACGCAGCCGCACGCTGTGGCTGCTGGACTCGGCGGCGGCCTCGCAGCTGCCGCGCGCGCTGTATCCGCCGGCCTCTCCCTGAGTGGTCGTCAGCGTGGCCGACAACAGGCCCGGCCCGCTCCCAGGAGCGGGCCGGGCCTGTCTGTGTCCGGCACCTGTGGGAGCGATCCGCCGAGCCGGGGCCGTGCCACGGGTACGTCCGCGTCGACGGCGGCTGCGAGGCCGAGCCGTCCGGCCAGGCCGAGCGTGGTGGGTGCTGCGGTACCGCCAGCGGGGGGAAGAGGACGGCGCAGGCCGCACCGAGGACCGCGAGGACCACGGCGGGCAGCAGCAGCCAGAACCGGGCGGGCGCGATGAGTGTGCCCAGCACGGCCAGGACGGCCACCGGCGCCGCGGTCAGCAGCAGCCACCGGGTCCGCCACCAGCCGACGGCCTCGGGTCCCGCGTGTTGTTCGGCGGCCGGAGCCGCACCGTCCTCCCCCCCGAGGTCATCGGATCAGCGGCCCCGCCGCGTGCGGTACGCGGCGACGAGGGCGGCGGTCGAGCTGTCCAGCTGCTCGCCCCCTGTGCCCTCGGTCAGCACCGGCTCGATCTTCCTGGCGAGAACCTTGCCGAGCTCGACGCCCCACTGGTCGAAGGAGTCGATGTTCCAGACGGCGCCCTGGACGAAGACCTTGTGCTCGTACAGCGCGATGAGCTGGCCGAGGACGGACGGCGTCAGCCGGTCCGCGAGGATCGTCGTCGTGGGGTGGTTGCCCCGGAAGGTCTTGTGCGGCACCAGCTCCTCGGCGACGCCCTCCGCGCGGACCTCGTCCGGCGTCCTGCCGAAGGCCAGCGCCTGGGTCTGGGCGAAGAAGTTGGCCATCAGCAGATCGTGCTGGGCGACGAGCCCGGGCAGCAGGTCGGCGACCGGCTCGGCGAAGCCGATGAAGTCGGCCGGGATGACCTTGGTGCCCTGGTGGATCAACTGGTAGTAGGCGTGCTGCCCGTTGGTGCCGGGCGTGCCCCAGACGACCGGTCCGGTCTGCCACTCGACCGGACTGCCGTCCCGGTCCACGGACTTGCCGTTGGACTCCATGTCCAGCTGCTGCAAGTAGGCGGTGAACTTGGACAGATAGTGGCTGTACGGCAGCACGGCATGCGACTGGGCGTCGAAGAACGCGCCGTACCAGATGCCCAGCAGGCCGAGCAGCAGAGGGGCGTTGTCCTTCGCCGGGGCGGTGCGGAAGTGTTCGTCGACGAGGTGGAAGCCGTCGAGCATCTCGCGGAACCGGTCCGGTCCGATGGCGATCATCAGCGAGAGACCGATGGCCGAGTCGTACGAGTAGCGGCCGCCGACCCAGTCCCAGAACTCGAACATGTTGGCGGTGTCGATGCCGAAGTCCGCGACCTTCCCGGCGTTGGTCGAGAGCGCCACGAAGTGCTTGGCGACCGCGTCCTGATCGGCCCGAAGGCCGGTCAGCAGCCAGTTGCGGGCGGAGGTGGCGTTGGTGATCGTCTCGATCGTGGTGAAGGTCTTCGACGCGACGATGAACAGGGTCTCGGCGGGGTCGAGGTCGCGAACGGCCTCGTGCAGGTCGGCGCCGTCGACGTTCGACACGAAGCGGACGGTGAGCGAGCGGTCCGTGAAGGAGCGCAGCACCTCGTACGCCATGGCGGGGCCGAGGTCGGAGCCGCCGATGCCGATGTTGACGATGTTCTTGATCGGCTTGCCGGTGTGGCCGGTCCACTCCCCCGACCTGATGCGGTCGGCGAAAGCCGCCATCCTGTCGAGCACGGCGTGCACGGCGGGCACCACGTTCTCGCCGTCGACCTCGATCACGGCGTCGCGCGGGGCGCGCAGCGCGGTGTGCAGGACGGCGCGGTCCTCGGTGGTATTGATCTTCTCGCCGCGGAACATGGCGTCACGCAGCTCGGCGACTCCGGTGGCGTCGGCGAGCTCGCGCAGCAGTCGGAGCGTCTCGTCGGTGACCAGGTGCTTGGAGTAGTCGAGATACAGATCGCCGACCCGGAGGGTATATCCGGCCCCGCGCTCCGGATCATCGGCGAACAGCTGCCGCAGATGCGTCTGCCCGAACTGCTCGCGGTGCTTGCCGAGAGCGGTCCACTCGGGCGTCTGATTCAGCTTGGTTCGGCTTCGTGCGTTCATCCCGGATATCAGCCCACTTCTTCTCGTACGTCCACATGCCCCGCTGCCCCTCCAACTTAATTGATCAGAGGGGTTGACGAGGCGACGGAGAGCCGCGGCGCCGACACATGCACTCCGGCCGGGCACCCATGGGGTGACCGGCCGGTGAACAAGAACTAGATTTCGCCCCGGAGTTTGGCCAGGGCCTCGGCGAGGATGGCCTCGCCGTCCGCATCGCTGCGACGCTCACGTACGTACGCGAGGTGCGTCTTGTACGGTTCGGTGCGCGGCGGGTCCGGCGGGTTGTCCCGGTCCTGACCGGCCGGGAAGCCACAGCGCGGGCAGTCCCAAGTGTCCGGTGTCTGCGCGTCACTGGCGAAGCTCGGCTGCGTCTCGTGCCCGTTCGAGCACCAGAAGGAGATGCGGAGACGCGGCGCGGACTCGCCCCGCTCGGCCTCACCCATCGGCCCCGCTCCGACCCGGCTTCCCCGGATCGCGTTGCCACTTGCCACGGTCGTAACTCCCTGCGTGATGGTGCTCGAAGATGCCCCAGTCTACGTAAGGCCCAACGCGCGTCCAGTGAAAGGAGTTACACCCTCACCGGGAATCGCGGACGCCGGGTCAGTTGTCCAGCTTCATCAGCAGACCGAGCACGACAATGCATGCGAACCATCCCAGACCGACCACCACGGTGATCCGGTCGAGGTTTCGCTCGGCGACCGAGGAGCCACCGACGGACGACTGCATACCGCCACCGAACATGTCGGAGAGGCCGCCGCCCTTTCCCTTGTGCATCAGCACCAGCAGCATCAGCAGCAGGCTGAAGACGATCAGGGCGATCGAGAACCCCATAACCACGGCTGGTCCCTACTTTCCGGAATTCCCTTGGACTGCTCTAACGGACAACGGGGGCCGGGAGGACAATGCCCCCCACGGCCCCCGCAAGGGTACGACGGATCGGCGCTACCGCATACTCACTGGTCGCGGAAGCGGACGATCTTGACGAACTCGTCGGCATCCAGTGCGGCGCCGCCGATCAGGGCGCCGTCCACGTCGGGCTGCGCCATGATCGCCGCGACGTTCCCGGACTTCACCGAGCCGCCGTACTGGATACGGACGGCGTCGGCCAGCTCCTGCGAGTACAGCTCGGCGAGCCGGCGGCGGATCGCACCGCAGACCTCCTGCGCGTCCTCGGGCGTGGCGACCTCACCGGTACCGATGGCCCAGACCGGCTCGTAGGCGATCACGATCGACTCGGCCTGCTCGGCCGGGATGTCCTTCAGGCCGCCGTCGAGCTGCGCGAGGGTGTACGCGACCTGGTCACCGGCCTTGCGGACGTCCAGGCCCTCACCGACGCAGAGGATCGGAGTCATGCCGTACCGGTACGCGGCCTTCACCTTGGCGTTGCAGATCTCGTCGTTCTCGCCGTGGTACTGGCGGCGCTCGCTGTGGCCGACCGCGACATAGGTGCACTTCAGCTTGGCGAGCATGGAGCCGGAGATCTCACCGGTGTACGCGCCGGAGTCGTGCGCCGAGACGTCCTGGGCGCCGTACTTGATCTTCAGTTTGTCGCCGTCGACCAGCGTCTGCACCGAGCGCAGGTCGGTGAAGGGTGGCAGGACGGCGACCTCGACGGCGTCGTAGTCCTTGTCGGCCAGGGCGAAGGCGAGCTTCTGGACGTGTGCGATGGCCTCCAGGTGGTTGAGGTTCATCTTCCAGTTGCCCGCCATCAGCGGGGTACGGGTGCTCATGAAAGGTCAGTCCTCCAGTGCGGCAAGGCCGGGAAGCGTCTTGCCCTCGAGGTATTCGAGGCTGGCGCCGCCACCGGTCGAGATGTGGCCGAATGCGTTCTCGTCGAAGCCCAGGATGCGGACGGCAGCGGCGGAGTCGCCACCGCCGACGACACTGAAGCCCGATGAGTCGACGAGGGCCTGGGCGACCGCCCGGGTGCCCTCGGCGTAGTCGGGGTGCTCGAAGACGCCCATCGGGCCGTTCCAGAAGACGGTGACGGCGTCGGCGAGCTTCGAGGCGTACAGCTTGTTGGTCTCGGGTCCGTTGTCCAGACCCATCACGCCGGCCGGGATGGCGTGCGCGGGCACGGTGCTGTGCTGGGTCGGCGCCTTGGTCCTGAGGTCCGGGAACTGCTCGGAGACCACGACGTCGACGGGGAGCACGAACTCCACGCCCTTCTCCTCGGCGCGCTTCAGATACTCCAGCACCGCCGGGATCTGGTCCTCCTGCAGGAGGGAGCTGCCGACCTCGTGGCCCTGGGCCTTGAGGAAGGTGTACGCCATGCCACCGCCGATGAGGATGCGGTCGGCCCGCTCCAGGAGGTGGTCGATGACGCCGAGCTTGTCGGAGACCTTGGAGCCGCCGAGCACGACGGCGTACGGACGCGCGACGTCCTCGGTGAGCTTCTTCAGGACACCGACCTCGGTGGCGATCAGGTCGCCCGCGGCGTGCGGCAGCCGGGCCGGGAGGTCGAAGACCGAGGCGTGCTTGCGGTGGACGGCTCCGAAGCCGTCGCCCACGTACACATCGGCGAGCTCGGCGAGCTGGTCGGCGAACGCTCCGCGCTCGGCGTCGTCCTTCGACGTCTCGCCGGGGTTGAAGCGGAGGTTCTCGATGACGGCGACCCGGCCGTCGGCGAGGGCTGCGACCGTGCCGCGGGCGGACTCGCCGACCGTGTCGGTCGCGAAGGCGACGTCGGCGCCGATCAGCTCGCCGAGCCGGGCGGCGGCGGGGGCCAGGGAGAAGGCCGGGTCCGGGGCGCCCTTGGGGCGGCCCAGGTGCGAGGCGACGACGACCTTCGCACCGGCCGCGGCGAGCTTCTCCACGGTCGGCGCGACGGCGCGGATGCGGCCGTCGTCGGTGATGGTGGTGCCGCTCAGCGGCACATTGAGGTCGGCGCGGACGAATACGCGCTTGCCGGTGACCCCTTCGGTGAGAAGTTGGTCGATCGTCTTCATCTTGCTGGACTCCTTGGAGGGCGGGAGAGCATGCAACGGGGCTCGAACGGCGCTGCGTTGCGCTGTCCGAGCCCCGTGCTCACATCGAGGTGCCTGCCGATTCGACGGTCAGAGCTGGCTGCCGACGAACACGGTCAGGTCGACGAGGCGGTTGGAGTAGCCCCACTCATTGTCGTACCAGCCGATGACCTTGACCTGCGTGCCCTCTGCCATGGTCAGCAGGGAGTCGAAGGTGCAGGACGCCGGGTCCGAGACGATGTCCGAGGACACGATCGGGTCCTGGGTGTAGACGAGCTTGCCCTTGAGCGGGCCTTCGGCGGCCTTCTGGAAGGCGGCGTTGACCTCGTCGCGGGTGACCTCGCGCTCCAGCGTGATGACCAGGTCGGTGACCGAGCCGGTCGGGACCGGAACGCGCATCGCGATGCCGTCGAGCTTGCCCTTGAGCTGAGGGAGCACCAGAGCGGTGGCCTTGGCGGCACCGGTCGTGGTCGGGATGATGTTCTCTGCGGCGGCGCGGGCGCGGCGCAGGTCGGAGTGCGGGAAGTCCAGGATGCGCTGGTCGTTCGTGTACGCGTGAACCGTCGTCATGAGGCCCTTGACAATGCCGAAGTTCTCGTCCAAAACCTTGGCCATCGGCGCAACACAGTTGGTGGTGCAGGAGGCGTTGGAGATGACGTGGTGGTTGGCCGCGTCGTACTTGTCCTCGTTGACACCCATCACGATGGTGATGTCCTCGCCCTTGGCCGGAGCCGAGATGAGGACCTTCTTGGCACCACCGGCGATGTGCTTCTCGGCGTCGGCCTTCTTGGTGAAGATGCCGGTCGACTCGACGACGATGTCGACGCCCAGCTCACCCCAGGGAATATCGGCCGGGTTGCGCTCGGAGAGCACCTTGATGGTGTGGCCGTCGACGGTGATGCTGTCGGCGGTGTGGCCGACCTCGGCCTTCAGACGACCCAGAATGGTGTCGTACTTCAGAAGGTGCGCCGTGGTCGCAGTGTCACCCAGGTCGTTGACAGCCACGATCTCGATGTCCGCACCCTGCTCCAGCAGCGCGCGGAAGTAGTTACGACCGATGCGGCCAAAGCCGTTGATGCCTACGCGGATCGTCACGAAACCGATCTCCTCGTTAGGTACGCCGGTTTTCGACGCCGGCGTGTTGTATAGGGATGTCCCCGACCGCCTACGACCCTACCTCCCCCAATGCCCAGGCATGACATCAAGCGGCCGTATACACGGCGCGGCGGCCCGTACCCCCCGGTTAGGGGCACGGACCGCCGCAATCCTGTGGCTGCTCGGCGTCAACGACGCAGGGCGGCGAGTGCCTTTCCGACGAGCCGCGTGCGCTCGTCCGGGTTCACGAGGTGCTCGAGCCCGAAGCCCAGCAGCACGGTGTCGCGGGTGGCGACCGACGCGTACGACTTGAAGAGCTCACCCGCGCGGGCCCAGTCTCCGTCGACGGCCGGGCTGCCGGCCGGCGCGCCCTGCACGGTCCAGGCGCCGAGGGAGGTCTCGAAGCCCTCGGACTCCTTCTCCGTCCCTCCGACGAACAGGGCGACGTTGTCCGCGAACACACCGCGGCCGCCGGAGCCGGGGTCGGTGATGTAGCTCAGGGACAGTTCGACCTTCTTACCCGCGTATCCGCTGAGGTCGAAGGCGACCTGCTTCCAGCCGGCGGAGGAGCCGGTGAAGCTGTTCCAGGCTCCGCTGGTGCCGTTGGCCACGCAGCCGGCCGCGGTGAGGGTCAGGTAGTGCCGAAGGAACGGGTGGCCGTTGATGAAGTACCCGGCGTCGCACTCCTCGGGCACCGCGGTCCTGGTGGCACCGCCGGCCTCGGGCAGCGTGGTCCAGTCCTCGGCCCCGGTGGTGTGCGCCTCCAGCACGGCGTGGTCGTAGCCGGGCTCGGTGTTCCAGTTGACCGCGAAGCGCAGCTCGGGCTTGTCGGCCGCGCTGACTCCCGTCAGATCGACGGTACGGGTCAGCCGCTTCCAGTCGTTGTCGGTGTGCGTGGCGGCGGCCATCCACTGGCCGGCGTAGGGGGCGTACGGATTGACGACTCCGGCGTACCGGCCTGCCTCGGCGCTCTTGAACTGCGGGAACTCCGTCGCGGGCAGGCTGTCCGAGGTGACCGTGTACGCGCCGGCCGCATTCAGCTGACCGCCGGCGCTGCCGCCGAGTCCGCCGGTGGCGCCGGCGAGGACTCCGCTGCCGTTGAACCCGGTGGCGCCGTTGGCGTTCGTACGGCCGTACGCCCCCAGGTAGTACTGGCTGAAGTCGTCCGTCACGGCCCGGCCGATCTGGACGTTGCCACCGGCCCGGGTGCCGGCCTCGATCAGCTTGCCGCCTCCGTTGAGGAAGTCACGGAGCGCCATCTGCGTGGGTCCGCCGGGCGTCCTGGTTCCGGCGTAGTGCACGACGGTGGAGAAGTGGCTGAGGGCTCCGAGCGGGTGCGGTACACCCTGGGTGGCGACGTCCCAGACGACCGCGCTGCGGCCGTTGGCCTTCAGGGCGTCGGCGTACAGCTGGGCGTTCTGGGCGGCGGCACCCTCCTCGGCGATCACCAGGGTGTTCGCCTTGGCGCGCTCGGCGACGGTGTAGGTGAAGGGCTCGCTGGAGGTGCGCTGGCCGCCCTTCGTGCGGCCGGTGAACCAGACCTCGACCCGGTCACCCGGTTCCGCGTCCTCGACCTCGGCCCGGTAGTCGTCGAAGTGGAGGTTGTCCTTGCCGCCGTAGAACTTGCCGCCCTTCCAGGCTTCGAGGTCCTCCTTGTGCGTGCGGCCTCCGTTGACGCGGTAGTTCAGCTCCTTGTCGCGCAGCGACTTGCGGGCCACGACGGAGATCTCCTGGTCGCCGCCGCGGGCGTAGGAGGTGGTAAAGGTGTCGGGGGTGAAGTCGGGGGCGGTCAGGCCGACCGAGGAGGAGGGCTGGTCGGGGTGGGCGGCGGTCTCGGCGACCGAGAGGGCGAACGGGATGTTCTTGGCGAACTCCTGCTGGATCAGCTTCTCGTCGTCCGGGAAGTTGAACCCGGACTGGCAGTCCTCGGCGCGCCAGGCGTCATCGGGGTCGATGGCGGAAGCCGTCTGGCAGGTGGTCATCTCCGGGGTGAACATCATCATCCCGTTGACATTCGCCGCGTGTCCGTCGGCCTCGCCGTTGGTGGTGTAGAGCTCGGAGGAGACCTGCGGGTAGTAGCCGGGGACGGCGGAGTTCTCGGGCGTACCGGCGAGGGCCTTGTACAGGACGTCGTCGGGGGTCGGGGTGGCGACCTGCCATCCCACGCCGTAGAGGAGCAGCTCGGCGGCGGAGTGGTAGTTGATGCCGTACTCGAAGCCGATCCGCTTCTCGAAGCGGTCCAGGGCGACGGTCTCCGGCTCGGAGTTCGGGCCCGCGCCGCGGAAGGTCTGACTCGCCGGGTTGGCGGACGAACCCTCGTTGTCGTAGCCCCACTTGTAGGCGAAGTTACGGTTGAGGTCGACGCCGTCGGTGGCGGTGTAGGCGCCGTCGCCGTTGTTGTCGCGCATGTTCTTGCGCCACAGCCGATCGCCGTCGGGGTTGTGGGTGAAGTCGTAGCCGTCCGGGTTGGCGGAGAGCACGAACCACAGCTCGGTGGAGTCCACGATCTTGGTGATCCGCGGGTCCTTGCCGTAGTTGTCGAGGTAGTAGTGCATCAGCCGCCGGGTCATCTCGGGCGTGATCCACTCGCGGGCGTGCTGGTTGGACATGTACAGCACCGCGGGCTTGGAGCCGTCCCCGGAGGTCTTGGCGCCCTTGGTGAGCTTGAGGGCGAGGATGTCCTGGCCCTGGAGCGTCTTGCCGATCGAGATGACCTTGGTGAGGCCCGGGTGGGCCTTTCCGGTCGCGATGATCTCTTCCTGGATGTTGCCCTTGCCGCTGTACGGGCGGAAGACGCCGTCCCCAGCGGCGGCCAGCCCTCGCTGCGTCCGAGCCGAGACCTTGCGCTCGGTGAGTTCGACGCCCTTCGCCTTCAGACCGGCCGCCTCGGCGTCGGTGAGGAAGAGCTCGACCTTCGCGGTGCCCTTGTCCGGCGCGCGCTCGCCCAGTTCGTGTGCGTCCTGGCCGGCCGCGAGGAGCAGCGGGATCTGCTCCTTGGTGACATCGGCGTTGTAGACCTTCACGGCGTCGGCGCCCGCGTTGGATGCCTGTCCGTCCTGCGCCTGGGCGACGGGTGCCGCCGCCAGACCCGCTATCAGCAGTGAAGCCGCTGCGAGCATCGATCTCGCCCTGCGTCTCATAAGCCCCCCTTGCTGTTGGCTGCCACATGAGTGAAACGACGCAAGACTCATGACAACCCCATGATCAAGTCAAGGGTCGTGACAGGGTCCGTAAAAACCGCTGCCGGTACCCCGTCGGGGCACCGGCAGCGGCCAGTTGTCCTGGAACGTCACATTCAGCCCACCAGGCCGTCCGCGAGCTCTTCACTGAGGGTGGATTCCGTCCCCGGGATACCGAGATCCTGGGCCCGCTTGTCGGCCATGGCCAGGAGCCGGCGGATCCGACCGGCGACCGCGTCCTTCGTCAGCGGCGGGTCGGCGAGCGCGCCCAGCTCCTCCAGGGACGCCTGCTTGTGCTCCATGCGCAGCCGTCCGGCCGCCGCGAGGTGCTCGGGCACCTCTTCGCCCAGGATCTCCAGGGCACGCCCCACGCGGGCACCCGCGGCCACCGCGGCCCGCGCGGAGCGGCGCAGATTGGCGTCGTCGAAGTTGGCCAGCCGGTTGGCGGTGGCGCGGACCTCGCGGCGCATCCGCCGCTCCTCCCAGGCCAGCACCGACTCATGGGCGCCGAGCCGGGTGAGCAGGGCACCGATCGCGTCGCCGTCGCGGACGACGACCCGGTCGACGCCGCGCACCTCGCGTGCCTTCGCCGCGATGGAGAGCCTGCGGGCCGCGCCGACCAGCGCGAGCGCCGCCTCCGGGCCCGGGCAGGTCACCTCCAGCGAGGAGGAGCGGCCCGGCTCGGTGAGCGAGCCGTGGGCCAGGAAGGCCCCGCGCCAGGCGGCCTCGGCATCGCAGGTGGCCCCCGAGACCACCTGCGGCGGCAGACCGCGGATCGGACGGCCGCGGCCGTCCACCAGGCCGGTCTGGCGGGCCAGCTGGTCGCCGCCCGCCACCACCCGTACGACATAGCGGGAGCCGCGCCGCAGACCGCCGGGGGCCATCACGATCAGCTCCGAGCTGTGCCCGAAGATCTCGAGAATGTCCCGCTTCAGCCGGCGTGCCGCCATAGCGGTGTCCAGCTCCGCCTCGATCACAATCCGGCCACTCACCAGGTGCAGCCCGCCCGCGAACCGAAGAATCGCCGAAACCTCTGCCTTCCTGCAGCAGGTCCGGGTCACGGGAAGCCGAGAGATTTCGTCCTTCACCGCTGGCGTCATCGCCATGGGCCGATCCTTCCATGCATCCGAAAAATACGGTCGTACGCGGCGGCCAACAGCTCCGGATCATGGATCGGAACGCCGTCGGGTGAGGCCACCGGCGCCAGCTCGACCGCGGCACCGAGCCGCTTGGCGGCTTCGGCGAGTGGCTCGCGATCGGGCACGGCGGCTTCGTCGGCCAGCACCACGTCCAGGGCGAGTTTAGGGGCGTGTCGTCCCAAAACCTCCAAATGACGCTGCGGAGAGAAGCCATCAGTTTCACCGGGTTGCGGTGCGAGGTTGAGCGAGAGGACCTTGCGGGCCTTCGTCACGACGAGCGCGTCGAGCAGTTCCGGTACGAGCAGATGCGGGATCACCGAGGAGAACCACGATCCCGGGCCGAGCACCACCCAGTCCGCGTCCAGGACCGCCTCGACCGCCTCCGGGACGGCCGGCGGGTCGTTCGGGACGAGGTGCACGGACTGCACCTCACCGGGGGTGAGCGCCACCGTCGCCTGGCCGCGCACCGTGTCCACGTCGTCCGGCCGGGCCGGGTCGTGGCCCCGTACGAGCGCCTGGAGCTCCAGCGGCACGGCGGACATGGGCAGCACCCGGCCGTGCGCGCCGAGGAGCTTGCCGACCAGGTCCAGGGCCTGCACATGATCGCCGAGCTGCTCCCACAGGGCGACGATCAGCAGATTGCCGACCGCGTGCTCGTGCAGATCGCCCTTGGACTGGAAGCGGTGCTGGATGACCTGGGCCCAGGTCTGGCCCCAGTCGTCGTCGCCGCAGAGCGCGGCGAGCGCCTTCCGGAGGTCGCCGGGCGGCAGGACGCCGAGCTCCTCGCGGAGCCGGCCGCTGGAGCCGCCGTCGTCGGCGACCGTGACCACGGCGGTGAGATCACCGGTGATCCGGCGCAGCGCCGCGAGCGACGCGGACAGGCCCATGCCGCCGCCGAGGGCGACGACCTTGGGTTGCTGGGCGCCGCGCTTGCGGGCGGAGAGCGCGGAGGTGGCTCTGCGCAGCCGCCGCAGGCGCAGATTACGACTGGTCACTCGCGCCCCATGTCCCGGTGGACGAGGACGGTCTCGATCCCTTCGGTGGCGAGCCGCGCGGCGAGCTTCTCCGACATCGCGACGGAGCGGTGCTTGCCGCCCGTGCAGCCGACGGCGATCGTCACATAGCGCTTGCCCTCGCGGCGGTAGCCCGCGGCGACGAGCTGCAGCAGCTCGGTGTACTGGTTGAGGAACTCCTTGGCGCCCGGTTGGTCGAAGACGTACGCCGACACCTCCTCGTTGAGCCCGGTGAACGGGCGCAGCTCCGGGACCCAGTGCGGGTTGGGCAGGAAGCGGCAGTCCACCACCAGGTCGGCGTCGACCGGCAGGCCGTACTTGAAGCCGAACGACATCACCGTGGCGCGCAGCTCCGGCTCCTCGTCGCCGGCGAACTGGGCGTCCATCTTGGCGCGCAGCTCGTGCACGTTGAGGCTGGAGGTGTCGATCACCAGGTCGGCGTCGCCGCGCAGCTCGCGCAGCAGGTCGCGCTCGGCCGCGATGCCGTCGACGATGCGGCCGTCACCCTGGAGGGGGTGCGGGCGGCGGACCGATTCGAAGCGGCGGACCAGCGCGTCGTCGGAGGACTCCAGGAAGACGATCCGCCGAGTGACGTGCTTGGCCTCGAGGTCGGCGAGGGATTCCCGGAGGTTGTCGAAGAAGCGGCGACCGCGCACGTCGACGACGACGGCGATCCGGGCCACATTGCCCTGCGACCGGGCGCCCAGCTCCACCATGGTGGGGATCAGCGCGGGCGGCAGGTTGTCGACGACGAACCAGCCGAGGTCCTCCAGACATTTGGCGGCGGTGGACCGCCCGGCGCCCGACATACCGGAGATGATCACCAGCTCGGGGATGGCCGCAGTGGCATCGCCCATCTCGATCGTGGTGCCCGTACTCACGTGTCCTGCTCCGTCTGCTCGGTCTGTGCGGTCGTGCGCGCGCTCTTGCTCGTACTGCTGCTCGTGCTGGTTCTGCTGATTGTGCTCTTGTTCCTGCTCGTGCTCAGTCATGTTGCGCTGCCCCCGTCGTCCTCTTCAATGATCTCTCCTGTCGCCGTGTTCACGGCGGGCGCGGCCGGGGCGGCCGAGGCGAGGGCGGCAGCCACTGATTCCGCCGTCCTGCGGCCTATTCCCGGAACCTCGCAGATCTCGTCGATTGTCGCGTGCTTCAGCTTCTTCACGGAGCCGAAATGCTTGATCAACGCCTGCTTCCTGGTCTCGCCGAGTCCGGCGACCGCATCGAGAGGGCTGGAGCGGATGCGCTTGGCCCGCTTGGCGCGCTGGTAGGTGATGGCGAAGCGGTGGGCCTCGTCGCGGACGCGCTGCAGGAGGTAGAGGCCCTCACTGGAGCGGGGCAGGACCACGGGGTCGTCGTCGTCGTCGGGCAGCCAGACCTCTTCGAGACGCTTGGCGAGGCCGCAGACGGCGATGTCGTCGATCCCCAGCTCGTCGAGGGCCCGTTTGGCCGCGGCGACCTGCGGCTGGCCGCCGTCGACCACCACGAGCTGCGGCGGGTAGGCGAACCGCTTGGGGCGGCCGTCGTCCTCACGGGACTCGTTCTCGAAGGGGCCGGCATCGGAGGCTTCCGGGGCCGGGACGGCTCCGGTGGGAGCGGGGATCTCCTCCCACTCCCCGGTCCGTTCCTTCTCCTGCAGGTACCGCTTGAAGCGGCGGCCGATCACCTCGTGCATCGAGCGGACGTCGTCCTGGCCCTCGAAGCCCTTGATCTGGAAGCGGCGGTACTCGCTCTTGCGAGCCAGACCGTCCTCGAAGACGACCATGGAGGCGACCACGTCGTCGCCCTGGAGATGGGAGATGTCGAAGCACTCGATGCGCAGCGGAGCCGTATCGAGGCCGAGCGCCTCGGTGATCTCCTCCAGGGCGCGGGAGCGGGTCGTCAGATCGGAGGCGCGCTTGGTCTTGTGCAGCCCCAGGGCCTGCTGGGCGTTGCGCTGGACCGTCACCATCAGGTCCTTCTTGTCGCCGCGCTGCGGGATGCGCAGGCTGACCTGGGAGCCCCGGCGGCCGGCGAGCCACTGGGAGACCGCTTCCGGGTCCTCCGGAAGGGCTGGGACGAGGACCTCCTTGGGGACGGAGTCGCCCGTCTCCTCCCCGTACAGCTGCTGCAGGGCGTGCTCGACGAGGCTCGAGGTGTCGACCGCCTCGACCTTGTCGGTGACCCAGCCGCGCTGTCCGCGCACCCGGCCGCCGCGGACGTGGAAGATCTGCACGGCGGCCTCCAGCTCGTCCTCTGCGAGAGCGATCAGGTCGGCGTCGGTGGCGTCGGCGAGGACGACGGCGCTCTTCTCCATGGCCCGCTTGAGGGCCTCCACGTCGTCGCGGAGCCGGGCCGCCCGCTCGTACTCCATCTCCTCGGCCGCCGCCATCATGTCCTTCTCCAGGCGGCGGATGTACGTGCCCGTGCGGCCGGCCATGAAGTCGCAGAAATCGTCCGCAAGTTCGCGGTGTTCCTCGGGGGTGACCCGGCCGACGCAGGGCGCCGAGCACTTGCCGATGTAGCCGAGGAGGCAGGGGCGGCCGGTCCGCGCGGCGTTCCTGAAGACACCTGCGGAGCACGTGCGTACGGGAAAGACCCGGAGCATCAGGTCGACGGTCTCGCGGATCGCCCAGGCGTGCCCGTACGGACCGAAGTAGCGCACGCCCTTCTTCTTGGCACCGCGCATGACCTGCACGCGCGGGAACTCCTCGTTGAGCGTGACCGCGAGGTACGGATAGCTCTTGTCGTCCCGGTACTTGACGTTGAACCGGGGGTCGTACTCCTTGATCCAGGAGTACTCCAGCTGGAGCGCCTCGACCTCGGTGGCGACGACGGTCCACTCGACGGAGGCGGCCGTGGTGACCATCGTGCGCGTACGGGGGTGGAGGTTGGCCAGGTCCTGGAAGTAGTTGGCCAGGCGCTGGCGCAGGCTCTTCGCTTTCCCGACGTAGATCACCCGGCGGTGCTCGTCGCGGAATCTGTAGACCCCCGGGGAGTCGGGGATCTGTCCCGGCTTGGGGCGGTAGCTGGAGGGGTCTGCCATGGCTCCCACCCTACTTGCGGGCAGTGACAGTGCGGTGACGTCCGGGGTGATGCGGTGCTCCGGGGCACGGGTTGAGGGAGCGCGCCGCGGGGCACGGGGGCAGCGGGTGCCCGTGGCGGTGGTGTTGCCGGTGGCGGCGGCTGTGCGGCGCGTCCTCGCCGCACAGGACCAGCACCGCGAGGTCGCCCGTGCCGTCGGGGAGCTTGCGGGCTCCCTCGGTGGCGTACCGCGTCCCGTCGTCGCCGGTGGCGATGTTCACCACCTGCCGGGCGCCGGACGTCCCCGCCTCGGGGACGGTCCGGAGGACGCCTTGGGGGCGACCCGGCCCGGGCGTCGGGCGTCAGGCGTCAGGCGTCAGGACCGGCGATCAGCTTTCCGCCCTCGACCCTGACCGGGACGGAGGGCAGCGGCACGGTCGCCGGACCCTGCACCGCCTTGCCGGTGGTCGTGTCGAAGCGGCTGCCGTGGCACGGGCAGTTCCCCTCGTTGTCCTCCACCTTGTCCAGCAGGCAGCCCGCGTGGGTGCACTGAGCGCTGAACGCCTTGAACTCACCCTTGGCCGGGCAGCTGACGACGACCCGCTGCTCGCGGTAGAGCTTGGACCCGCCGACCGGCACCTCGTCCGGGGAGCCGAGCTCGACAGGAGCGGTGGGGGTCGGCGTCTGAGCGTGCCCGAGCTTCGATTCGGTCGAACAGGCGGCCACTCCCAGCCCGGCGACACCGGCGAGAGCGGCACCCTTCAGCACGGTACGGCGGGCGGCGGGCTGGCCGGACATGCGGACTCCACGAGGTGAGAGGGGTGGGACGAAAAGGGGGCGTCGGACAGACGCCGGGTGCACCAGGGGTACCGAAAGGCACCCGGGGCACCACCGGCATCAGTGGCAGAACCGACGATACCGGCGGAGACGGGCGGCCCTGCGGCCGGGCCGGTCGTGGACGGTCATGCCTGGTTCAGGGCTGGTCGCGACCACGCCTGAGCAGGCATGACCGACCCACAGCGGCCGGCGCGGGCCGGGTCGGCGATAGTGGGCCGGGCCACCCGCGCCGAGCGGCAGCAGGCGGCCAAGCGGTAGCAAACCGTCGCCGGCTGTGGCCGCCCGCGAGGTGACGGCTGCCCGCCTGTCGGCCGGGAGCCGTCACCTCGACGCGCCGCGCGTCAGGCCTTGCGCGCCCGGGTCGTCTTCTTCGCCACCGTCGTCTTGGCCGACTTGGCCGCCGCGCTCCCGTCGGCATCCGTCTTGGCCGTCGCCGTCTTCCGCGCAGGGGACGACTTCGCGGCCACCGTCTTCTTCGCGGCCGTCCTCCGCACCGGCTTCCGCGCCGCGGGCACCGCCGCCTCGCTCACCCGGTCCGCGTCCAGGATGCCCTGGAGGAACTTGCCCGTGTGGCTCGCCGGAACCGTCGCGACCAGTTCCGGCGTGCCCTCGGCGATCACCAGGCCACCGCCGCTGCCGCCCTCGGGACCCATGTCGATGACCCAGTCCGCGGTCTTGATGACATCGAGGTTGTGCTCGATGACGATCACCGAGTTGCCCTTGTCGACCAGTCCGGACAACACCTTGATGAGCTTGCTGATGTCCTCGAAGTGCAGTCCGGTGGTCGGCTCGTCCAGGACGTAGACCGTGCGGCCGGTGGAGCGCTTCTGGAGTTCGCTCGCGAGCTTCACGCGCTGCGCCTCACCGCCGGAGAGCGTCGGCGCGGACTGGCCGAGCCTGACGTATCCGAGGCCCACCTCGTGGAGCGTACGGAGATGGCGGGCGATCGTCGGGACGGCCTCGAAGAACTCCAGGCCCTCCTCGATCGGCATGTCCAGCACCTCGGCGATCGACTTGCCCTTGTAGTGGACCTCCAGCGTCTCCCGGTTGTACCGCGCCCCGTGGCAGACCTCGCACGGGACGTACACGTCCGGCAGGAAGTTCATCTCGATCTTGATCGTGCCGTCGCCGGAGCAGTTCTCGCAGCGGCCGCCCTTGACATTGAAGGAGAAGCGGCCCGGCAGATAGCCGCGCACCTTCGCCTCCATCGTCTCGGCGAACAGCTTGCGGACGTGGTCGAAGACGCCGGTGTACGTCGCCGGGTTGGACCGGGGCGTACGGCCGATCGGCGACTGGTCGACGTGTACCACCTTGTCGACCAGGTCGTCGCCGTCGACCCGGGTGTGCCGCCCGGGGACCGACTTGGCGCCGTTCAGCTCGCGCGCCAGGTGGGTGTAGAGGATGTCGTTGACCAGGGTCGACTTCCCCGACCCCGAGACTCCGGTGACGGCCGTGAGCACCCCGAGCGGGAAGGAGACGTCGATGTCCTGGAGGTTGTTCTCCCGGGCTCCGTGCACCGTGAGCCTGCGCGTCGGGTCGACCGGGCGCCGGATGTCGGGCATCGCGATGGCCTTCTTGCCGACCAGATACTGGCCGGTGATCGACTCGTCGTTGCCGAGCAGCTCCTTGAGCGAGCCGGAGTGGACCACCTTGCCGCCGTGCTCACCGGCGCCGGGGCCGATGTCGACGACCCAGTCGGCGACCTTGATGGTGTCCTCGTCGTGCTCGACGACGATGAGCGTGTTGCCCATGTCACGGAGCCGGACCAGCGTCTCGATCAGCCGGTGGTTGTCGCGCTGATGCAGGCCGATGGACGGCTCGTCCAGCACGTACAGCACGCCGACGAGTCCGGAGCCGATCTGGGTGGCGAGCCGGATGCGCTGCGCCTCGCCTCCGGACAGAGTGCCTGCCGCGCGGTTCAGCGAGAGATAGTCGAGGCCGACGTCGACGAGGAACTTCAGCCGCTCGTTGACCTCCTTGAGCACCCGCTCGGCGATCTTCTTGTCGCGGGCGTTCAGCTTCATCCGGCCGAGGAATTCGGCGCACTCGCTGATGGACATCGCGGCGACCTGGGCGATGGACTTCTCCATCACCGTGACCGCGAGGACGATCGGCTTCAGCCTGGTGCCCTCACAGGTCGGGCAGGGCACCTCGCGCATATAGCCCTCGAAGCGCTCCCTGCTGGAGTCGCTCTCGGCGTCGGAGTGCCGCCGCTTGACGAACTGCACCGCGCCCTCGAAGGCCGGGGTGGTGTACGCGCGCTCACGCCCGTACCGGTTGCGGTAGCGGACCTCGGTCTGGATCTTGTGGCCGAAGAGCAGGGCCTTCCTGGCCCGCTGAGGCAGCCCGGCCCACGGGATGTCCGTACGGAATCCGAGGGCTGTGGCGAGCGCGTCGATCTGCCGCCCGAAGTACTCCTTGGTGTGGCCGTGCGACCAGGGGTGGATCGCGCCCTCGTCGAGGGACTTCTCCTCGTCGGGGACGATCAGCTCCGGGTCGACCTCCATCCGTGTACCGATGCCCGTGCAGTCGGGGCAGGCGCCGAAGGGGGAGTTGAAGGAGAAGGAGCGCGGCTCCAGCTCTTCGAAGGAGAGGTCGTCGTAAGGGCAGTAGAGGTGCTCGGAGTACATCCGCTCACGCTCGGGGTCGTCCTCGGGGAGGTCGACGAAGTCGAGCACGATCATGCCGCCGGAGAGCCCGAGCGCGGTCTCGACCGAGTCGGTCAGCCGGCGCTTGGCGCTGTCCTTCACCGTGAGACGGTCGATGACCACCTCGATGGTGTGCTTCTCCTGCTTCTTCAGCGCGGGCGGCTCGGAGAGGTGGATGGTCTCGCCGTCGACCCGGGCCCTGCTGTAGCCCTTGGTCTGCAGATCTGCGAAGAGGTCGACGAACTCGCCCTTGCGCTCGCGCACCAGCGGCGACAGAACCTGGAAGCGGCTGCCCTCGGGCAGGCCGAGCACCTTGTCGACGATGGCCTGCGGCGACTGGCGGGAGATGGGGCGGGAGCACTCGGGGCAGTGCGGCTTGCCGATCCGGGCGAAGAGCAGCCGGAGGTAGTCGTACACCTCGGTGATCGTGCCGACCGTCGAGCGCGGGTTGCGCGAGGTCGACTTCTGGTCGATGGAGACGGCGGGCGACAGACCCTCGATGAAATCGACGTCCGGCTTGTCCATCTGGCCGAGAAACTGCCGGGCGTACGAGGAGAGCGACTCCACGTACCGGCGCTGGCCCTCGGCGAAGATCGTGTCGAACGCGAGAGACGACTTGCCCGACCCGGAGAGCCCGGTGAAGACGATGAGGGAGTCGCGGGGAAGGTCGAGCGAGACGTTCTTGAGGTTGTGCTCGCGAGCGCCACGGACGATGAGACGGTCGGTCACGCCGGTCCGCACCTTTCTAGAGAGAAATGGGGGAACTGAGCCCCTGTCCCAGGGTATGGGGGGCGCCACAGCGGTGTACGAAGCTTTTTCGACTCCGAGCGTATAGCACGCGCATTCGATTTACGGACGGTCGACGACTCCTTCACCCGAACGAGTGCCGAGGCTAGGCTCGGCCGCATGATTGATCACGCACACGACCTGGCAGCCGTACGTGAAGCGACGGATCGGTTCCTCGGCGCGACGGTGAAACTGGACGACGTCACCGCCGCCGAACCGTCACGGCTGCCCGGCTGGAGCCGGGGCCATGTCCTTGCACACCTTTCCCGTAACGCCGACGCGCTCGTAAATGTTCTCCAGGGCCGTCCCATGTACGCAGACAGCGAAACCCGCGAGCGGGACATCGAGCGCGACGCAACGCGGCCGCTCACCGAACAGCTGGCCGACCTGCGCGAGAGCGCGGCCCGCTTGCTGGCCGCCGCCGAGGAGCCGGCCGACTGGTCCCGCACCATCACGATGCGCAACGGCGTCACCGACTCCGCCTCCCGGGTCCCCTTCCGCCGCTGGGTCGAGGTCGAGCTGCACCATGTCGACCTGGGAATCGGCTACGAGCTCGAGGACCTTCCGGACGAATTCGTGGCCCGTGAGATCGACTTCCTCGCGGAGCGGTTCGGCCGTCACCCGGAGGTCGTCTCCACGGGTCTGGCCACCGACGACGGCCGGATCTGGGCCACGGGTGGCGGCGCCGAGGGCCCGGCCGTCGCGGTCCGCGGCCCGGCGCCGGAGCTGCTCGGCTGGCTCGCCGGCCGCCGCGACGGCTCGGTGCTGAAGGTCGACGGCGGCCCCCTCCCCGTACTGCCGCCGCTATAGGCTGAGACGTATGACGTACAGCGGAGCGGTCAAGGTCGGCGGACGTGCGGATGTACACGAGTTGACGGACCTGATGATCTCCAAGGTCGCCGTCGGCCCGATGAACAACAACGCGTATCTGCTGCGCTGCCGGGCCACCGGCGAGCAGCTCCTGATCGACGCGGCCGCCGAGGCCCCCACCCTGCTGCGGCTGATCGGTGACGACTCCATCGCGTCCGTCGTCACCACCCATCGGCACGGCGACCACTGGCAGGCGCTGGGCGAGGTGGTGGCGGCCACCGGTGCGCTCACCTATGCGGGGCGGTACGACGCCGAGGGCATCCCGGTCCCGACCGATGTGCTGGTCGACGACGACGACACGATCCGGGTGGGGCAGGTCGCCCTGACCGCGCGCCATCTGGTCGGTCACACCCCGGGCTCCATCGCGCTGGTCTACGACGACCCGCACGGCGCCCCGCATCTGTTCACCGGGGACTGCCTCTTCCCCGGCGGGGTCGGCAATACCCACAAGGACCCTGAGGCGTTCGCGAGCCTGCTCCACGACGTGGAGACCAAGCTCTTCGACGTGCTGCCCGACGAGACCTGGGTCTATCCGGGCCACGGCCACGACACGACGCTCGGCGACGAACGTCCGCGGCTGCCCGAGTGGCGCGCCCGCGGCTGGTGACACGAGAGTGCGGGTGAGCGGTCGCACCGCCCACCCGCACCGCCGCATCAGGCCTCGGTGCGGGAACTCTTCTCCGTCTCACGGTCGGCCTCGGCCGCGGCCTGCTTCTTGTTGGCGAGGAGGCTGGTGATCGTGGCGATCACCAGCACGCCGCAGATGACGCCGAGCGAGACCGGGATCGAGATCTCGGGGACATGCACCCCGGACTCGTGCAGGGCGTGCAGCACCAGCTTGACGCCGATGAAGCCGAGGATGACCGAGAGCCCGTAGCTGAGGTGGACCAGCTTCTTCAGCAGACCGCCGATGAGGAAGTACAACTGCCGCAGCCCCATCAGGGCGAAGGCGTTGGCGGTGAAGACGATGTACGGGTCCTGGGTCAGCCCGAAGATCGCGGGGATGGAGTCCAGCGCGAACAGCACATCGGTGGTGCCGATGGCGAGCATGACGACCATCAGCGGGGTCAGGACGCGCTTGCCGTTGTTCCTGATGAAGAGCTTGGTGCCGTGGTACCTGTCGGCGACACCGAAGCGGCGTTCGATCGACTTGAGGAGACGGTTCTCCTCGAAGTCGTCCTCCTCCTCACCGGCCCGCGCCTCCTGGATGAGCTTCCAGGCGGTGTAGATCAGGAACGCGCCGAAGATGTAGAAGGCCCACGAGAAGTTGGCGATGACCGCGGCGCCCGCGGCGATGAAGATCGCTCGCAGAACCAGCGCGATCAGCACGCCGACCAGCAGCACGCGCTGCTGGAGATGGGACGGCACCGAGAACTTCGCCATGATCAGGACGAAGACGAAGAGGTTGTCCACGCTGAGCGACTTCTCGGTGATGAAGCCGGCGAAGAACTCGCCCGATGCCTGGCTCTCGCCGAACGCGAGCAGGCCGAGTCCGAAGAGCACGGCCAGCGCGATCCAGACGATCGTCCAGATTCCGGCTTCCTTCGTCGTCACGTCATGAGACTTGCGCCCGATGAAGAAGTCGACGGCGACAAGGGCTGACAGACCAAGAATGGTCAGCACCCAGAGGGTCCATGAAACGTCCACTGCGCCTCCGGCAGTTCGCTACGGCTACTGATCAGCGTCGTCGCTGCCGGAGGTCTCTTCCACCCGGGTGCACGGGGTGCGCACCACGGGCCGACGCCCCGGGACCGGTCACGGTCCGTACTGACGGGCACGTCACGTATGGGAGTACTCCCCTCCGTTCAAGGAACAGTACAGGGAACACCAAGAAAAGGTAAAGGTCAGGGAAAAGATCTTTCAAAAATGCAGGTCAGAAGTGGTTCGATGAGTCAAGGCCGCCCGCTACGGCGGGCGGCGGCCACCTGGGCGAGCACGTTCTGCAGCACCCGGCTGCCGGGTGGAGTCCTCAGCGGCTCGTATGTCCAGGCATGACCGACCCAGGGATCGGCCAGGTGGTCGTCGGCGACCGGGGTGATCCGCAGCAGGGAGCGCCACAGCGGGTCGAGCACCGGCCCGTACGCGCTCGCGTCCTCCCGGTCCGCGACCATCAGCAGGTGGACGCCGACCGAGGGGCCCTCGTCCGCGAGGTAGCGCAGCTGGGTGACGGCCCGGTCGTCGAAGCCGTGCGGGAAGTCGTTGACGATCAACAACTGCTCGGCGGTGTCCAGGTCCGGCGGGAGCGCATCGGCGGCGCCGGCCCGGATCGCCATCTGTACGAGGTCGACGCGCCGGGTGAGGTGGGCGAGGACCGAGGCCACTCCCCCGGCGCCGGTGGCAACCGGGTACGGGGCGGACGCAGCCGGGGGGCGTGGGTGGTTGACGTCCGTGGGTGGTTTCCACGAGGCGCCGGCGGCGGGGGGCGCGGCGAGCACTCCGGAGTCGACCAGGGGCGCGAGCGCCGCTGTGGCCGAGCCCGCGGGGTCGATGACATGGACGGAGAACTCGTCCGCCGGGTAGACGGCGAGCAGCCGGGCCGCGTGCGCGACGGCGTTCTCCATGGCGAGGCGGCGGAGCTGGTCCGGACCGGTCAGGGCCGCCGCCTCGGAGGCCGTACGCCCGCTGTCGACCCAGATTCCGCGCTCCAGCGGCAGCCGTACGAGCAGCGGGATGCGCAGGTCGGCGCTCTCGGGCAGATGGAGGTCGCCGATCCGCAGGGCCATGGGGATCTCCATGGGGACGCGGTAGGCGTGCCAGACGGGGTTGTCCCAGCCCGCGTACGCGGCGGGGAGCGCGGGTTCGACGACGGCGGACTCGGCGGCGAGCTGGGCGAGATCGCGGTCGAGCGCCTCGCGGGCCCGGTCGGTGAGCTGGTCGCGCTTGGTGCGGGCCTCCTCGCGGGCCCGGTCGCCCGCTCCACCGATCCGGTTGCGCGGGTCGGACAGGGCCCGGTCGAGCTCCTGGTCCATGCGGGACTCGGCGAAGTCGACGGCGCTGCGGTACGCGGCGGTGGTGCGGGCCAGGTCCTCGAACATGCCCCAGACCTGGTTGTAGAGACGCTCCTCCATGGACCAGCCGGTCGCGTCCCCGGCGACGGGCCGGGCGGGCCGGCCCGGTTCGGCGGGCGGTGCGGTGGGCGGGGGCGGCGGGGGCGCCGCGGACCGGCGGCGCGGGTGTGCGTAGTTGATGGGGCCACTCGTGGCGGGACCCTGGGCGGGCCCCGCGGTGGGGACCGCGCCGCCTGCCGGCCGGGGCTGTGCGGGGCCGGGCAGCGGGGTGGCTGCCGGGGCCGGGTCGCCGATCGGTGCGGCGGAAGGTGGCGCGGGCGCCTGCTGGCCGGAGGCCGCGCCGGCGCGGCGGACCCGGTCGCCTTCCGGGGTGCGGGGCGGGGGCGGCGCCACCGAGCGGTCCATGCCCCGGGCGACCGCCTCATGGACCGACCGGGCCAGCTCCTGCGCACCAGGCACCCCCTGGTCGGCGAGCATCGCGGCGAGACCGTCCGCATAGCCCTGGCCGACCGCGCGGACCTTCCAGGCGCCCTGGCGGCGGTAGAGCTCCAGAGCGGCGACCGCGGACTCGCTGTCGAGACCGGTGAGGGTGAAGGTGGCGATCTCGGTGCCTTCGAGGCCCGTGACAGCGACGAAGGGTGCGGCGGCCGCACCGAACCTGACCGGGCCGCCGACGCCCATGGGCAGCGCCAGCAGCACGGTGACGCGGTGCACCGAGGCGGGCAGGGCGTCGAGGTCGACGGCGAGCCGGTGCTCGGCGGCGGCCTGCTTGGACACTTCGAGTCCGGGCAGCTGGGGCGAGCCCGGGTGGGCGATCCACTCGACGCCGTGCACCGTGCCCTGCTCGTCGCCGAGCGTGGCACCGGCCACGACGGGCGTACCGGCCGATACCCGGATCTCCAGACGGGTCTGGGGCAAGGTGTGGTTCTGCCCCCGGACCAGCTCGGCCGTCATTGCCCTGTCCCCTCGACGAGTTGATGCTGCGCGGTGCGGCGCGGTGCGCTGTCTGTCGGCGTGATGCCGTGGTGCGGTGCCATGCGGGGCAGCTCCCGGCGGCCGTTGCCTCCGGGAGCTGCCCCTACCGATACGGACCCGAGCGGTCCGGCTGTGCCTACAGGTGCGGCAGGATCGCCGGCATCAGGTCCTGGAAGGTGCGGCCGTTGGCCGGGTTGCCGAGGGCGGTCATCTGCCACCCGGCGCCCACGCGGTGCACCTTGGCCATGATCTGGGCGGTGTACTGGCCGCCGCCGTCCAGCGTGTACCGGGCGAGCTCCTGGCCGTTGGTCTCGTCGACGATGCGGCAGAAGGCGTTCTGCACCTCCTGGAACGTCTGGCCGGTGAAGGAGTTCACCGTGAAGACGATCTGGTCGATGTGGACCGGCACCCGCTGCAGGTCGACGAGGATCGCCTCGTCGTCGCCACCGGAACCGGCGCCGCCCACCAGGTTGTCGCCGGTGTGCTTCACCGAGCCGTCGTCGCTGACGAGGTGACGGAAGAAGACCACGTCGACCGGCTGCTTGTCAGCGAACAGCACCGCCGAGGCGTCCAGGTCGATCTCCCGTGTGCGCGACCCGAACAGACCGCGGCGCGGCGCCGCCTGCCAGCCGAGCCCCATCCGTACCGCGGTCAGGGTCCCCCCGTCGCTCTTCTGCAGGCTGATGGCCTGACCCTTGGTCATGTTGACCGTCACGCGCTGTCCCCTCTCCGCTGCCCCGCACCCGTCCGTGCGGCTGTCCAGCACCCTACGCAGTCACGCCGAAGGCGCAGCAGCTTCGGGCGTTTTTGTGTCGGTCTTGCAACACACCGGCCGCGATGGGTCAGGCGAGGCCCGCCTCCCGCATCTGGCGCAGCTCCTTCTTCAACTCGCCCACCTCGTCGCGCAGTCGGGCGGCCACCTCGAACTGCAGGTCCGCGGCTGCTGCCCGCATCCGGTCGGTCATCTCCTCGATGATCCCGGCGAGCTCGGTGGCGGGCCGGTCCGTGACCACCGCGCCGGCCTTCTTGGCTCCGGCCGCCTTTCCCGCCTTGCCCGCCTTGCCGCTGAGCGCGGGAACGGGCGCCTTGACGGCCTTCCCCTGCCGGTAGCCGCTGCCGAGCAGCTCCTCGGTGTCGATCTCCTCGCGGGCGATCGTCGCGACGATGTCGTTGATCTTCTTGCGCAGCGGCTGCGGATCGATCCCGCGCTCGGTGTTGTACGCGATCTGCTTCTCCCGGCGCCGGTTGGTCTCGTCGATGGCCTTCTCCATCGCCGGGGTGATCTTGTCCGCGTACATATGGACCTGGCCGGACACATTGCGGGCCGCGCGGCCGATCGTCTGGATGAGGGATGTTCCGGAGCGCAGGAAGCCCTCCTTGTCGGCGTCGAGGATGGCCACCAGGGACACCTCGGGCAGGTCGAGACCCTCGCGGAGGAGGTTGATGCCGACCAGGACGTCGTACTCCCCGGCCCGCAGTTCGCGGAGCAGCTCGACGCGGCGGAGCGTGTCGACGTCGCTGTGGAGATAACGGACCTGGATGCCCAGCTCCAGGAAGTAGTCCGTGAGGTCCTCGGACATCTTCTTGGTGAGGGTGGTGACCAGGACCCGCTCGTCCTTCTCGGTGCGCTTGCGGATCTCGTGCACCAGGTCGTCGATCTGGCCCTCGGTGGGCTTGACGACGACCTCCGGGTCGACGAGCCCGGTGGGGCGGATGATCTGCTCCACGAACCCGTCGCCGCGGGACAGCTCGTACTTGCCCGGGGTGGCGGAGAGATAGACGGTCTGACCGATCCGCTCCGTGAACTCCTCCCACCTCAGGGGGCGGTTGTCGAGGGCGGACGGCAGCCGGAAGCCGTGGTCGACGAGGCTGCGCTTGCGGGAGGCGTCGCCCTCGTACATCGCGCCGATCTGCGGCACGGTGACATGCGACTCGTCGATGACGAGCAGGAAGTCCTCGGGGAAGTAGTCGAGGAGGGTGTTGGGGGCGGTGCCGGGCTCGCGCCCGTCCATGTGCATCGAGTAGTTCTCGATGCCGGAGCAGGTGCCGATCTGGCGCATCATCTCGATGTCGTACGTGGTGCGCATCCGCAGCCGCTGGGCCTCCAGCAGCTTGCCCTGCTTCTCCAGCTCGTCGAGGCGCTCCTGCAGCTCCTGCTCGATGCCGTTGACCGCCTTCTCCATGCGCTCCGGGCCCGCCACGTAGTGGCTGGCGGGGAAGACGTAGAGCTCGCGGTCCTCGCTGATCACCTCGCCGGTGAGCGGATGGAGGGTGGAGAGCGCCTCGATCTCGTCGCCGAACATCTCGATGCGGACGGCGAGCTCCTCGTAGACCGGGAAGATCTCGATGGTGTCGCCGCGCACCCGGAAGGTGCCACGGGTGAACGCGACGTCGTTGCGCGTGTACTGGATCTCGACGAAGCGGCGCAGCAGCTGGTCGCGGTCGATCTCCTCCCCCACCGTGAGCGGAACCATGCGGTCCACGTACTCCTGCGGCGTACCGAGGCCGTAGATGCAGGAGACCGAGGCGACCACGACGACGTCGCGGCGGGTGAGCAGCGAGTTCGTCGCGGAGTGGCGCAGCCGCTCGACCTCGTCGTTGATCGACGAGTCCTTCTCGATGTAGGTGTCCGACTGCGGGATGTACGCCTCGGGCTGGTAGTAGTCGTAGTACGAGACGAAGTACTCGACGGCGTTGTTGGGGAGCAGCTCGCGGAACTCGTTCGCCAGCTGGGCGGCGAGCGTCTTGTTCGGCGCCATCACCAGGGTGGGGCGCTGCAGCTTCTCGATCATCCAGGCGGTGGTCGCCGACTTACCGGTGCCGGTCGCGCCGAGCAGCACGACATCCTTCTCACCTGCCCGGATACGCCGCTCCAGCTCGGCGATGGCAGCGGGCTGGTCGCCGCTGGGCTGGTAGGGACTGACGACCTCGAAAGGCGCCACCGAACGTTCGATCTTCGAAACGGGCCGCATGGAACCACGGTACGACCCCCCACTGACATTGATACTCGTAGCCGGGTTCCGGTGGTCGTGGCTCCACCACTGACTGACGCCCTGCTGGGCTGTCCTCCGGTTGTTCTGTCCGGCTGCCGGGACCCGTTCTTCATGGCTCCGGCCAGGTGGAACAACCGGGCCCGGTCACCGGTCCCGGGGCGGTGAGGAGGCCCGGTGCTGCGAGTGGAACGACGCCGGGTCGGCGTGGGTACCGAAGCGCGGGACCTGGCGCTGGACGGGGATGCCGGGAGGCCGACCGGCGCCGACTCCGTTCCGGGGGTCGTCCCAGTCCGGGGAACCCATCACCACCAGGGGATCGAACATGACGACCACCGCGGCGAGCAGGAGGAAGCAGGCCGGACCGATCATCAGCGGGATCAGGGCCGAGACCGGCCCGCTGTCGGTCACGGAATCCGCGACGGCCGCGGGGTGCAGATGGACGCTGAGCGCGGCCATGCCCGTGTAGTGCATCCCACTCACGGCCACGCCCATCACCACGCCGGCGCCGAGGCTGGGCAGGAAGCCGTGGATGGAGACGGCCGACCACAGTGCGGTCGTGGAGGCGACCACGGCGATGACGACGGAGAGCGAAACGGTGAGCGTGTCGTAGTCGAGCGTTCCCTGGAGGCGCATGCCGGCCATACCGAGATAGTGCATGGTGGCCACGCCGAGTCCGGTGATGGTGCCGCCGGTGACCAGGGCCATGGAGGTGGCGCCGCGGTAGCCGACGATGAAGATGCCGATACCGACCATGACGATCGCGATGGCCAGGCTGGCGAACGTGATCGGGGTGTCGTAGCCGATCGGGATGCCGTCGACGCTGAAGCCCATCATCGCGATAAAGTGCATCGTCCATATGCCGGAGCCGATGGAGGTGGCCCCGAGGGCGAGCCAGCCGGCCTTGAAGGAACGCTCGGTGCGCAGCGACCGCGTCGTGCAGCGCAGTCCGAGGGTCGCGCCGAGGAACGCCATGAGGAACGCCGCAACGGGCGTCACCACTCCATAGCTGAAACCGTCGATTGTGCCCTGCATGCTCGTACGCCCTTCGAGGAGGCCCGGGTTCGGGGTGACCCTAAGGCGCAAGTCCCGGCAAACAAACAGAAGAGCTGCACTTTATCGACCGGGAAACCGGCTTGTGACTCCGTCAGGCCTGCCGCGTTCACATGATGGCCACCCTTCACCCGCCCCTCGTCGGGTGGCGGCTGTCACGCTCGGCCCGTTCGCCGCTCTGCCGCGAGGAGTACACGTGCACGCACGCACCGCAGCCGTCTCCCTCACTGCCGCCGCCCTGCTGGGCGTCGGCGCGCTGCTGCTTCCCACCCTCCGTTCATCGGCCACGGACACCGGCTCGGCCACGGTAACGGAGACAGTGACCGGCAGCCGGACGGTCGGCGCGCGGGCCACCGGGGCGCCCGCCGCGGCCCCGGTCGTCTTCGCCCACCGGGGCGCCTCGGCGTACGCGCCGGAGAACACCCTGGCCGCCGTCGACAGGGCCGACCGCCTCGGCTTCGACTGGGTGGAGAACGATGTCCAGCTCACCAGGGACGGTGTGCCGGTCGTCATCCATGACACCGGTCTGAAGCGGACCACCGACGTCGCGAACGTCTTCCCGGACCGTGCGCCGTGGGCGGTCAAGGACTTCACGGCCGCGGAGATCGCCCGGCTGGACGCGGGCAGCTGGTTCGGTGCGCGGTACACCGGGACCCGGATCCCCACGCTCACGCAGTACCTGGACCGGATCGGGCGCAACCGGCAGAAGCTGCTGCTGGAGATCAAGAGCCCCGAGCTCTATCCGGGCATCGAGAAGGACACCCTGCGGGTGCTGCGCCGGGCGGGGTGGCTCGACCGCGATCACGTCAGGAGCCGACTCGTGATCCAGAGCTTCTCCGCGGGCAGTCTGAAGAAGGTCCATCAGCAGCGTCCGGACGTCACCACCGGCCTCCTCGGCACCCCTGCGATCGCCGATCTGCCGTCGTACGCGGCGTTCACCGACCAGATCAACCCGTCGTACAGGTCGATCGGCGCCGACTACGTAGCCGCTGTGCACGCGCTGAAGGGCGCGCACGGCAAGAAGCTCAGGGTCAACACCTGGACGGTCAACGATGCGGCGACCGCCGCGAAGGTGGACCTCCTCGGCGTGGACGGGATCATCACCAGCACCCCTGATGTGGTGCGCGAGGCGACCGGCTGACGACCGGAGGGAGCATTCCGCCCCCCGTTGTCAGTGGCCGGCCGTACGGTGGATTCCATGAACAGCAACGGGGGTGCCGGCGGAGGCGATGTCGGCGGCAGGGTCGAGTGGGCCGTCGTCGGGAGCGACATCGGGCCGCTGCTGCTTGCCGCGACCGACGCGGGGCTGGTGAGCGTGGTCTTCCACGCCGGGCCCGCCGTGCGGGACAGGGCGGTCGGGCAGTTGCGCACCCGTCTCGGGACGGAGCCGGTGGAGGCGCCCGGTTCGGGGCGCCTGGCCGAGCCGATACGCCAGCTCGCGGAGTACTTCGCCGGCTCGTTGCGGGAGTTCTCGCTCGACCTGGACTGGTCGCTGACCACAGGCTTCAACCGCCAGGTGCTCCGCGAGCTGGCGACGGGTGTGCCGTACGGAACGGTCGTCGGGTACGGGGACCTCGCCGAGCGGGCTGGGCAGCCGGGCGCGGCGCAGGCGGTCGGAGCGGCCATGGGGTCCAACCCACTGCCCGTGGTGGTGCCCTGCCACCGGGTGGTGGAGAGCGACGGCGGACTCGGCGGGTTCGGCGGCGGCCTGGAGACCAAGCGGCAGCTGCTGGCGCTGGAAGGGGTTCTTCCGCAACCGCTGTTCTGAGCCCGCGTGCCCCGACCGGCCCGGAACCCGTTTTCGTACCCCCGTGCAAGCTGGCACACTCCGTCAGTGACCAACACCCTCGATGCACCTGACTCCCCCACCGGACCCGGCGGACCAGGCGGACCCACCGCGGCCACACCCGTCACCGCGGCGGAGCTGCCCGCTCTTCGGCGCAGGACGTCCGCGGTGCTGATCGCCTCTCAGATCCTCGGCGGCCTCGGTGTGCCCATCGGTATCGCCCTGGCCCCCGTGCTGGCAACACAAGTGAGCGGCTCCGAGGCGCTGTCCGGTCTCGCGCCGACCGCGTCGGTGACCGGCACGGCGCTGCTGTCGTTGCCGCTGGCCGCCCTGATGACCTCGCGGGGCCGACGCCCCGGCCTCGTTCTCGCGTATCTGATCGGTGCGCTGGGCGCGGGGCTGGTGGTCGTGGCCTCCGTCGTGGGCAGTTTCCCGTTGCTGCTGCTCGGCATGGCCGGGTTCGGTGCCGGTTCGTCGGCCAATCTGCAGGCGCGGTTCGCCGCCGCCGACCTGGCCGAGCCGGACCGTCGCGGCCGGGCGATCTCCACCGTCATCTGGGCCACCACGATCGGTTCGGTCCTCGGCCCCAACATTGCGGCTCCGGCGGGCCGGGTCTTCCGGTCCACGTCCATACCCGAGACGGCCGGACCGTTCCTCTGGGCCGCCGGGATCTTCCTGCTCGCCGCGGTGGTGGTCGCGGTGCTGCTGCGGCCCGATCCGCTGCTCACCGCGCGTGCGCTGGCCCCGCAGGACAGCCGGTCCGCGGGCGGCCGTTCGCTGCGGGCGGGCATCGCGGCGGTGCGGGCCTCGCCGATGGCCCGGCTGGCGCTGGTGACGGTGGCCGGATCGCACACCGCGATGGTGTCGATCATGGTGATGACCCCGGTCGATCTGGGCCACCACGGCGCGGACCTGCAGCTGATCGGCCTGGTCATCAGCGGCCACATCGCGGGCATGTACGCGTTCTCACCCGTGATGGGCTGGCTCTCCGACCGCTTCGGACGGCTCGCCGTGATCGGTCTGGCCGTCGGGCTGCTGTCCTGCGCCGCGCTGCTGGCCGGCACCGCCGGTCCCAGTCATGGCCAGACGGCCGCCGGTCTGTTCGTGCTCGGGCTCGGCTGGTCGGCGGGCCTGGTGGCCGGTTCGGCGCTCCTCACCGACTCCGTGCCGCAGCCCGCCCGCGCCGCCGTGCAGGGTCTGTCGGACCTGACCATGAACACGGCGGCGGGCATCGGCGGCGCGGTCGCCGGGGTGATCGTCTCCCAGGCGGGTTACGGCTGGCTGAACGCGGCCGGCGCCTGCCTGTTGCTGCCGATGGCGGCACTGGCGCTGCGCCGGGCGCTGTCCCGGCCCGCCACCACCTGACCGGGGCGGGACCGGAACGTGACCGGATCGGGCGAACGGGGAGCGGCACCGGACCGCAGGCGCCCGCCGGACAGGCGCCGGGTGCTCAGAGGCTGATGTGGTACGCCTTGCGCAGCGTCTCGTGCACGGTCCACGTCGTACGGTCGCCCTCGCGCAGGACGCAGGCGTCACCCGGGCCGATCTCCAGCGTCTCGCCGTCCTCGACCACGACGGTCGCGCGCCCGCTGACGACCACGAACAGCTCGTTGGCCTCGGTGTCGGTGACCACGCCGGGCGTGATCTGCCAGATGCCCCGCAGCTGCTTGCCGTCCGGCGACTCCCAGAGCACCTTGCCGGTCACCACGGGCTCGCCCGAGACGATCTGAGCGGGGTCGAGCGGTTCCGGTTCGAGGTCGGCGTCCGGGATGTGCACAACGAAGGAAGCGGGAACTTGATCAATTGTCGTCATGGTCGGTCACCCTAGCGATCGCGTCGGGACGTCGTGCCACCAGGACCGGCTGAAAATGCCGGGTCCGTCGTTCTCGTGCGGGTGCGCCGTCCGGTTGCCGCGGTGGTGTCGACGTGGTGCTCATGGCGCGGACGACGGCGTCGAGCGACGCGTCGCGGAGGGGAAGGGCCCACACTCGGCGACTGTTCGGCTCCCGGGACACGTTTGAGGCCGGACCGCCCGCGACAGGGATGTGGACATGTCACCGAACGCGCCGCAGCGCGCCCACCCGTACGCACCGGCCCTCTCCACCGAGGTACAGGAAGCCCTCGCCGCGCACCGCCCCGTCGTGGCACTGGAGTCGACGATCATCGCGCACGGCCTGCCGCGACCCCGGAATCTACAGGTCGCGGAAGAGCTGGAAGAGCTCGTACGGTCGGCGGGGGCCGTCCCCGCGACCATCGCCGTACTGGACGGAAGGGCCCATGTCGGCCTGGACAAGTCCGAGTTGGAGCGGGTCGCCGGAGATCCGACGATGCGGAAGCTCGGGCACCGGGACCTCGCTCCGGCACTGGCGGCGGGAGCGAGCGGAGCGACGACCGTGTCCGCGACGGCGTTCCTCGCGGCCCGCGCCGGGCTGCGCGTCTTCGCGACGGGCGGCCTCGGCGGTGTACACCGGGGGTGGACCGAGACCCAGGACGAGTCCGCGGATCTCCGGCTGCTCGCACGGACCGACATCACCGTGGTGTGCGCGGGCGTGAAGTCGATCCTGGACGTCCCCGCGACGCTGCAGCGCCTGGAGACACTCGGGGTCGGAGTACTCGGCTACCGCACGGAGCACTTCCCCGGCTTCTATCTCAGCAGTTCGGGGGAACCGGTGGACTGGACCGTGCGCACGCCCGAGGAGGTCGCGGAAGTGATGCGGGCCGGGGACACGCTCGGCGGTCCCGCCGCGGCGCTGATCGTCGCCAACCCCGTACCGCAGAAGGACCAGCTGGATCCCGCGCTGCACGACCGCGTACTGGCGGAGGCACTGGACTCGTGCCGGGAGCGCGGCATCGTGGGCCAGGCCGTCACACCCTTCCTGCTCAACCATCTGATGCGGCAGACCGAAGGGGCGTCGCTGGAGGCCAACGTGGCGGCGGTGCGCGGAAACGTATCGCTTGCGGCGCGGATCGCCGTCGCCTGGGCCACGATCCACGAGGGACCGCTGGAGCGGGACCCGGCAGGATCCCAGTGACCGGCGGCGGCCTTCTCGTCGTCGGGGACGTGGTCACGGACGTGGTGGCCCGGCATGTCTCGCCACTCGTCCACGGCACGGACACGGCGGCCCGGATCAGCACGCTGCCGGGCGGGGCCGGCGCCAATGCCGCCTGCTGGGCGGCGCGTTCGGGCTGCCAGGACGTGCGACTGGTGGCGCGGGTGGGCGCGGACTCCGCGGCCTGGCACGAGGATGTGCTGCGGCGGGCGGGAGTGCGTCCTCTGCTGGTGGTGGACGACGGGGCGCCGACCGCCACCGTCGTCGCGCTCGTCGACTCCGCGGCCGAACGCACCTTCCTCACCGACAGCGGCGCCGTACTGCGCCTCTCCCCCGCCGACTGGTCACCGTCCCTGCTCGACGGCATCGCACATCTGCATCTCTCCGGCTATCTCCTCTTCGCCGCGACGAGCCGCGCGACGGCCCTGCTCGCCCTGCGGGAGGCCCGGCGGCGGAACATCCCGGCGAGCGTGGATCCAGCCTCCGCGGGCTTCCTCGCCGAACTCGGCGCCGACACGTTCCTGACGGCCGTGGAGGGAGCGGAGCTGCTGCTGCCGAACGCGGACGAGGCCCGGCTGCTCACCGGACTCCCCGAACCGGCCGACGCCGCCGCCAAGCTGAGCCTGATGTTCCCTCAGGTCGTCGTCACCCTGGGCGAGGAGGGCGCCCTGCTCGCCGCCGGAGGAACGGTAACCGGACGCGTTCCGGCCGTTGCGGGGCGCGCAGCGGTGGACTCCACCGGGGCGGGCGACGCGTTCACCGGAGGGTTCCTCGCGGCGCGGCTGGCGGGGGCGAACGAGGCCACGGCCGCAGCGGCGGGCTGCCGGTCGGGGGCCGAGGCGGTCGCAACGGTCGGCGGCCGGCCCGGCGGGTGACCTACCCGCCCCCGGGCAACCCGGTCCAGGCGGGGTGGAGCGGATCGTCGGCCCGGACGACCGCGTCCGCATGCCCGGCGGGCTCCACCTCCTCCTCGTACCGCGCGAAAGCTGGCAGCGTCCACCGCTCGCTCTCCTCGGTGCGCGGCCGCAGCGCACCCGGCGAGAGCCGCAGATGGAGACTCAGGTCGAACGGGAACCAGTGCCCTTCTATCCGCCGCAGTCCACCGCTTCGGCGTCGTCGGAGAGCAGTCGTCCAGTGTGCGCGTCAGCGTCCCCGACTTGACGACGGCGATCAGCTGGCCGCTGTGGGTGTGCCAGCCGGTGGAGCCTCCCGGCTCCAGGGTGATCGTCCGGAAGGTCACGTCCGTACGGCCCTTCGGCGTCTTCACCTTCAGTTTGCCGACCGATGTGCCCTTCGCGACAACCGTGCCGCTCACCCCGCTCCCGGGGGTGGCGAGTGCCGCCGACGGCACGAAGCCGAGCGCCGCCACACAGCCGCCGATGACCAGGGCCTTACCCACTCGCCCCTGCGGCCCTTGCTGTTCCTCCCATTCCAGCTGTTCCGGCTGCCCCTGCCGTCTGGCGATCCTCACGCGAATTCCCTCCGCCTCGGCGCCCCGGACATCCCAAATAACCCGACGCTACCCGGGAGTTGATCCTCGGAATCACCGGGACGCAGCGGTCTTCGAGAAGGCCGCCACGAAGGTCCTCACCAAGGTCGCCGCGACGGCCCTCGCAATAGTCACGCGCCGCGCAGCTCAGCGGCCAGCGCCCCCTCGCCCGCGACCTCGATGCGTCCGTCCTTCACGGCCTCGGCGAGCGTGAATTCACCTCGCCCGAGCGCGAGACAGACCTCGTCGTCGAGCACGATCCGGGCGTCCGCGTGAGCGGCCGGCCCGTCCCCGTACACCCCCGTACCGTCGGCCGGTCCACTCGATCCGTCCACGCGCACGTGGAACTCCCCCTCGTCGAGGCGGACTTCGACGACTCCCGCGTGGGTCAGCCCGTCCAGCGCGCGCAGCAGCGGCAGCGCGAACCAGTGCGCCCGCACCGCATCCGTCGGCCGCCGCTCGCCGATCGCCGGCGCGCCCCACTCGGCAAGCGCGGCGAGGACCGGCAGCAACCCGTGGCCGCGCTCGGTCAGTTCGTACACCGACGCGGCGCCGGGCGGCGGCAGCCTCCGGCGGGTGGCCAGGCCGCCCAGCTCCATGTCCTTGAGCCGGGACGCGAGGACGTCCGTACTGACGCCGGGAAGGTCGGCGTGCAGATCGGTGTAGCGGCGTGGCCCCGCCAGCAGTTCACGGACGATCAGCAGGGTCCAGCGGTCCCCCACGGAGTCGAGGGCCCGGGCGGTGGCGCAGAACTGGTCGTAACTTCGGCGGCGCGCGGCGCGTGCGGGTGGCTGCTGCTGACGTGGCATGCGACGCAGTCTAGACATGTTGTTGGACTTTCCAAGCTCATACTTGGTAAAACCAAGTATCGCAATCGGGTCGGGGAGGCACCGCATGGAATTCCGGCAGTCCAGCAAGCTCAACGAGGTCTGTTACGAGATCCGGGGCCCGGTCATCGAGCACGCCAACGCCCTGGAGGAGGCGGGCCACAGCGTGCTCCGCCTCAACACGGGCAACCCCGCGCTCTTCGGATTCGAGGCGCCGGAGGAGATCGTCCAGGACATGATCCGGATGCTCCCGCAGGCCCACGGCTACAGCGATTCGCGCGGCGTCCTCTCCGCCCGCCGCGCGGTGGCGCAGCGCTACCAGGCGATGGGACTGACCGATGTCGGGGTGGACGACATCTTCCTCGGCAACGGGGTGTCCGAACTGATCTCCATGTCCGTACAGGCGCTGCTGGAGGACGGCGACGAGGTGCTCATCCCGTCGCCCGACTATCCGCTGTGGACCGCGGTGGTCACCCTCGCGGGCGGCAGGGCCGTGCACTACACCTGCGACGAGGCTTCGGACTGGAATCCGGACCTCGCCGACATGGCATCGAAGATCACCGACCGCACCAGGGCCGTCGTGATCATCAACCCGAACAACCCGACCGGCGCCGTCTATCCGCGCGAGATCCTGGACGGCATCCTCGACCTGGCGCGCAGGCACGGTCTGCTGGTCCTCGCCGATGAGATCTACGACCAGATCCTCTACGACGACGCCGAGCACCACAGCGTGGCAGTCCTCGCCCCCGACCTGGTCTGTCTCACCTTCAGCGGTCTGTCGAAGACGTACCGGGTGGCGGGGTTCCGCTCCGGCTGGATGGTGGTGTCCGGCCCGCAGCAGCACGCCCGCAACTATCTGGAGGGCCTGACGATGCTCGCCTCCATGCGGCTGTGCCCGAACGCCCCGGCGCAGTACGCCATCCAGGCCGCGCTCGGCGGCCGGCAGTCCATCCGGGAACTGGTGGCTCCGGGCGGCAGGCTGTACGAGCAGCGCAACCGGGCCTGGGAGAAGCTCAACGAGATCCCCGGAGTGTCGTGCGTGAAGCCGAAGGGCGCGCTGTACGCGTTCCCGCGCATCGACCCGAAGGTGCATCGAATCGTCGACGACGAGAAGTTCGTCCTGGATCTGCTGCTGCGGGAGAAGATCCAGGTGGTTCAGGGCACGGGCTTCAACTGGCCGCGTCCCGACCACTTCCGGATCCTGACACTCCCGTACGCTGACGATCTCGACGCGGCGATCAGCCGCATCGGCCGCTTCCTGACCGGATACCGCCAGTGATCGGATGCCCCTGGTGACCTGCCCCGCCTGCCGCGCTCCCGTCCTCACTCAGTTCGCCTCGTCCGAGCTTGTCGGTCCGATCGTGGAGGGCGGACTCGATCCGGCCACCGACCCCGCCTGGGCGGAGTCGGGCGCGGCATCACCGGCCGAGTATGCGCGCTGGGCAGGTCATCTGTGCGGTATGACCTGCCTGCGCATGGCGCTCGGCGCCGGGGCCCCGTCCCTGTTCGTGCTGCGCGACGGTGCGCTCAAGTACGGCGCGTACACGGAGGATGCGGACGGGGTGATCCGGGGCCTGATCTACGCCCCCTTCGCGGAGTACGTACAGGACGCGCACGGCCTCGACGCCACGGTCCACCGCCATCTCTCGACGCAGGAGATCCTCGGTCTGCTCGACGGCGGCCGGACGGTCATGGCCTCGGTGCACCACGGCATCCGCCATCCACAGCGGCCCGCTCCGGGGCGGGGCGGCCATCTGGTGCTGCTGACGTCCCAAACGGCCGACGGCACCGGCGTCCACTTCCACAACCCGTCCGGTACGACGGCCACAACGCGTGCCGCGGAGCTTCCGCTGCCCGCCTTCGAGCGCTTCTTCGCGGGGCGCGGGGTGTCACTGCCCGCGGGCGTGTGACGGGACGTCCCGGGAAGCGGGAGCGGGCCCGCGGGCGCAGTCGGCCCACGGCTCATCCGTGACCACGGGGGCTCGCGGGGTCAGCGTTCAGCCGGGCAGTGCCGCGGTGAGGTCGACCTCGATCAGCTGTCCTGGGAAACCGAGCCGCGCGACGCCGAGCAGCGTGCTCGCGGTGGTGAACGCGGGCCCGATGGCCGAGCCGGTGAGCCGGCGCCAGGCGGCTCCAAGGTCCGTGACGTCGTCGCTGACCACGTAGACGACCGACCGGACGACCCGGGAGGGCTCGGCGCCCACGGCCGCCAGGGCGACGGGCGCATTGGCCGCCACCTGATCGATCTGGGCGTCGAGGTCGCCCGGTCCCACCAGCGCGCCGGAACGGTCGAGCGGACACTGCCCGGCCAGGTACGCGGTCCGGCCCGCCTCCACCACAGTGATGTGGTGATAGGCGGGTGTGGGGTGCGGCTGGTCCGGATCGATCCGGCTGTTCTCCGCAGTCATGCGGATGAGTCTGACGGCCCGGGCCACGGGGCGCACCGGGATTTCGGCGGGCCCGCAGGCCGCTCATGCAGCCGTACGGGCCCCGCGCCCGTGCGGCCGGTTGAGCCGGCGCGCCAGCCCGTGCGCTCCCGCGACGGCCACCGGGAGGAACGCCAGCGTCGCAGCCGCCGCGCCGACGCCGCCGCTCTCGATACCGGCCGCCTTCAACCGCCGCACGGCCCACAGCGAGTACGGGATGACAACGGTCGGCGCCGTGGCGACCCCCGGTGTGTAGCCGCGGTACGCCAGTGCCTGCGCCATGTGCACGATGCCGTGCAGCCCGAATCCGACCAGTACGGTCCGGAAGAACGGGCTGCGACCGCCGGAGCGCGCCCCGTCCGCCGACGCCGCCGCCATGACTCCGCGCCCATGGCCGCCGATCAGACCGTGAACCGCCGCCCGGGCAAGGGCCCTCGTGCCGCCGAGGCGATCTTCGACACCACGCTGCGCCATCTCGCGGAACGCGGGTACGCCCGTCTCACCATTGAGGCCGTCGCTCAGGACTCCGGGGTCAACAAGACGACGATCTACCGTTGGTGGCCCTCGAAACCGGCGCTGCTGCGGGCGGCCATGCTCCATGCCCGGGTCCTCGACATCGACATCCCCGATACGGGCAGTCTCCGCGGCGACCTGATCGCCCTCACCGAACAGATCGTCGGCCTGCTCACCGACGAGCGTACGGAACCGGTCGCCCGCGCCATGACCGCGGGCACCGGCCTGCCGGACGACGAACTCGCCGCGCTCACCCGCGACTTCTTCGCCGACCGGTTCTCCCGCGAGCAGCCGGTCTTCGCCCGCGCCATCGCCCGTGGTGAACTCCCGAAGGACGCCGACCCGATGCTGCTGCTGGACCTGATCGCGGGGGCGGTCTGGATGCGTGTGCTGCTCCGCCGCGAACCGGTACCGCCGGACTTCGCCCGCGATGTCGTCGATGCCGTGCTGCCTCGCTGAGTGCGGCCCCGGCACGGTCCGGCGGGTCTTCCGGTACGACCCGTACCGCGACTTCCTGGTCTGTGCGCATTGCGGCTGGTCGCCTTCGCTCCTGACGATGGAGAAGATCGTCGACGGGCGTCGGCACACGGCGCCGGCCGGGGGCTGTCCCAGCAGCAGAACGAGTCGTTCCGGAAGGCGGGACTGATCGTGCTGCCGGTCGTCGTCGTGCTGCTGATCGCTGTCTTCGCCTGCCTGCGGAGCTGACAAGCAGCCAGGGAGTCCGGGCGGAGCCGGTGTCAGCGGCCGAGCAGAGCCATGAGTGCGCCCACCGGGTCGGTGTCCGGCATCGCGCGGGGCCACCAGTCGTCCTTGTCCCGGTCCGATTCGTAGCCGTACCAACGGCCGTCGCGCCCGAAGCGGAGCTGAAGGGTGCCGGTGGGGTGGGTGAGGTGGTTGCGCCAGGGGTGGAAGCGGGGGAAGTCGGTGGCTGCGAGCGCGGGGCGGGCCCGGTCGAAGGGACCGGCCGGGGGGTCCCAGGGAGTTTCCAGGACGTCCAGCCCTTCGGCGCCGCCCTGGCGCCAGGCGGCGACGGCGCGAGCCAGGTCGGTGGTGGTGCGGCCGGTGGCGTAGGCGAGCTCGCGGTAGAGGGCGCGGGTGGTGGCGGTGAGCCCGGCGGTGGGGCGGGCGGCGGCCAGCCGGACGGCGTCCTGCCAGGGGGTGAGTCCGGCGAGCGGATCGTGTCCGGTGGTGAGGAGCGTGAGCGCGCGGACCGCCGCGTCGGTGGCGAGGTGGTCGAGGGCGAGCGGGTCGCGGGCGCCGGGCAGTTCGGGGTACGAGGGCGGCTGGCCGGGATGCGCGGGTTCCGGGAGCGGGGAGGGCAGCGGCGGCAGGAATCGGTCGGCGAACGCTTCACGCGCCGGCACGGAGGGGGTGGCGACGGCCGTGGGCCGTTCCCGGGCAGAGTGCGCGGCGTTGCGCCGGCCCAGTTCCTCGACGAGTTCGCGCTCGCCCCGGCCGCGCAGCAGCAGGAGGACGAACGGGTCGGTGTCGAGCAGGCGGGCCATCTGGTAGCAGAGGGCGGCGACGTGCTTGCAGGGCCAGCCGTGGTCGGGGCAGGAACAGCTCGGGTCGAGGTCGTCCGCGGCGGGCAGCAGTCCGATGCCGGTCTCGGCCGCCGTGTCGACCAGTCCGTGCGGCATCTCCTTGGCGAGCAGCGCGGAGAGATGGCCGGGCCGCTCGGCGACGGCGTCGAGGAAGGTGTCCCAGCCGGTGTCGGTGAGGGTCCGCAGCCGCAGTTCGGTCCGGTACGGGCGGGGGCGACTGCCCTGGACGTAGGCGACGACGCGGCCGGGAGTCACGGTGATCGCGGCGACATGGCCGCTGTCGGCGTACGTACGGCCGCGGGCGAGGCGCCCCTCGTCCATCGACAGGGACTCCAGCGCCGCCACCCAGGACCGGCCCCACCAGCTGTCCGCGAACGGTGCGCCGCCCTCGGACGTGCGGGGCGGCACGGCGTCGAAGGTGCGCCGCAGGTCGTCGGGGCCCGGGCGGGCGCGGACATACGACGCGGACCGGGAGCGGGGGCTCATGACGGCCTCCGGAGCGAGACGAGATCGGCGAGGTCACGGTCGCTGAGTTCGGTCAGCGCGGTCTCTCCGGCGCCGAGCACCGCGTCGGCCAGGGCCTGTTTGGCCGCCAGCATGTCGCCGATCCGGTCCTCGACGGTGCCTTCCGCGATCAGCCGGTGCACCTGGACGGGCTGGGTCTGGCCGATGCGGTACGCGCGGTCGGTGGCCTGCTCCTCGACCGCAGGGTTCCACCAGCGGTCGTAGTGGATGACATGGGCGGCGCGGGTGAGGTTCAGTCCGGTGCCCGCCGCCTTGAGGGAGAGCAGGAAGACGGGTACCTCGCCGGACTGGAAGCGGTCCACCATCCGTTCCCGTTCGGCCACCGGTGTACCGCCGTGCAGGAGCTGGGACGGGACGGCGCGCGACGCGAGGTGGGCGGAGAGGATCCGGGCCATCGTCACGTACTGGGTGAAGATCAGCACGGAGCCGTCCTCGGCGAGGATCGTGTCGAGGAGTTCGTCGAGCAGGGCGAGCTTGCCGGACCGGCCGATGAGGCGGGTCGGCTCCTCCTTCAGGTACTGCGCGGGATGGTTGCAGATCTGCTTGAGCGAGGCCAGCAGCTTCATGATCAGTCCGCGGCGGGCGATGCCTTCGGAGGCCTCGATGAACGCCATGGTCTCGCGTACCGCCGCCTCGTACAGCGTGGCCTGTTCGCGGGTGAGGAAGACGGGGTGGTCGGTCTCCGTCTTGGGCGGCAGCTCCGGGGCGATGCCCGGATCTGACTTCTTGCGGCGCAGCAGGAACGGCCTGACCAGCCGGGAGAGACGCTCGATCGCTTCCTCGTTCCCGAGTCCTGCCGCGGTGCCGGTGTTCTCGACGATCCGGGCGTGCCGGGCGCGGAACGCCTTGAGGGGGCCGAGCAGCCCGGGGGTGGTCCAGTCGAGCAGGGCCCAGAGCTCGGAGAGGTTGTTCTCCACGGGGGTGCCGGTGAGCGCGATCCTGGCCGGGGCCGGGATGGTGCGCAGCGCCTTCGCGGTGGACGAGTGCGGATTCTTCACGTGCTGCGCCTCGTCGGCGACGACAAGTCCCCAGCTGTGCCGGGCGAGTTCGGCGGCGCTGGACCGCATCGTTCCGTACGTGGTGAGGACGAAGCCGTCGTCGGGGTCGTCGAGCGTGCGGTCGGTGCCGTGGAAGCGGCGGACGGGAACACCCGGCGCGAAGCGGTTGATCTCCCGGTGCCAGTTGCCCAGGAGGGAGGCGGGGCAGATCACCAGGGTGGGTGCGGGGTGCGCGCGGCGCAGATGCAGGGCGATGACGGTGATGGTCTTGCCGAGTCCCATGTCGTCGGCGAGGCAGCCGCCGAGGCCGAGCGATGTCATCCGGTCGAGCCAGGCCAGGCCGCGCAGTTGGTAGTCGCGGAGCGTGGCGTCCAGCCCGGGCGGCGACTCGATGGTGGCGTCGTCGGCGAGGATCCGGGTGCGGAGTTCGGCGAGGGCACCGGCGGGCACCGCCTCGACCTGTTCACCGTCCACCTCCGCGCTGCCGGTCAGCGCGACGGCGAGGGCGTCCACCGGGTCGAGCAGGCCGAGCTCACGCTTGCGTGCCTTGCGTACGAGCGCGGGGTCGACGACGACCCACTGGTCCCGCAGGCGCACCACCGGGCGGTGGGCCTCCGCGAGGATGTCCATCTCCCGCTCGGTGAGCTGCTCGGCGCCCAGCGACAGCTGCCAGTTGAAGGAGAAGAGCTGCTCGGCGTCGAAGAACGAGGTGCCGTCGGTGGCTGAGCCGGGCGCGGGCCGTACGACGGCGGCGGCCGTGAGGGAGCGGACGAGTTCGCGCGGCCAGTGGACGCTCACGCCGGCCGCCGCCAGCCGCGCCCCGGCGTCGCTCAGCAGCTCGTACAGCTCGTCCTCGGTGAGGGCGAGCACGTCGGGGACCGGCTGGTCAAGCAGCCGTTCCAGCGGCGTCCAGACGCGGGCGGCGCGGCGCAGTGCGAGCACGGCGTCGATCCTGGCCCGCGGCCCGAACGGTTCTCCGCCACCGCCGTTCCACAGTGCGGCGGCGTCGATGACGTACGTCGGGTCGGCCAGGCTGTGCACCTGCGTGATCGCTGCGGCGGCATGCCGCGCGGCGCCGCGGTGGATGTCCGCGGTGTCTTCGGTGGAATCGCCGGCGTCGGGGCCGCCGTAGGTGTCGGCGGTGTCGAAGAGTTCGTACGCCGACAGGTCGAGCCGGAGCGACACCCGCACCCCCGCGTCCAGACCGGCAGCGACCTCGGCGGCCCAGTCGCGGGCGCGGGGCAGATGCTGGGCCTCGCGGGCCGCGAAGGGGGCCCCCATCGCGTACGCCGCCGCGGGTGTCCGGGGCAGGGTGTCGGCGACCGCGTCGAGGAACGCACCGACCAGCGACTCGGGGTCCGGGAGCTGAAGCGGTGTGCGGTCCGGGAGCGGGACGGCATGTGCCTCGGGCGGCATGGCTGCGGCGATCGCGCGCAGATGGGCGATGTCCTCGGCGTCGCGCGGACCGGCCCGCCAGGCGTCGTGGTCCTCGGCCGTCAGACCGGGGACCAGCCGGCCGCGCGCCACCAGGTTGAGCCCATGGAGTGCGGCCGCTCCCCAGCAGCGGGCGGCCGGATGAGCGGACTGCCGGTACCGGGCGCGGACCAGCAGGGGCAGGGCGTCGGCGACGGGCAGCAGGACGGCGGGCACGGCGCGGACACGGACCTCACCCTGCTGCCCGTGACGTCGCACGATGGTGATCTCGGCGCCCTCGGCCGACCCGGCCGGCCCGGCCTCCGGAAGCGGACCGTCGTCCGGGGCCCAGAAGGCGACTCGCCCGTCCCGCGGCAGCGAGGCCGGCAGGAAGACGGCAGCGCACCGCAGGAAGCGAGCCGTGGCCGCGTCCTGCGTGTCCTGTTGCACACGCCCTGCCGAGGCCATCGCACCCCTCCCGTCCCGCGCTCGATCGTCTGATCTCACTGACTCCGCGAGTCTAGGCGGGGGGTCTGACAACCGGTCCTCGGCCGGCATTCACTCAGGTCAGTGCCTGGCGAGTGGCTTCGGGCGGGCGACCCGCGTGGGCCCGGAGGCCACCGGCGCGGCGGCAGGCGCAGGCGGAGGCGGAGGCGCTGCCTCAGGCACCACGGGCGGCACCTGTTGCGGCTCCGGCTGCGGTTGTTGCTGCGGCGGCTGCGGTTGTTGTTGCGGTTGCTGCTGCACCTGTCCGGGTTGCTGCGCCCGCTCCAGGAACCGGAGCAGTTCCACCGGGAACGGCAGCACCAGTGTGGAGTTCTTCTCCGCCGCGACCGCGACCACGGTCTGCAGCAGCCGCAGCTGCAGCGCGGCCGGCTGGCGGGACATCTCGCCGGCCGCTTCGGCGAGTTTCTTCGATGCCTGCAGTTCCGCGTCCGCGTTGATGACCCGCGCGCGCCGCTCGCGGTCGGCCTCGGCCTGGCGCGCCATGGAGCGCTTCATCGTCTCCGGCAGCGATACGTCCTTGATCTCCACCCGGTCGATCTGGACGCCCCAGCCCACCGCAGGGCTGTCGATCATGAGCTCCAGTCCCTGGTTCAGCTTCTCCCGGTTGGACAGCAGGTCGTCGAGGTCGCTCTTGCCGATGATCGACCGCAGGGATGTCTGCGCCATCTGCGACACCGCGAAACGGTAGTCCTCGACTTCCACGACCGCGCTCGCCGCGTCGACCACCTTGAAGTAGATGACCGCATCCACCCGCACCGTCACGTTGTCCCTCGTAATGCCGTCCTGTGCGGGCACGGGCATCGTCACGATCTGCATGTTGACCTTCCGCAGCCGCTCGACGCCGGGAAGGATCATGGTGAATCCGGGGCCGCGCACATCGTTGCGCAGCCTGCCGAGCCGCAGCACGACGCCCCGTTCGTACTGCTTCACGATCCGCGCAGCGGCCGCCGCGTAGACCACACCCACGGACGCCGCCGCCGCTATCGCGATCACCAGTTCTTCGACCATGACGGCCCCCTGAAAGCCGGAAATGCCTTATTCACGCCGCTATTACCACGTTATGCCCATTAAGTACATCGGGCGAACCCCGACCCACGCGATGATCACCCGGCAGGCCCCGTACCGGATGCCGGGGCCGCCAGGAGCGGGCAGGGTGACCATCGTCAGCACCTGATGTACGGACGAGCCGGACGAGACAGACGAGGACCCGCCCATGCCCGTGATCGATCAACGACGCCGCCGTCTCGGCATCGCAGCCGGGACCGCGCTCCTGACCCTCACCGTCGCCGGCTGTTCCGGCCTCGGTCGCACCGCGGTCGGGCCGGTCACCTACGTCACCGAGCGGGATGCCGTGATCATGTTGAACAGCCCCTCGGTGAAGGGCTGCCACCGGCTCATTCCGGGCGCCAAAGCAGTGAGGAACGGGACCCTGATCGACATCATCCTGTACCGGACACGGGACTGCACGGGCCCGGGGACGACGTATCTCGCCACCACGTTCACCGATGTGAACGCAGCGACCTCCCTCCCCTGGCGCAGCTTCAGCACGGTCCACTGACCGCGGTGGCGGCGAGCCGCCGCAGCCCGGCACCGAGGCGCATCCGCGGGACGCTGTTCGGTGCCGGGCTGCGGCAGTGGACGTACGGAGGTCCGCTCGGCCTACGCACGCCTGCGGATGAGCGCGACCAGCCGTGCCGTTCTGTCCCGCTGCTCCCGGGCGATCAGGACGACCAGCCCGATGAGCAGTGCGGGCATGATCGCGTTCACCGGGTCGAGCAGCGTCAGTTGGACGATGGAGGCGCCGGCCAGCAGTCCGGCGAAGGCCATCGCCGCGACGCCGGACAGCAGGGGAACCAGCAGGGCGATGGCGCCCGCCATCTCCAGGGCGCCGATGAGGTACATCGCACCATGGCTCCAGCCCATGCGGTCGAAGGAATCGACCGCGGTTTCATGGGCGATCAGCTTGGCGAACGCGCTGAAGGCGAAGAACAGGGCGAGTACGACCCGCGCGACGGTCAGCGCGACCGCGCCGCGGCTGCGTGCCGTGTTCTCCGTCGTGGCGTCAGCGGTCGTCGAGTACGTCGCCGTCTTGATCTCGGACATCGGGGTCTCCTCGAAGAAGCGTCGCGTGGTGTCGCGTACACAGGGGTAGACCCCGCCGCCGTCCGAAACTCATCGCATCTCCCCCGCCCTGGGGTCTTTCGTTTGGATCAGGCCGGATCAGCCCCCGCGAGCCCGGCATGATCCAAACGAAAGGTCCTACGCGGGCAGGGCCCGCACCCACACCCCGTCAGCCGTGAGATACCGGTCCACGGTCAGTCCCGCCGCCTCCAGATGCCCCTCGAACTGTTCCTTCGTCAGCCGGCGCGACAGAAAGGTCTGGGTCCATCGCGCATCGTCGAAGACGTACTCCAGGCGTACCGCCATCACCTCGTCGCCGACGGGGTCCGCCGAGACGATCCGTACGATGCAGCCGGACGCGTCGACACGCTCCCGCGGCAGATCGGTGTGGTAGTCGATGCCCTCACGTTGCAGCAGCACGACGCCACCATCCCTGACGTGCCGTCGGCAGACGCGCAGCATTCCGTCGCGCACCCGTCGTCCGCTCATATCCATCCGAACGAACGGCCGTTGGGCCCGGTTCCCGGCACACGGCGCCCACCCGCGCCGGGCTCCTCGCCGCCCGGTGTCCGTCAGCACACCGGATAGCGCTCCTGCGGCCACGCCACCGCCTGCTCGAACTCCAGGCACAGATCATCCGCCAGCTCGGCGATCACGGCCCGCCCCTCCGTCAGCACGAGCCAGGAAGACGGGAGTTGCACGTCCCCGTGGTGGGCGCCGAGCAGATTGCCGCAGACCGAGCCGGTGGAGTCGCTGTCGCCCGAGTGGTTGACCGAGAGCAACAGCGACTGGGCCACCTCGTCGGCGCCGGGCAGCACCAGTGCGCAGTACACGGCGATGGCGAGGGCCTCCTCGGCCACCCAGCCCGCCCCCAGCGACTCCACCTTCTCGGCGGTCGGCGCCCCCTGCGCGGCCAGGTCGACGGCTGCGCGCAGCGCCGCCGTCGTCTCCTCGTGCCCCGGGTGGCGGGCCAGCAGCTCCATGGCGCGCAGCACGGCGCCCGCCATCGAGTCGCCCTCCAGCAGATGGGCGATGATCGCGGCGAGGGCCCCGGCGGCGAACGCACCGGTCGGGTGCCCATGGGTGATCCGGGCACAGCGGGCGGCGAGCGCGAAGCCGGTCGCCGCTCCCTCGCCGATCAGGCCGAAGGGCGCGGACCGCATCACCGTGCCGCATCCCTTGGACCCGGCGTTGACCGGACCCGGCAGGCCGATCGGTCCCGTCGGGTCCGGGATGTGGCCGGCCGCGAGTCCGGTGAGGCAGGCGTTGCCGGGGGCCCGGCGGGCGTACAGGAAGCGCTGCTGCCGCAGCCACCCGGTCCGTACGGGGTCGTCCCCGCCGCGGGCGGGCGGTGCCGGATGGTTCTGGGTGTCGAGCCAGCGCAGATAGGCGTTGCGGACCATCGCGGTCTCGGCGCCGCCCATCCCCTTCGACATGGCCCGGGAGTGCGCCCTGATCAGCCCTTCCGCGGTGAACAGGGTCATCTGCGTGTCGTCGGTGACCCGGCCGACGACCCCGTCCCCGTCCGCGACAGGTTCCCGGACGCCGCGCTCCCCGTATGCCCGGCGGATACCGGCGAGCGACAGGAATTCCACCGGGTTTCCCAGGGCGTCCCCGATCGCACCGCCGAGCAGCGACCCGCGGACCCGGGCCCGGCGGGTGGCGCTGTGCCCCCATGGTGTGCCGTTCACGGCGGTCCCCCACATTCTGTCGTCGTTACTCAAAACCGCCGCCGCGGGTCCATCCTGGGAGGAGAGGCGATCACCATGCGTACCGGTAATGAACCGATGACCGCACGTAGCCCGCTGCGCCTGCGGCTGTGCCTGAGTCTATGGGGCATGGCCTGGGCGGTCTTCGGCCTGACAGCCTTCAGCCTGGTCGACCGCCCGGGTTGGGCCGCGGCCTGCGGTCTGCTCCTGCTGCTGACACTGGTGGATCTGGCAGTGATCGTCCACCACATCCACCAGGGGCCGCACTACCAGCCGGGCCGCAACATCCCCCCGTACGAACCGGATCACGGTGGACGCGGCCGGTACGGGCACTGAGCTCCGGGTCCCGGCGCGGGGGCTCAGTCATCAGGGACAGGAATCTGGGGCAGGTCGGTAGGGGCAGACGTCGATGCCGCACAGCCCCGGCCCGCGTACGGGCGCGCCTGCATCACCGCTCCACGGAACCGGATCCGGCCCCGATCGAAGCCGCGTAGGGCCCGCCCTGAGAGCCGTGATCCTCATGGACGGGACCGTGGCGTCAGCCGTCCGTGCCGAAGCGGGCCGCCCGCAGATACTCCGGGTTCGGGTCGAGTGCGGCGGCCAGCCGGAAGTGACGCACGGCCTGTTCTGAACGGCCGGAGCGCTGGGAGGTACGGGCCAGCGCGAAGTGCGCGAACGCGTTGTCCGGTTCGCGCTCGAGGACGAGTTCGAATTCCAGCTCGGCCGGGCGCAGTTGGGCGGCGGCGAAGAAGGCGCGTGCGCGCAGCAGACGGGCGGCCGTGTTCTCCGGATGGGCCGCGATCACCGAGTCCAGCAGTTTGACCGCGCCCCGCGGGTCGCGCGCGGCCAGCAGGCCTTCGGCCGCGCGGAAGTCGATGACATGGGTTTCCGGGGTCCTCTCGGGCACGGTCGCATCCTTCCCGTCGTCAACCCGTTTCCAACGTCCGGCCGGGTGCCGGTATTCCGGTCGGTCGACCGGCCCGCGGCGGCCCGCCGTGTCAGTCCCGTCCGGAGGCGGCAGCGGCCCGCTGTGTCAGTTCCTCCCAGACCTTGCGGACCTGTGGCTCCAGCGCCTCCAGCGGTCCGTCGTTGTCGACGATCAGATCGGCGACGGCCCGTCGCTGCTCGCGGGTGGCCTGCGCGGCCATCCGGGCGCGGGCCTCGGTCTCCGTCATGCCGCGCAGCCGGACGAGCCGGTCGAGCTGGGTCCCGGGGGCTGCGTCCACGACGACGACCAGGTCGTAGAGCGGGGCGAGTCCGTTCTCGGTAAGGAGGGGGACGTCGTGGACGACGACGGAGTCGGGGCCCGCAGCCCGCTCCAGTTCGGCGGAGCGGGCGCCGACCAGCGGGTGGACGATCGCGTTGAGCGTGGCGAGCCGGCCGGCGTCGGAGAAGACGATGGAGCCGAGCTTCGGCCGGTCCAGGGTGCCGTCGGCGGTGAGGACGCCGTCACCGAAGGCCTCGACGACGGCCGCGAGTCCGGGGGTTCCGGGCTCGACGACCTCGCGCGCGATCCGGTCGGCGTCGATCAGTACCGCTCCGTACGAGACGAGCAGTCGTGACACTTCGCTCTTGCCGGCGCCGATTCCGCCGGTCAGGCCCACTTTCAGCATGGTCGAGAGATTAGCGCCGCCTGCGGGCGCGGTCATGGCCCGGTCACACCGTCCGGGCCGGCGGTCAGCCGTCGCCCTCCCGCTCGGCGAGGAACCGTTCGAATTCGAGGCCGATCTCGTCGGCGGACGGCAGATCGACCGGTTCCGCGACCAGGTTGCCGCGCGTCTCGGAGCCCGCGAGCGCGTCGTACTGGTGCTCAAGCCCCTCGACGAGCGAGACGAGCTCCTCGTCTCCCTGGTCGATCTGGCGGTCGATCTCCGTCTGCGTGCGGTGGGCCTCCGTGCGCAGGGAGTGCGCGATGGCCGGCAGAACCAGGCCGGTCGCGGCCGTGATCGCCTCCAGTGCGGTCAGCGCGGCGTCCGGGTACGCGGAGCGGGCGACGTAGTGCGGCACATGGGCGGCGACGCCGAGGACGTCGTGTCCGGCCTCCATCAGCCGGTACTCCACCAGTGCCTCGGCGGAGCCGGGGACCTGCGCCTCGTCGAAGGGGCTGCGGTGGCCGGGCATCAGGTCCGTGCGGTTGCCGTGCGGCGTGATGCCGACCGGCCGGGTGTGCGGGACGCCCATCGGGATGCCGTGGAAGTTGACGGCGAGACGCACCCCCAGCCGCTCGACGATCTGCTCGACGGCGGAGGCGAACCTCTCCCACTCCACGTCCGGCTCGGGCCCGGAGAGCAGCAGGAAGGGCGCCCCGGTGGCGTCCTGGACCACCCGGACGTCCAGCGTCGGGGTCTCGTACGCCGCCCAGCGGTCACGCCGGAAGGTCAGCAGCGGGCGCCGTGCGCGGTAGTCGACGAGCCGGTCGTGGTCGAAGCGGGCCACGACCTGGTGCGGCAGTGTCTCGAGGAGGCCGTCCACGATCTGCTCGCCGGTCTCACCCGCGTCGATGTACCCCTCCAAGTGGTAGAGCATGACCAGGCCGGCCGACTCCTGGGCGAGCGCCATGTCGACGACGGCCAGGCCCTTCGGCTCCCATTCGTACAAACTCTGCGGATCAGGCACGGTTACCGCTCCTCCTCGTGTTCCTGGGGAAGAACGCCCGGCGGGGCACAGGCATTCCCGGCCTGTGCCCTTTCACAGGGTGGTCACGCCAGAACACAGGCGTGGAGTGCGGTGACCGCCTGCCGTGCGTAGGTGAACGCTCCGTGCTGCCAGGCACCGGTGTGGCCGAGGCAGTCAGCGGCGAAGTGGAACCGGACCCCGGACACGAGTGAGGCCCGCTCCCCGAAGGGAGCGGGCCTCACCGTCAACTACTGCAGCCGATGACCGGCCGGAGGGTCAGAGCGTCAGCTCTGGCCGCCCGCCAGCTTCTCGCGCAGGGCAGCCAGGGCCTCGTCCGACGCCAGCGCGCCGGACGTGTCCGCGGACTCCGAGGAGTACGAACCGCCGCCGGCACCGGAGGCAGCCGGGGCGCCACCGGCCGGGGCGGCAGCGCCCTCGGCAGCAGCGGCCTCGTCGGCCTCGCGGGACTTGATGACCTGGGCGCGGTGCTGCTCGAAGCGCTCCTGCGCCTCGGCGTACTGCGTCTCCCACGCCTCGCGCTGGGTCTCGTAGCCCTCGAGCCAGTCGTTGGTCTCGGGGTCGAAGCCCTCGGGGTAGATGTAGTTGCCCTGGTCGTCGTAGGACGCGGCCATGCCGTACAGGGTCGGGTCGAACTCGACCGAGGCGGCGTCGGCGCCGAACGCCTCGTTGGCCTGCTTCAGCGAGAGGCTGATGCGACGGCGCTCGAGGTCGATGTCGATGACCTTGACGAAGATCTCGTCGTTGACCTGGACGACCTGCTCCGGGATCTCCACGTGGCGCTCGGCCAGCTCGGAGATGTGGACCAGACCCTCGATGCCCTCGTCGACGCGCACGAACGCACCGAACGGAACGAGCTTCGTGACCTTACCGGGAACGACCTGCCCGATCTGGTGCGTACGGGCGAACTGCTGCCACGGGTCTTCCTGCGTCGCCTTGAGCGACAGCGAGACGCGCTCGCGGTCCATGTCGACGTCGAGAACCTCGACGGTGACTTCCTGGCCGACCTCGACAACCTCGGAGGGGTGGTCGATGTGCTTCCAGGAGAGCTCGGAGACGTGCACGAGACCGTCGACGCCACCGAGGTCCACGAAGGCACCGAAGTTGACGATCGAGGAGACGACGCCGGAGCGGACCTGGCCCTTCTGCAGGGTCGTGAGGAAGGTCTGACGGACCTCGCTCTGGGTCTGCTCGAGCCAGGCACGGCGGGACAGGACCACGTTGTTGCGGTTCTTGTCCAGCTCGATGATCTTGGCCTCGAGCTCCTTGCCCACGTAGGGCTGGAGGTCGCGGACACGACGCATCTCGACGAGCGACGCCGGGAGGAAGCCGCGGAGGCCGATGTCGAGGATGAGACCACCCTTGACGACCTCGATGACGGTACCGGTGACGATGCCGTCTTCTTCCTTGATCTTCTCGATGGTGCCCCAGGCACGCTCGTACTGAGCGCGCTTCTTCGAGAGGATCAGGCGGCCTTCCTTGTCCTCCTTCTGGAGAACCAGGGCCTCGATCTCGTCGCCGACCTTGACGACCTCGTTCGGGTCGACGTCGTGCTTGATCGAGAGCTCGCGGCTCGGGATGACACCTTCGGTCTTGTAACCGATGTCGAGGAGAACCTCGTCCCGGTCAACCTTGACGATGACACCGTCAACGATGTCGCCGTCGTTGAAGTACTTGATCGTCTCGTCGATCGCCGCGAGGAACGCGTCCGCGTCGCCGATGTCGTTGACCGCAACCTGCGGAGTGGTGGCGGTGGTCTCGGTGCTGCTCGTCATGTGGGAAAGGGCTCCGGTACGGACAGTGAGTCGTAGGTACTGCTACGCCGAGAGCCCGTATCGCCTCTGCAGAAGCCGGACAGCCGAGGAAGCGCCCGACCCGGTGAGCGGGAGGCGCCTCGTGAACCGAGGGGACATACAACAGACGCAAGCGCGGCCTGCTAGGTCTGAGGCGCGCAGGCTCGCAGCGCAACTTGTAGCATACGGGGGCAGCCGGGCAGGGTCAATGCGCGAAGGCGCACACGGGGGACACAAGGGCCCATACCCGGCACAATTCATGTTCCCCGAGGCCACATCGGTCCCGGCCGTGTCGCGTGAGTACGGTTCCGTACTCACAGGTATCCCCAGGTACGCACCGCGTGCGGTGGGGTGAAGGCAAACTACAACGACGGACACGATGAGCCAAGAGAGCTACACCACCGAACCGGAAGCGACCCGCCGCAGCGCCGGCGAAGCGGAGAGCAGCCGGGCAAGTCGCGGCTGGTGGGACCGGAACGCCGACGAGTACCAGAGCGACCACGGCGCCTTTCTCGGCGACGACCGTTTCGTCTGGGGCCCGGAGGGTCTCGACGAGGCCGAGGCCGGCCTGCTCGGCCCCGCGGAGTCGCTGAGCGGCCTGGACGTCCTGGAGATCGGTGCGGGCGCGGCGCAGTGCTCGCGCTGGCTGGCCGCCCAGGGTGCCCGTCCCGTCGCCCTCGACCTGTCCCACCGCCAGCTCCAGCACGCGCTGCGGATCGGCGACGAGGTGCCCCTGGTGGAGGCGGACGCCGGGAAGCTGCCGTTCCGGGACGGCTCCTTCGACCTGGCCTGCTCCGCGTATGGCGCGGTGCCGTTCGTCGCCGACCCCGTACAGGTCTTCCGCGAGGTGCACCGGGTCCTGCGCCCGGGGGGCCGCTGGGTCTTCTCGGTGACGCATCCGATCCGCTGGGCGTTCCCGGACGAGCCTGGGCCCGAGGGCCTGTCCGTCGCGGCCTCCTACTTCGACCGCACCCCGTACGTCGAGCAGGACGAGCAGGGCAACGCCGTGTACGTCGAGCACCACCGGACCGTGGGCGACCGGGTGCGGGACGTGGTGGCCGGCGGGTTCCGTCTGGTCGACCTGGTCGAGCCGGAATGGCCCGACTGGAACCACCAGGAGTGGGGCGGCTGGTCCCCGCTGCGCGGAAACCTGATCCCGGGCACGGCGATCTTCGTCTGCGTACGGGACTGACGGCCTCCCCCGCGACAGGGAGTGGATGGGCGAGCGGCGTCATGCGGCTTCGATGGCGAGGCGGAGCAGGGAGTCGACGCGGAGCGTCGGTGACCGACGACACCGCCGAAGGGGGCGCCTCCCTGCTCGAGCGAAGCCGAGAGCTTGGGGGAGCAGTCGCAGGGCGCCGGGAGCCCACTCCCTACCGCGGGGGGAGGCCATGAGCTCCGGCCGGCACGGCTGAGAGCCTGTCGGGTGACCTTCGATCGGAGAGCGGACGCGGCGTGGTGCGTGCGATTCCAAGGCGCCGGGATGGCCTCGTAGCGGAGCTACTAGGGCATTTCGGCAACGCCGGAAGCGTGCGTGCCACGCCGTGACCGCCCGATCAGAGGTCGCCCGACAGGCTCTGAGCCCTGGTCGTACGCGACCGGCCGCTCCCGACGTACGGGTCCGGGCACCCGTCGTACGACACTGGGGGCGTGATCCGTACCGACGCCCTCGAGCGGCTGCCCGTCCGTACCGCCGTGCCCGCGCTCCGGCAGGCGCTCGACGACCGGGGTGTCGCGGTGCTCTGCGCACCGCCCGGCACCGGCAAGACGACGCTGGTCCCGCTGATCCTCGCCGGCCTGGTCGGCGGCGGCCCCGCGCGCCGCGTGGTGGTCGCTGAACCGCGCCGGATCGCGGCCCGCGCGGCGGCCAGGCGCATGGCGTGGCTCCTCGGGGAGCAGACCGGGGAGCGTGTGGGGTTCACGGTCCGCGGGGAGCGTGCGGTGGGGCGCGACACGGTGGTGGAGGTGGTGACCACCGGTGTGCTCCTGCAACGGCTCCAGCGCGACCAGGAGCTCGCCGGGGTCGATGCGGTGATCATCGACGAGTGTCATGAACGGCATCTGGACGCGGACACGGTCGCCGCCTTCCTCCTCGACGTACGGGAGGCGATCCGGCCCGACCTGCGGCTGGTCGCCGCGTCGGCGACGACGGACGCGGAGGGGTGGGCGCGGCTGCTCGGCGATGCGCCGGTGGTCGAGGCGCAGGGCGTGTCGCACCCGGTGGAGGTGGTGTGGGCGCCGCCGGTGAGGCCGGTCGGGCCGCCGCACGGGATGCGGGTCGACCCGGCTCTGCTGACGCATGTCGCCTCGGTGGTGCGCCGGGCGCTCGCCGAGCGGGACGGCGACGTGCTGTGCTTCCTGCCCGGGGTCGGTGAGATCGGCCGCGTGGCGGGACAGCTGGCGGGGGTGCCCGCGGAGGTGCTGCAGGTGCACGGGCGGGCACCGGCGGCGGTGCAGGACGCGGTGCTGGCGGGCTCGTCCGAGCGGCGCCGGGTGGTGCTGGCGACCTCCGTCGCGGAGTCGTCACTGACGGTGCCGGGGGTGCGGATCGTCGTCGACTCGGGCCTGGCCAGGGAGCCGCGTACCGATCATGCCCGCGGGCTGAGTGCGCTGACGACCGTGCGGGCCTCGCAGGCCACCGGGAGGCAGCGGGCGGGCCGGGCGGGGCGTGAGGCGCCGGGCGCGGTGTACCGGTGCTGGGAACAGGCGGCGGACGGGCGGCTCGCCCGGTTCCCGTCACCGGAGATCAAGGTGGCCGATCTGGCGGCGTTCGCCCTGCAGGCGGCCTGCTGGGGCGATCCGGACGCGTCGGGGCTGGCGCTGCTCGACCCGCCGCCCGCCGGTGCGATGGGGGCGGCCCGCGAGGTCCTGACGGCCGTCGGCGCGGTGGACGCGGTCGGCCGGGTGACCGACCGGGGCGTACGGATGTCACGGCTCGGCCTGCACCCTCGGCTCGCCCGCGCGCTGCTGGACGGCGCGGCCGAGGTGGGCGGGCGCCGGGCGGCGGAGGTGGTGGCGCTGCTGAGCGAGGAGCCGCCGCGCGAGTACGGGGACGACCTGGCGGTGGCGCTGCGTACCGCCCGGCGGGGCGGCGACGGCTACGCGGCGCGCTGGCGGCAGGAGGTACGGCGGCTGTCGTCGTCCCTGGAAGGCGCCCGCGAGGGTTCCGGCACGGATGATGCCGCCGTCGGCCTGGTCGCCGCGCTGGCGTTCCCGGAGCGGGTGGCGCGAGCCCGCGGCGAAGGAACGTTCCTGATGGCGTCGGGGACGGGCGCGGAGCTGCGGGACGGCTCGCGGCTGCGCAGCGCACCCTGGCTGGCCGTCGCGGTCGCTGACCGCCCGGCGCACGCGGCGTCCGCACGGGTGCGGCTCGCAGCCGTCATCGACGAGGACACGGCGCGGCCGGCCGCCGGGCATCTGCGGTTCGCGGGCGAGGAGGTCAGGTGGGACGGCCAGGACGTGGTGGCCCGCTCCGTGGAACGCCTGGGCGCTGTCGAACTGTCCGTGCGCGCGCTGAAGCAGCCGGACCCCGCACTGGTGCGGGCAGCGCTCGTCGACGGGTTGCGGCGCGAGGGGCTCGGCCTGCTGCGCTGGACCCGGGAGACCGAGCAGCTGCGCGAGCGGCTCACCTTCCTGCACCGGGAGCTGGGGGTCCCGTGGCCCGATGTGTCGGACGTCGCGCTCCTGTCGCGTACCGAGGAATGGCTGGAGCCCGAGCTGTCACGGGCCCGCCGCCGCTCCGACCTGGCCCGCATCGACGCCGGGCAGGCGTTGCGGCGGCTCCTGCCGTGGGCGACGGGCGAGGCGGCCCGGCTGGACGAACTGGCGCCCGAGCGGATCGAGGTGCCGAGCGGGTCCCGGATCCGGGTCGAGTACGGCGGGGCGCAGCCCGTGCTCGCGGTGAAGCTCCAGGAGCTGTTCGGTCTCACCGAGACACCGGAGGTGGCCGGGGTGCCGGTCCTCGTGCACCTGCTCTCCCCCGCCGGCCGCCCGGCGGCGGTCACCGCCGATCTGGCGTCGTTCTGGCAGGACGGATACCGGGCGGTGCGGGCGGAGCTGCGCGGCCGCTATCCGAAGCATCCGTGGCCGGAGGACCCGACGACGGTCACGGCGACCCGGTACACCTCGGCGCGGCTCAGGCGGGAGTAGGCGCCGGATCCGGGGTGGCTGTGCTCGCCGCCTCCGGCTCCCGGCCGCCCGGCCGCCGGGACCGTGCCTCCAGCCACAGCGCGAGCGCCAGCAGACCGGCGGCAAGGATCAGGAATCCCCGGGGCAGGTACGAGGTGAGCAGCAGGATCAGCACACGCTGGGACGAGACCAGTGCGACGGTGGACTCGATGTAGTCCTCGCGCATCTTCACGTGTCCGGCGAACGCGGTGACCGTGTCCTCGGGCATTCCCATCGCCTTCGCGTTGCGCAACTCCTCCTTGTGGATCTCCTCGCCGTTGACGGGCGCGCCGGTGACCGGGTCGACCCAGAACATCCGCTTGGTGGTGTACCAGCGGGTCATGCCCGTCCTGGCGACCTGCGCGGCGGTCACGCCCTCGATGGGCATCTTCTTCGGCATCGGGACCTGGGTCCACGGAATCGTCTGCTCGAAGTAGTAGACGTCCATGCCGCGGAACGTCCGGGTGCCCCTGTAGTGGATCGGCGAGCTGGTGCGGGTCTGGGCGTCGAAGTACTCGTAGTCGCGTTTCTCGGTGAGGAACGGCCATTTGAACTCGATGCCCCCACGCTCGACGGGGTCGCCGTCGACGCTCTCGCCGGTGGCGTGGACGGGGGCCTGGCTGTGCGCGTCGAAGATGTAGCGCTCGGGGATCTGCGAGACCATCGCGCCGTTCGGGTCGGCCACGTAGCTGAGGGTGTCCCAGACGACGACGTCGCGGCCGGCGCTGCGCTCGATCTTCTCGGACTCCTCCACATTTCCCTTGAGGGTCTGCACGATGGTGACCTTGGGGACCTGCTTGACCTTCATGCCGTCGTTGGAGTCGAGGAGCGTGGCGGGCTTCGCCTCCAGAACCATCTCCTGGTACTGGCTCGGCGGGATCTTCGCCAGCCTCGGGAAGGCGTACCAGCGCAGCAGTGGCGACAGGGCGGCGAAGAAGACGGCGAAGGCCAGGAGTACGAGTCCGGCTCGGCGGCGCATGGCGCCCTCCCTCTACTTCTTGGGTCCGGGGACGGTGGTCAGCAGGGGCTTGGGCGAGGTCTCGCCGGGTGGTGCGCCGATCGCGGTGACCGTGAACACGAGGGCGAGGGCCGCGGCCAGCCCGATGGCGGCGGCGATGACGGCACGCATGCTCGGCCTCCCGGAGAGCAAAGATCTGACGGAGCGTCAGGATTGGGGCACCGTAGCAATGGAGACGCGAGATGAGAACACGTGAAGCAGCCCCTGTGCCGGGTGGTGGCACAGGGGCTGCTTGAGGACGCGGTACGGGTCCGGGGCTGCGTCAGGCGGCGGGCGCCTCGACGTCGAGCTCGATGACGACGGTGGCGCCGCCCTCGGTGGTCAGGCGGAGCCTGTACGTGCCCGTGGCGTCGTCGGCGTAGATCTTCGGGAGCGTCAGCGTGCCGTCGGCGCCGGTCTTCAGGTCCGTCAGGGTGCGGACCGTGTTGCCGTCCGCGTCCTTGAAGTACGGGCCCTTGTCGTTCTCCACCGGCGCGTCACCGTCGGTGATCATCGTCGCGGTGACGGCGACACCGGACGCGACCGCACCCCGGTATGTCGCCTTGACCGCGACGGTGTCGGCGAACTCGGCGCCGGGGGCGGCGGTCAGTGCCTTGCCGTCGGTCCTGGCGATCTCGTCGGCCTGCCGGGCCGTCACGGTCGCGGTGTACAGGACAGCCGGCAGCGAACGTCCGGTGGCGATGGCCCGGACCATGAACCGGCCCGTCTTCTCGCCCGCTTGCAGCACCGGAGCCGTCACCGTGCCGTCGGCACCGGTGGCCAGGGTGACCGAGCTCTTCCCGCCCTCGAAGCGGGCGTCGGTGTCACCGGCGATGGTGAATGTGACGGACACCTTGGCGAGCGGGCCGCCCAGACTGTTCTTCGCCCGCACCTTGATCCGTTCGGCGAACGCGTCGCCCGCGGTGGCGGTCAGCTTGCCGGTTCCCGCGTTCTCCACGGCGCCGAGGGTCTGCCCCGGTGTCGGCTTGGGACTCGGCTCGGGGCTCGTCGAACCGCCCCCCGGCTTCGAAGGCTTCGGGTCCGGCTTCGGATCCGGCTTCGGGTCCGGCTTCGGGTCCGGCTTTCGGCTCGGGGGCGGGGTCGGCGACGGCGACGTGCCGGGGTTCGGGCTCGGGTCCGTACCACCGCCGAGGGGCGGCGGGACGACGCCGCTGCCGTCGGGGACCTCGTGCGTGCCGCGCCTGTAGTAGTCGAACCAGGAACGGACCGTACGGAGGTATTCGTTCGAGTGGTTGTAGCTGAGGACCGCCCGGTCGAGATCGGCCGCCACCGCCAGGTCGCGCGACCCGGCGCAGAGATAGTGCCCGGCGGCGAGCGCCGCGTCGTAGATGTTGTTGGGGTCCTTGCGGCCGTCGCCGTTGCCGTCCTGGCCCCACGTCGCCCACGTCGACGGGATGAACTGCATCGGGCCGACCGCACGATCGTGCGTCGAATCCCCGTCGTACGCCCCGTTGTCGGTGTCCTTGATCATGGCGAAGCCCTGACCGTTGAGGACCGGACCGAGAATCGGGGAGAACGTGGTGCCGTTCGCATCGACCCGGCCGCCGCGGGCCTGGCCGGACTCGACCTTCCCGATCGCGGCGAGGAGCTGCCACGGCAGCCGGCAGGCCGCGTCGGTGTCCGCGAGAGACCGCTCGGCCTTCTTGTACGCGGCCAGAACCGAAGCCGGTATGCCCGATTGCGCACTGCCGGTGATCGGCAGGTTCGTCGACGTACCGGGCTTGTTGGGGCTGACCAGCGGGGGCAGGTCCGTGTAGTACGGCGAGTTACCGGTGGCCACGGGGTCGTCGGACGATGTGGAACCGGCGGCCGGCTGGTCACCACCGGTGTCGCCGCCGGCCGATGCGAGTACCGCACCGGGGCCTTGCGAGGCGGCGAGCGCCGCCACAGCAACTGCGGCCACCGCAGTGGTGGTCGCCCCCCGGCGCAGTCGACGGCCGAATTGCGCTGCCATACGTCTGGTCCCTCCCCGTCGACGGCTGCCCGCGCTCCCCAGCGCAAGGACTCAGGCGACCCTACGGCAACTTGTGCCGCTCGAACACAGTGACCTGACCGCTTCTTACCGGTATTTCACGTTGTGGACCGCAAGTTGTACGACGGGCGTCGCCTGTGCATCGCAAGAACACCGGATCAGCGCCGTCATGCTCACGCATACTTGCCGCCATGCCGTTCACGCTGAGCCACGCTGCCGCCGTCCTCCCGGTGATCCGCCGGAACGGCACCGCGCGCGGACCGCTCCTCGCCTCGGCGCTCGTCGCCGGTTCGTTCGCCCCCGACATGACGTACTACGCGGACACGGCGATCCCGGGGGCGATGGAGTTCGGAGCGGTCACCCACGCGGTATGGGGCGTGTTCACGGTGGATGTCCTGATCACCGCGGCCGTGGTGGCCCTGTGGCTGCTGCTGTGCGAACCACTGGTGGCACTGCTCCCGCAGCGCCGGCAGGGGCGCGTGCACACCTTCGTACGCGGAGAACGGCGCGGCCCGTGGGCGGTGCGCGACGGTGCGTGGTTCGTGCTGTCGGCGGTCCTCGGGGCGGGCAGCCATGTGGTGTGGGACGCGTTCACCCATCACGACCGGTGGGGCACCCGGCTGGTACCGGTACTGGGCGAGAGCGTCGGCGGCTTTCCGGTGTTCCAGCTTGTGCAGTACGGCAGTTCGGCCGTGGCGCTGACCGTCCTCGCCTGGTTCACCGTGTCGGGGCTGCGGCGGACCGGAACCCGGCCCGCCCCGCCGTCCGTACCCGTCCTCGACCACCGGGACCGGTGGTACGCGGGCGCCCTGCTGAGCCTCTGCGCGCTGCTCGGCATCGTCCACCGGTGCGCCCGCTGGTACGCGCACTTCGGGCACATCGACACACCACTGGACATCATCCCCACCGCCTGCTTCGGCGCCGGAGCCGGCCTCGCCGTCGGACTGGTGCTGTACGGGGTGTGGATCCGCCTCCGGGAACGGAGGCAGAACCGGCCGCCCACCGGGGCCGAAAATCCCGGCCGCCGGACGGACCTGGTAGCTAGTAGGGCTTTGTTAGGTTCTGTGGTGGGGTTCGGGTGTCGGGGCAGGTTGGCCGCATATGGAGCAGGCGCCGGTCCAGGTGGCCAGGAGGG
>NZ_JBICXB010000008.1:0-224918 GCF_043200055.1 Streptomyces sp. NPDC048496 | reverse complement strand
CCTCGACCCCGCGGCCATCACCCGGATCGCCCGAGCCGCCCTCGTCCTGCTCCAGCTCGAACACGGCCGCACCGCCTGAACGAAGATCACAAAGCGTCACGAGACGTTACCGAGAAAGGTTCACTGACCAGGTGGTGCCCGGCGTGGAGGCGACGTGAATCTGGTCTGCTGCTTTCTTGTGGAACGTGGGAAGACACACTTCGATGCCTCAACTCTGCGTTTTTTACGCAGTGTTGTGAAAGGGAGCCTTCCAAGCGGACAACCCGCAAGGAACTGAGTACCGATGCGAGGTGTGTTGGCGGACCGGGAGTTCGCCGGGGGCGACCTCGCGGCTGGCCAGCGCGTACTCCAGCGAGGTGAGGACCAGGTCGGCGTCCGCGCGGGCGGAGGTCTCCCAGGCCACGACTCTGCGGGAGAAGGCATCTCGGATCGCCGACAGCCAGAGCGGTCCCTCCACGGTCGAGATCATGGTCGGGTCGGTAACCCACAATCGGTTCGGTGCGGACGCCGTGAAGTCGCGTTGTACCAGGTCAGGGGCAAGGTCGGCGTCCGGGTCTCGGCGAGTGGAACCCTTGCCCCTGCGAGGGCTGATCCCGGCCAGGCCGGCCTCCCGCATGGGGCGCTCGACCCGCTTGCGGCCGACGTGGACGCCCTCGCGTTTGAGGACGGCGTGGACCCTGGGCGATCCGTAGATGCCGCCGGAATCCTGGTGGATCTGCCGGATCTGCCCGGTCAGTTCGATGTCCTGGCGGCTCCGCTCGCAGGGCTGCTTCTCGGCCCGGCGCCAGCGGTAGTAGGTGGAGGAAGGGATGTGCAGTTCCCGGAGTACGGGCTCGACCCCCAGGTGCGGGTGCTCGGTAAGGAGCGCGGTCACCTGGGCCGGGTCGGGTCGACCTGTGCGGCGAAAAAAGCCGAGGCCGTCCGCAGGACCTCGTTCACCCGGCGCAGTTCCCGTACCTCGCACCGCAGTTGGGCGAGCTCTTCCTTCTCCTCGGTGGTGAGCAGGTCATCACGCTCGCCGGCGTCGGCTTCGGCCTGCCTGATCCAGTTGCGCAGGGCCTCGTGATGCACGCCGAGATCCTCGGCCATGCGGCGGATCACGGGCTTCGGCTCGGCAGTCCGGTACATCCGCACTGCACGCTCACGCAACTCCAGCGGGTACTTCCTCGGGGCAGGCATCGTCTGGGCTCCTCTCATGAAACCCATCTGACCTGCTGTCACCACTCCCCACATCGTGGGGGATTCTCACCCGCGACTGCTGACCAGGCCATGTCAAGACGGACATTTCTGCCCTGCTTCCTCAAAAAAACCTCAGGAAAGTGAAGGTTTCTGGGGTCTCATGGATCACCTATGTATGTTCTCCACCACGACCTCGGGGGGAGCGTCGGCTGCGGCCGAACGCTGGCCCTTGCGGTCCGATGTCGACGTCATCAAATCCGTACGACAACGACCAAGGAGCGCACCATGGGTATATCGATCCGCACTCGTCTCGCGGGGGCCGGCGCCGCAGCCGTCGCCGTCGCCGGGTTGGTCCTGGCAGCTGGCCCCGCCAGCGCCACCAGTGACTCTGCCACCTGGAACCTCTCGGGTGGCGACCAGTTCCAGGTCAACGCCTGGCACTGTGGCACCTACGTGAGCGCGTGTGACTGGACGGCCTCGACCAAGTTGCTGGGCAACAACCCGTCCAACGCCCAGTGGATTCAGAACCGCGCCGAGCTCGAGGCGCACGGCATCAGCGCCAGCCTGACGATCTCGAAGTCGCCCAGCGCAACGCTCACCATGAAGAGCAAGTCGCTCGGCGAGGTGCGCTGGCGTAACACCAACACGTGGATCGCTGACACCAGCGGTCAGATGAAGCCGAACTTCAGCACCACCTACGTCTCCACCCGGAGCTGCGGTTCGGGCCAGGTGACATCGTCGATCTCCGTCTCGGAGAAGTGCGTCTACGCCGGGGCCTTCTGACAGATGTTCCGGCTGGGGTGGGCACCGTCCCGCCCCAGCCGTTCCCGCCCCTCGCCGACGGAGTATCACGGAGTCTCTGATGACCACGCGCACCGCGACCTGGTGGAGCCGCTCGCTCACCGTTTCGGCAACCGGCCTCGCGTGCTGCCTGCTTCTGGTCGGCTGCGAGGCCAAATCCGACGCAGCTGAACCCGGCGACGCCGCACCTGTCACGCAAGAACTGTCGCTCCTGGTGAGCACACAGAATGGCATGTATTACCCCCCGTTCCTGCGAGACGAACCCGCGGGCCCGGAGAGCAATTCCTACGCGATGCGCCTGAAGACACTGCTCGGCCCAAAGCCCCAACTGGGCCTGAGCGCCAAATCGGGGGCGTTCTTCCGGCAGGAGGCCATCGGAACGTCCCCCCTGTGGGGGCGTAGTTGGCTCGCCCCTCTTGCCTCCGCCGGCGCAGCAGATCTGCTGACCGCATCCGACGCCGCCGCGCTGCGAAGCATGCGCACGCCGCAGGGATGGTTCAGCGAGCCCGGTAACCAGCACCCGGACGACGGCCCCTACCGGGCGGCGGCTACCGCGGCAGCCTTGGAGGCACTCGCTGCGAGTGGTGGGATCACCGAGGACGACCGCACTCTGACATTGCCGTGGCTGAAGCAGGCCGCCGAAGCCGGCGACGGCCTGGCACTCAGTGAGGCCGCTGACCTCGCTCGTGGCTTCCGATTGGTGGGAGCCTCCGTTCCGCAGATGCTCGTGGCAGTGCGTGCACCTTCCATCTCTGACTTCACCACCCTGGGGGAGAAGGAGCGCTACCAGGCGCTGCTGGACGCATACAATTACGCGGTGTTGACCCAGGCTGCGGGCGTGCCCTCGAAACTCGACACGAAACTTTGGGCCAAGCTGGTGCAGCACAATGCCGCGTCGCTTGACTACCGCGACCTGTACTACGCGGTTACCGTCGCACAGGCCGCTGGTACGCCGTCAGACTCCTACGCTGCAGTGCGGAACAGGGTCACCGCAGACACTCTGCCTGATGGAACGATACGCGACTCCACTGCTTACGCGGGCAGTCCGGAGGCGTCGGTCTACGGCTTGCGACTGCGTGCGCTGGCAGGAGAGTCCACGCGTGACAGCACTCAGGCAGCGGCGCTCCGCAAGATCGCGGCTGAGCCGCAGATATCTGCGGACCTGCATGTCCGGCTCACGATCGCCGCCGCCCTGAAGCTGGCAAGCGGAGCTGAACCAACCGCCGCAGACAGTGCGTTGTGCCACTCCGCCCAGGCGGTGCCCACCGCTGTTTCCCCGGAGAACGCCGAGGCATGGTCGCGGGCGGCTCTGGCCTGCGCGGACATGGGTGTCAGCACACCGCAGCCACAGGCTGCCGCGTGGTCCCTGGACGACCCTGCCAAAGTAACGGCCGCAGCCACGGTGGTCACGACACTCTCCGACACCGGCCATTCAGGATCGGTTCCGCAGTGGGTCACCGCGGCCGAACTGCGGTCCTGGGCCGCCAATCCGGAGCGTCTGCCATCGGTGAGCGCCTATGCGACGGTGGTCAGGGCTTACCTGGTCGTTGGCGGATCGATGGACAGCGAGATCGGTGAGGCGATTGACAGAGGCATGGAGGCGCATCGCGGCTGCGCGCAGCTGCCCAGTCTGTATCGTGCCGATCCCTCGCAGTCTGGCTGTGACCTCAAGGCCACCTGGAGCGCCTGGAAACTCACACTCCTCAGGGGCGGTCAGCTACGCGCCCGCACGACGCCATCAGGTGAACCTTCTAAGAAATGAGCCGCCGAACCATGACCGACAGGCCACCCGTGACACTCTCCGTGCAGTCGGTACGCAAGTCGTACGTGCTGCGCGGGCAGCGGGTTGACGTCCTTGACAACGCTGCGCTGGAACTGCCTGCCGGGCGTATTACCGCACTGATTGGCCGCTCGGGGTCAGGCAAGACCACGCTGCTCCAGATCATGGGGCTACTGCTGCCGCCCGACAGCGGCACCGTGCTGGTCGATGGCTGCGACGCCTGGTCACTGCCCGAACGGGAGCGGACCCGGCTGCGACGCTCCTCGCTTGGGTTCGTCTTCCAGGCGTTCAACCTGCTGCCGCAGCACAGCGCCCTGCGCAACGCGGCCCTGCCGTATCTCGGCAGCACCAAGGCCGGAGCGCAACAAGCCCGGGATCTGCTGGAACGGGTCGGCCTGGCCGATCGGGCCGAGCACCATCCCAGCGAGCTGTCCGCCGGCGAACAGCAGCGCGTCGCCCTGGCCCGGGCCCTGGTCAACAACCCCGGCACAGTCCTGGCCGACGAGCCGACCGGCAATCTGGACGCCGACAGCGAGCAGCGCATGCTCGAACTCTTCCGGCAGGTTGCCGACGAAGGCCGGGCCGTGCTGCTGGTCACGCACAGCGCCACCGTCGCCTCCTACGCCGACAGCGTGCTGCGGATGGACCGCGGAGCGCTGACTACAGAGGAAGACCGCGACACTGACCTGGCCGCGGATACGCAGGAGACCCCCCGATGAACCCCTTCGCCATGGCAGCCGCCAACGTCCATTCCATGTGGCGCCGGTTCATCGGCCTCACCGTTCTCCTGGCCGTGGCAGCCGCGGTCTGCGTCACGGCCCTCGGCATCTCCGACCGGGCCGACAGCGCCGCCCGCGACCGTGTCCAGGAGGGCACGGCCAACCGCAGCGTCACGGTCGACAGACTCATGGAGCGGACCGACTCCAAGCCGCTCAGCACCGAGACTGTGCGGACCCTGTCCGGCATGCCGAACGTCACCTCGGTCGAGCCACGCGCCCAGGTGTCCTTCGGCTACAAGGACCAGCAGGTGCCCGGCGTACTGCTCTACGCCACGACCCCGCGCCCCTCGCTGCTGCCCCCGCTGCTGAAAACCGTCCGCACGCAGCTGTTTCCGCTGCACCCGGGTGAGATCGTGCTACCCAAGCGGGCCCAGGGGAGCGACCTGACACCCCTGCTGGGGCACAGCATCACCGTCACCACCACCCGAAGCACCTCCGCCGGACAGGGCACCGGGGTGCCCGTATCGGTCCGGGTGGTGGGCCTGTTCGACCCGGCCTGGCAGCTGGACGGTCCTGACGCAGCGTACGCCGACGAGGCCACAGTGGTCCGATGGGCCGCGGCGAAGGCCGGTGTCACCGAGTCCGAGTTCACCACCTCCGTCGGATACGACCGCATCACCGTGCTGGCCCGCACCGCGCATGACGTCCCCGGGCTTCTGAGCGACATCCAGTCTGCCGGGTACGCGGCCACCTCCCTGCAGCAGGAAATGTCCGCACTGCCAGGCGTACTGTCCCTGATCCACACCGCCGGCCAGGTGCTGCTCGTCGTCCTCGGCCTGGTCGCCCTGGTCGGTGCGCTGGTGGTCACCGGCGCGCTGTCCAGGCAGCGGGCCCGGGAGATCGGCATCCTCAAAGCCCTCGGGTTCGGCAACCGGGCCGTCCTGACCATGTTCGTCGCCGAAACCGGGATCATCGGAGCCACGGGTGCCGCGCTGGGCGCCCTCCTGGGTCTCGCGGGGGCCGCCGCAGCAGCTGCCGGACTGCGCGGCAGCTCCGAACTCGCGCCCTACCTCCCCGACGGAATCCCGCTCCCGGACCCGGGCGTCCTGGCCGGTATTCTCCTGCTCACCCTGGCCGTGACCGTGATCGGCGCCTGGGTTCCCGCCCGCCGCGCCGCCCAGCTGTCCCCCAGCGATGCCATCAAGGAATGGTGAACTGATGAACCGACGTGTCCTCCCCGCCCTCGCAGCAGGCGCCCTCATGCTGCCGCTCGCGGCATGCGACGGCCCCGCCGGTGTGGAACTCGGCCACAACTGGGAGGGCTCGAAGGTTTTCGTCCTCACCAAGGTCAGCGGCTTGACCACGATCGCCGGAATCGACCCGGCCCGCCACACCGCTGAACCGCTGGCCGCGGTACCGACCCAGTCCGACGACGACGATACGGCCAGCCCCCAGATCACCAAGACCACCAACGGACGCTGGATCGTGACGATCCCCCGCAAGAACGGCCGCCCCAGTCGGCTGTACGAGGTGAACACCAAGGACCAGGTCCTCGACGCCCTCGGCACGACGGAGGGCGGACGGGTCCTGATCCCTACCGGGGGTTACATCATCGCCGTCGGAGACAAGGCCACATCCAGTACAGGGAAGGCCACCGCCCTGGTCTATGACCCCGCCACCTGGCAGGTCAAACGCGACGTCACCCTGCCGGTCAACCCCGGACTGGCCGCCGGTGGAACTCCCGGACTCTGCGTCGGCGACAACAGCGACAAGGGTTTTACGCTGGCCGTCGTCTCCCCGAAGAACGGCACTATCAAGACACTGCCCCAGGTGCCCAAGACCGAGGCCCAGGCCCTGGACTGCTCCACCAGCCGTCCACTGCTCGCGGGCGGCCCCACCGCGACCAGCACCTCCACAGGCACCGCAACACTGCACCTGGCCAAGCAGGGCGAGATCGATGTGCTGACCACGTCCGCCGGCCGCATCGATCGGGTGACAGCGGACTCCACGAGCATCACGGCGGCGGTCTCACTCCCCGGCCACGTCGAACTGGTCGAAGTGGACCGCAGCACCGGGAAGGAACGCCACCGCACCCGCCTCGATGGGATGGCCGCCACCGACGGGATGCGGAAGACCGGCAAAGACTGGGTCCTCACCTCTGGTGACAGCGCTGTCACGGTTGATCTCGGCCATGGCAAAGCAACGAAGTTCACTCTGCCCGGGCAACTGCTCAACGCAGGCTGATGAGCGGCAGCGTGGGCGAGCCCGCGCCTGGCTGGCCGAGGAGGGCTACTTTCCGAATCTTCCTGCGCCGCGGCGGACGGTGGAGTCCTGACCCGTCCACCGCGTCGTGATGAGACCGAGGCGTTCCGTACTGAGTTCCGCCACGGCTCGCCCAGCCTGGCCACGGGGAAGGACAGCTCCGCCACTCGCACACCATATTGGCGCGCGTCGCCGTCAAGCGTGAGCGCTGCGTGAGCGGACGGGGTGGCACAAGCTGGACCGGGCGGCATACGGTGCTCGGTCGCCCGTCGCTGACCAGTAGAAACACGGCGCGGCGGCACCGCCCGGCAGCCGTCGTCACGATCATGCAGGCCCTCGTAATGCGTAGGTCTCGCTACCTGGCTGTACCCACTGCACTCATACCCTGAGACGGCAAGAGCGCCGACTCGGTCCTGAAGTCGGCCCGTACTCAACCGCAAGCAGCGAAGTGCCCCGGGGACATCCCGGGGACTTTTCGGGGACATTCACGCCTGTCCCAGGGACTTTTCGGGGACATTCCTCCGCGTAAGCAGGGAAGGCCCTGACAGCGCTGCAAGTTGCGAACGCGCTGGTCAGGGCCTATGTGCCTAGCACTCGATGATGTTCACCGCGAGCCCGCCGCGCGCGGTCTCCTTGTACTTCACGCTCATGTCCGCGCCCGTCTCCTTCATGGTCTTGATGACCTTGTCGAGAGAGACCTTGTGGGTGCCGTCGCCGCGCAGCGCCATCTTCGCCGCCGTGACCGCCTTGACCGCCGCCATGCCGTTGCGCTCGATGCAGGGGATCTGGACGAGACCGCCGACCGGGTCGCAGGTCAGGCCGAGGTTGTGCTCCATGCCGATCTCGGCGGCGTTCTCGACCTGTTCGGCGGAGCCGCCGAGGACCTCGGCGAGCGCTCCCGCGGCCATCGAGCAGGCGGAGCCCACCTCGCCCTGGCAGCCGACCTCGGCGCCGGAGATCGAGGCGTTCTCCTTGAACAGCATGCCGATGGCACCGGCCGCGAGGAGGAAGCGGACGACGCTGTCCTCCTTCTCGGCCTCGGTGGCGCCGCCTGCGGCGAAGTTCATGTAGTAGTGCAGCACGGCCGGGATGATGCCGGCTGCGCCGTTGGTGGGGGCGGTGACGACGCGGCCACCCGCGGCGTTCTCCTCGTTGACCGCCATCGCGTAGAGGGTGATCCACTCCATCGCGAGGGCCTGCGGGTCGCCCTCGGCGCGCAGCTGGCGTGCGGTGTTCGCGGCGCGGCGGCGGACCTTCAGACCACCGGGGAGGATGCCCTCGCGGGCCATGCCGCGCGATACGCATGCCTGCATGACCCGCCAGATGTCCAGCAGACCGGAGCGGATCTCCTCCTCCGTCCGCCAGGCCCGCTCGTTCTCCAGCATGAGGGAGGAGATCGACAGGCCGGTGTCGCGGGAGAGCCGCAGCAGTTCGTCGCCGGTGCGGAAGGGGTGCTTCAGGACGGTGTCGTCGAGGACGATCCGGTCCTCGCCCACCGCGTCCTCGTCGACGACGAAGCCGCCGCCGACGGAGTAGTAGGTCTTCTCCAGCAGCGGGGCGCCGTCGCGGTCGAACGCGAAGATCGTCATGCCGTTGGCGTGGTACGGGAGCGCCTTGCGGCGGTGCAGGACCAGCTGCTCGTCGGCGTCGAAGTCGATCTCGTGCATGCCCAGCACGTTGAGCCGGCCCGAGGAGCGGATCGCGTCCACCCGGTCGTCGGCGGACTCCACGTCGACGGTACGGGGGGACTCGCCCTCCAGGCCGAGCAGGACGGCCTTGGGCGTGCCGTGGCCGTGCCCGGTGGCGCCGAGCGAGCCGAACAGCTCGGCGCGTATGGAAACGGTGTGGGCGAGCAGGCCCTCGTTCTTCAGGCGGCGCGCGAACATACGGGCCGCGCGCATCGGGCCGACCGTATGGGAGCTGGACGGGCCGATGCCGATCGAGAACAGGTCGAAGACCGAGATGGCCACGGTGTGACTCCTAAAAAATTGGTAGACGCCGTTGTCTGCCGGGTGGTGCGGTACGGACCGGTCGGTCCGAAGAGCGGCGGGACAAGGGCTGGGGCACCGCGCTCACTGTCCAGTGTGCGTGGTGCCCCGCCCCAAACGTACGAAAAGTGACCCGGACTACTTCAGACCGGGGTACAGCGGGAACTTCTCGGCCAGCGCGATCACGCGGGCCTTGAGGTCGTCGGCGTCGTACGACGGCTTGAGTGCCGACGCGATGATCTCGGCGACCTCGGTGAAGTCCTCGGCCTGGAAGCCACGGGTGGCCAGGGCCGGCGTGCCGATCCGCAGACCCGAGGTGACCATCGGCGGCCGCGGGTCGTTCGGGATGGCGTTCCGGTTGACCGTGATGCCGAGCTCGTGGAGCCGGTCCTCGGCCTGCTGGCCGTCCAGCTCCGAGTTGCGCAGGTCGACGAGGACCAGGTGCACGTCCGTACCGCCGGAGAGGACGGAGACGCCGACCTCGGTGACGTCCGGCTGCACCAGACGCTCGGCGAGGATGCGGGCGCCGTCCAGGGTGCGCTGCTGGCGCTCCTTGAACTCCTCGGTCGCCGCGACCTTGAACGAGACCGCCTTGGCCGCGATCACGTGCTCCAGCGGACCACCCTGCTGACCGGGGAAGACAGCAGAGTTGATCTTCTTGGCGAGCTCCTGCGTCGACAGGATGACGCCACCGCGCGGACCGCCGAGGGTCTTGTGCGTGGTCGTCGTGACGACGTGGGCGTGCGGCACCGGGTTCGGGTGCAGACCCGCGGCCACCAGGCCCGCGAAGTGCGCCATGTCGACCATCAGGTACGCGCCGACCTCGTCCGCGATGCGGCGGAAGGCGGCGAAGTCCAGCTGACGGGGGTAGGCGGACCAGCCGGCGACGATGAGCTTCGGCTTGGACTCCTTGGCCAGGCGCTCGACCTCGGCCATGTCCACGACGCCGGTCTCGTCGACGTGGTAGGGGACCACGTGGTAGAGCTTGCCGGAGAAGTTGATCTTCATGCCGTGGGTCAGGTGACCGCCATGGGCCAGGTTCAGACCCATGATCGTGTCGCCAGGCTTCAGCAGCGCGAACATCGCGGCGGCGTTGGCCTGCGCACCCGAGTGGGGCTGGACGTTGGCGGCCTCGGCGCCGAACAGCGCCTTGATCCGGTCGATGGCGATCTGCTCGACCACGTCGACGTGCTCGCAGCCGCCGTAGTAGCGGCGGCCCGGGTAGCCCTCGGCGTACTTGTTGGTGAGGACGGAGCCCTGGGCCTCCATGACCGCGACCGGAGCGAAGTTCTCCGAGGCGATCATTTCGAGGGTGGACTGCTGACGGTGGAGCTCGGCGTCGACGGCGGCGGCGACGTCCGGGTCCAGCTCGTGGAGGGAGGAGTTGAGAAGCGACATCAGGTGGTCCCTTGGAGTCTTTAGTTGCCGGAGAACTCGGTGTACTCGTCGGCGGAGAGCAGGTCCTTCGGCTCCTCCGCGACGCGTACCTTGAACAGCCAGCCGCCCTCGAAGGGAGCGGAGTTCACCAGTGACGGGTCGTCCACGACGTCCTGGTTGGAGGCGGTGACCTCGCCGGTCACCGGCGAGTACAGGTCGCTGACGGACTTGGTCGACTCGAGCTCGCCGCAGGTCTCGCCCGCGGTCACCGTGTCGCCGACTTCCGGGAGCTGGGCGTAGACGACGTCACCGAGCGCGTTGGCCGCGAACTCGGTGATGCCGACCGTGGCCACACCGTCCTCGAGGGCCGACAGCCACTCGTGCTCCTTGCTGTAACGCAGCTGCTGGGGGTTGCTCATGACCTGAATTCTCCTGTACGCGGGGGAGTGCTGATGAACGGTGGTCTTACGGTGTGAGACGCGACTGCGTCACTTCTGGCGCTTGTAGAACGGCAGGGCGACGACCTCGTACGGTTCGTGGCTGCCACGGATGTCCACTCCGACGCCCGTGGTCCCGGGCGCGGCGTGCGCGGCGTCCACGTACGCGATGGCGATCGGCTTGCCGAGCGTCGGCGACGGGGCGCCGGAGGTGACCTCGCCGATGACCTGGCCCTCGGCGACAACGGGGTAGCCGGCGCGCGGCACCCGGCGGCCCTCGGCGATCAGGCCGACGAGCTTGCGCGGCGGGGCGGTCTCGGCGCGCTCGGCGGCGGCCTCCAGGGCCTTGCGGCCGACGAAGTCGCCCTCCTTCTCGAACTTCACGACCCGGCCGAGACCGGCGTCGAACGGGGTCAGCTCGGTGGTCAGCTCGTGCCCGTACAGCGGCATGCCCGCCTCCAGGCGCAGCGTGTCGCGGCAGGACAGGCCGCACGGGATCAGGCCACGGGAGGCGCCCGCCGCCGTGAGGGCCTGCCAGAGCTGCTCTGCGTGCTCGGGGGCGACGAACAGCTCGAAGCCGTCCTCGCCGGTGTAACCGGTACGGGCGATCAGCGCGGGCACACCGGCGACGGTGCCGGGCAGACCCGCGTAGTACTTCAGACCATCCAGGTCGGCGTCGGTGACCGAGGCCAGGATGGCGGGGGACTCGGGGCCCTGGACGGCGAGCAGCGCGTACGCGTCGCGGTCGTCGCGCACCTCGGCGTCGAACCCGTCGGCGCGGGCGGTCAGCGCGTCCAGCACGATCTGGGCGTTCCCGGCGTTGGCGACGACCATGTACTCGGTCTCGCCCAGCCGGTAGACGATCAGGTCGTCCAGGATGCCGCCGTCCTCGGCGCAGATCATCGTGTAGCGGGCGCGGCCGACGGCCACGGTGCCGATGTTGCCGACCAGTGCGAAGTTCAGGAACGCCGCGGCCTGCGGGCCGGTGACGGTGATCTCACCCATGTGTGACAGGTCGAAGAGACCCGCCTGCGTGCGCACCGCGTTGTGCTCGTCGCGCTCACTGGCGTAGCGCAGCGGCATGTCCCAGCCGGCGAAGTCGGTCATGGTCGCGCCCAGCGAGCGATGCAGGGCGTCGAGGGCGGTGAGACGGGGGGCGTTGCTCATAGGTGTGGCTCCCAGGGCATGACGACGAGGACGATCCCCTCCCCATCTGTCATCGGAACCTGAGAGGTTCGCCGAGAGACCCCCGGGGGGTTCGGCTTGCACCTTGGGTGGAGCCGCGGGGCGACTCGCTTTTCAGATCTGCCTCATCCACGCGGTACGGGGCCTGAGAGATTCAAGGGAGGATCTTGCTCCTTCGGCGCCCGGCACACACTGTGGCCGGAGCTCTCCCGCGCGGATTCAAGCGGCCTTTATGCAGTTGGCCGGGTCATCATCGCACGCATTGCGGAAAAGTGGGGCGTCGGTACCCCATGCGCGGAACGAGTAGTGGGACGGTTGTCTCGCATTACCTTTTCTTTACACTTCTTGGGCAGGCGTGGGCGACCCGACAGGGGGAGGGCGATGACGTTGCAGCGGTACGCGACGACCGCGGGGGTCGCGCACGGCGCGATGCCCGCGCAGCCGGGCGCACCCGCCCGGGAATTGCTGGGCACACACGCGCCCGTCGTGCGGGACCTGCGCGAGCGCGCCGGGCGTAGCCCGCGCGGGCTCCATTTCGCGACAGGGGATGTGGTGGTGGTCTCCGGGCTGCCCGGTGGCGGCAAGTCGACACTGATCCGGCGGGCGGTGGCCGTACGGGCCATCGACTCCCAGGACACCCGGGACCGCTGGGCGCAGCGGGTGCCCCGCTTACTCCCGTACGCCCTCTACCGCCCGCTGGTCCGCGTCGCCCACTACTGGGGGCTGTGGCGGGCGCTGTGCTCCGGTGAGTCCGTCGTCGTTCACGACTGCGGAACCCAGACATGGGTACGGGGCTGGCTGGCCCGGCACGCACGGCGCCGCGGACGCACGCTGCATCTCGTGCTGCTCGACGTCACCCCCCAGGAGGCCAGGGCGGGCCAGCGCGAGCGTGGGCGCGGGGTATCCGGATACGCATTCGCCCGGCACCGCAGGGCCATCGGCCGGCTGCTGCGGGACACCGAGGCGGGCACCCTGCCGCTCGGCTGCGCCTCGGCGGTGCTGCTGGACCGGGAGGCGGCCGGGATGCTGGCGCGGATCACGTTCGCCGACGCCTGAGGGACGGGACAGCCTTTTGGTGCCCGGTCGTCCGTCAGCGCGGAGGGGCACGCCGGAGTTACTGTTCTGCGGCAAGGCATGGGTGAGAAGGGGAAGCAGCGCAGTGGACATTCCGGCACCGGTCCAGAACCATCCGCAGAGCGGATGGCCGGCCAATGAGCTCGAAGAGGTGCTGGTTGCCTCGCTCGGCAGCCCGGAGGCGGGTGGCCGGCTCGTCGAAGTGCTCGGCCGCAGTCACGTCTGGGTGCCGCTTCCCAACGGCGGGGGCCCCGATGCCCCGTCGCTCGACCTGCCGACGGTGGAGATCGAGGGCGCTCCGTACGTCCCCGTCTTCAGCTCCGAACATCAGTTCCTGCAGTGCGTCGGCACCCAAATGTCCTTCACCGTGGCGCCCACCGTCGAATTCGCCCGCGGGCTGCCCCCGCAGCTCGGCATCGCGGTCAACCCGGGCGGCGCCGTCGGCATGCCGCTGCCGCCGCCCGCCGTCGCCGAGCTCTGCCGCACCGGACGCACCTCGCTGGACGGGCCGGCCACCGGCGGCCGGGTCCGGCTGTACGAGCCGGACTGGCAGGAGGAGCCCGTCGACTTCCTCGCGGCCGCGGCCGGGGAATTCGAGGAGAGCGGCGTGCTGCGCACCGCCCGCCGGACGCTGGCCAGCATCGAGGGCGGCGATCCCGTTCTCTTCATAGGCGTCGAGTTCTCCACCTGGGACGGCGCGGGGCGCAACGCCCCGATGGACGCTCTGGGCCGTGCACTGGGCCGTGTCGAGGTGCCCTGGCCGGTCAATCTGGTCCTGCTCGATGTGGCGCAGGACCCGGTCGCCGACTGGATGCGGGCCAGGATCCGGCCGTTCTACCAGCGCGAGGGTTGCTAGGAGGGGCACTGTCTGCCCCATCAGGAGCGTCGTCCGGACGTCCTGGATGGGGTCTCCCCTGCTCGAACGAAGCTGAGAGCCTGGGGAAGGCGCTGCCAGGGCTTTTGGTCAAGGCGGCGAGCGGGCGTGCCGGGCGGTGCGACGGGGCAGAGCTTGCCGGGAGGGGTCCTGGCGCGCGGAGTTCCCGACTCCGGGGATTGCGGGCGTGACACCGTCGACCTGTGGCGTCAAGTCGGTGTCAGGGGCGCCGCATAAGCTGGTTTGATGGCTAGTGCCTCGGCCACCGAGCCGCACCCGTGTGCCCTGGGCGCGGCAGGCCGACACAGTGGATCGAAGAGGGGCGGGACCCAGGGTGAGTGCGTCAGGCACCGCGGCGGCCGGGCAGGTCGAGCACATGCTGCGCCAAGTGACGCCCGGGCGCTACGACGCGTACGAGGCACTGCTCCGGGCGCTCGCCGGCGACCGGATCTGGATGCTGCTCTGGCACGGCCGGGCGGGCTCGCCCGACGCCCAGTACGGGAACATGGAGGTCGACGGGCTGGGCTACGCGCCCTGTGTGACCTCTCCCCAGGAACTTTCGGCCAGCGGCTGGAACCGGGCCCATGAAGTAGTCACCGGACTCGACATCGCCCGCGCTCTCTTCCCGGACCGCTGGGGCATCTGGCTCAACCCGCACGCCCCCGGTGGCGGCGTCGGCATCCCGTGGCTGGATCTGCGCCGTATCGCCACCGGCCTCGACCGGATGCCCGCGGGACCGCTCCGGCTCACCGAGCCGGCCATCGAGATCCCGCAGTTCTACGCCCTGCTCTCGCAGAACGCCCATCACACCCCCGCGATCCGCTCCCTGCGCCGGGCCTGGGTGCAGCCCGCGCTCGGGGTGCCGTATCTCGCCATCGGTCTCGATCTCTACGACACGAGCCAGACGTCCGTCGACGCGGTGCGCGCGATGATGCAGCAGTCGATCGGCGCGGTCCCGGACGGGCTGCCCGTTTCCACCGTCGCGATGTCCGACGAGTACGACCCGGTCGCGATGTGGCTCCGCGCCAATGCCCGCCCGTTCTACGACCGTGAGGCGCACGTCGCGCCCGCTCCCGCCGTTGGTTACGGCTACCCCCCGGCCCACGGCTGACCGACCCGGACACCTGCCAATTGGTGCCGGAATCAGCCCCGTTGGGGTACCTGCCCGATCTGGGTGAAGAGTGCCGACTTGGTTCGCTGGGACGATCACGGCGTCCGGATACCGGAAGCTAGCTGGTCACATCACGGTTGCGCATCCATTCCCCGCCAGGGCTGGCGGGTGATCCGCGACGCGTTGAAGACTCCCCGGAACAAGAAGCGTTCGGCGCCCTGTGCGACCTGCGGCTTCTGGTTGGACCAGTTCAACTGCTCCACTCGCACCACCTGCATCTTCCGTACCACCCGCACAAAACGTGCGACTTGCACCTGTGATGTGAACTAGCCGCTACAGCGGCGGGCGCGGGCCGGCCACAGTCGGTCGAGCCGAGAGGGGTCCCCACAACGATGACGGCACCACTGCATGACACGACAGCCGCTGAGACCACGGCCGTTGATGTCGCCGCGGATGTCCCCGAGAAGGCAATCGAGGGCCGGTCCCCGTGGAAGATCGCCTGGACCCGGCTCAAGCGTGACAAGCTCGCGCTGACCGGTGGATTCGTGGTGCTCTTCCTCATTGCCGTCGCGCTCCTCGCGCCGGTGATCGTGAGCGCTTTCGGGCATCCGCCGAACGAGTTCCACGAGGACAAGATCGACGCGCTCTTCGGCACCCCGAACGGCTCCTGGGGCGGCATCAGCTCCGACTTCCTGCTGGGAGTCGAGCCCGTCAACGGTCGTGACGTGTTCAGCCGCATCGTCTACGGCGCACGCATCTCGCTGCTCGTGGCCTTCCTCTCAGCCATGGTCGCCGTCGCCCTCGGCACGGTCATCGGCATCGTGGCGGGCTACTTCGGCGGCTGGGTCGACGCGGCGATCAGCCGGGTCATGGACGTGATGCTCGCCTTCCCGCAGCTGCTCTTCACCATCGCCCTGGTCTCCGTGCTCCCCAACGAGCTCTTCGGCCTGGAGGGTTCGAACGTCCGCATCGGAGCGCTGGTCCTGGTGATCGGCTTCTTCGGCTGGCCGTACGTCGGCCGAATCGTCCGCGGCCAGGCCCTCTCGCTCAGGGAGCGCGAGTACGTGGAGGCGGCCCGCAGCCTGGGCGCCGGACGCTTCTACATCCTGTGGCGCGAGCTGCTGCCCAACCTGGTCGCGCCGATCACCGTGTACGCCACCCTGATGATCCCGACGAACATCCTCACGGAGGCCGCGCTCAGCTTCCTCGGTGCCGGGGTGAAGCCGCCCACCGCCTCGTGGGGCCAGATGCTCTCGAAGGCCGTCAACACATATGAGTCCGACCCCATGTTCATGGTGATCCCGGGTCTGGCCATCTTCATCACCGTGCTTGCCTTCAACCTCTTCGGCGACGGCGTGCGGGACGCGCTCGATCCGAAGGGGGCCCGCTGATCCGGCCTTGGGCCGCCCGTAAGACCTGCAAGACCCCTCCCCTGCCGATCAGCCAGGAAACCATCGAAAGCCGGCGGCTCCTCGTCAAGGACCGCCACTATCACGGAGGTTGCGAGATCGTGACACCCATCAGTTCATCGAGGCGCAGGCTCGTCGCGGGCTCGGCCCTCGTCGTCGCGGCTCTGCTCGGCACTGCGGCCTGCGGTGGCGGAGGCAAGGACGACAACGGCGGCGGGGGTAAGCCCGCGGCCGCGGGCTTCAACGCCGCGGTCAACAAGGTCGCCAACGCGTCCAACAAGAAGGGTGGCGAGCTGAAGTTCATCGGCACCCAGGACGCCGACTCGTGGGACCCGCAGCGCGGTTACTACGGCTTCATGTGGAACTTCGCCCGGTACTACACCCGTCAGCTGATCAGCTTCAAGGGCGAGCCGGGTGCCGCCAGCACCGAGCTGGTGCCGGACATGGCCACCGACGCCGGTCAGGTCTCGCCCGACGGCAAGACCTACACCTTCAAGCTGAAGCCGGGTCTGAAGTGGGAGGACGGCAAGCCCGTCACCTCCAAGGACCTGAAGTACGGCATCGAGCGCATCTGGGCCCAGGACGTCATCTCCGGCGGCCCGATCTACCTCCAGCAGGTGCTCGACCCCAAGGGTGAGTACAAGGGTCCCTACAAGGACAAGTCCGCGGACAAGCTCGGTCTGAAGGCCATCGAGACGCCCGACGACCAGACCATCATCTTCAAGCTGCCGAAGGCCAACGGTGACTTCCTGCAGATGCTGGCCATGCCCTCGGCCACTCCGGTCCGCGCGGACCTGGACACCAAGGCCAAGTACGGTCTGAAGCCCGCCTCCATGGGCCCGTACAAGTGGCAGGAGTACACGCCGAACAAGTCCATCACCCTCGTCCGCAACGAGAACTGGGACGCGGCGACGGACACCATCCGCAAGGCCCTGCCGGACAAGATCACGGTCAAGCTGACCACCAACTCCGACGACATGGACAACCGGCTGATCGAGGGCGAGTACGACCTCGACATCAACGCCACCGGTATCGGCCAGGCCGCCCGCGCCAAGGTGCTCCAGCAGCACAAGGAGAACGCGGACAACCCGCAGACCGGCTTCATCCGCTACGCGGTGTTCCCGCAGACGGTCAAGCCGCTCGACAACATCGAGTGCCGCAAGGCCCTCATCTACGCGGCCGACTCCAAGTCCCTGCAGACCGCCCGTGGCGGCCCGCAGGCCGGTGGTGACATCGCCACCAACATGCTGCCGCCGGCCATCAAGGGCTCCGACCCGAAGGCCGACCCGTACGGCAAGCTCTCCGGCAAGCCGGACGAGGTCAAGGCCAAGGAAGCGCTGAAGAAGTGCGGCCAGCCGAACGGCTTCAAGACCACCATCGCGGTCCGCAACAACAAGCCGATCGAGATCGCCACGGCCGAGTCGCTCCAGCAGTCGCTCGCCAAGGTCGGCATCACCGCGCAGATCGACCAGTACGACGGTGCGCAGACCTCCGGCATCATCGGCTCGCCCAAGGTCGTCAAGGACAAGGGCTACGGCATCATCATCATGGGCTGGGGTGCCGACTTCCCGTCCGGTCAGGGCTTCCTGCAGCCCCTGGTCGACGGCCGCTTCATCCTGCAGAGCGGTAACAACAACTTCTCGCAGCTGAACGACAAGGCCATCAACGCTCTGTTCGACCAGGCGCTGCTGGAGACCGACCCGGTCAAGGCCGGCGAGCTCTACAAGCAGATCAACACGAAGGTCACGGAGGCCGCGGTCTACCTGCCCTTCACCCACGAGAAGAACATCGTCTGGCGCGGCTCGCGTCTGACGAACGTGTACACGGCCGACGCCTACAACGGCCGCTACGACTACGCCGCCCTCGGCGTCGTCAAGTGACCGTCTGTCAGCTACACCGGCGCACCCGCCGCTAGGCTCGAAGGGCAGGTGATGGCCGTGCGCGCTGGCCGGGGAACCTTCCGGGGTTCCCCGGCCACCGCCGGGCCGACTGCATGCTTGCATATCTCATCAGGCGGCTGACCGCCGTCGTCGTGATGCTGCTCGTCGTCACTCTGGTGACGTTCGGCATCTTCTTCCTCATCCCCAAGCTGACCGGCAGTGACCCTGCCGCGATGTTCGTCGGCAAGCAGGCGGACCCGGCCTCGATCGAGGGCATCCGGCAGAAGCTGGGCCTGGGTGACCCGATCCTGGTGCAGTTCTGGCACTTCGTCTCGGGCATCTTCGTCGGCCGCGACTATGTGGGCGGTGGCGACACCATTCACTGCGGCGCGCCTTGCTTCGGCTACTCCTTCCGCAACGAGCAGGAGATCTGGCCGATCCTGCTCGACCGGCTGCCCGTGACGATCTCCATGGTCATCGGTGCCGCCGCGCTCTGGCTGATCATGGGTGTGAGCACCGGTGTGGTCTCGGCTCTGAGGCGGGGTACGGTCGTCGACCGCGCCGCGATGATGACCGCGCTCGCGGGTGTGTCCCTCCCGATCTACTTCACCGCCATGCTGGCGCTATTGGTGTTCCGTACCCAGCTCGGCTGGGTCCACGGGGAGTACGTCCCCATCTCGGACAGCTTCGGCGCCTGGTTCTCCGGGCTGGTGCTGCCCTGGGTCACCCTGGCCTTCCTCTACGCGGCGATGTACGCGCGGCTCACCCGCGCCACCATGCTGGAGGTCCTGGGCGAGGACTACATCCGTACCGCCCGGGCCAAGGGCCTGACGGAGCCGGTCGTGCTCAGCAAGCACGCCATGCGCTCCACCATGACGCCGATCCTCACCATCTTCGGCATGGACCTCGGTGCCCTTGTGGGCGGCGCCGTCCTCACCGAGACCGCGTTCAACCTGCCCGGCCTCGGCAACCTTGCCTTCCAGGCCATCAGCACCCGCGACCTCCCGGAGATCCTCTCCGTCACCCTCATCACCGCGGCCGCTGTCGTGCTCGCCAACCTCGTCGTTGACCTCCTGTACGCCGTGATCGACCCCCGAGTGAGGCTGGCATGACGGACATCAAGAAGACCGGGGCGGTCAACGAACCCGTCGTCTCCGGCGCTTCGGACTCGGACGTCTTCCTCGACGTACGCGACCTGAAGATCCACTTTCCGACGGACGACGGTCTGGTCAAGTCCGTCGACGGCCTGACCTTCCAGCTGGAGAAGGGCAAGACCCTCGGTATCGTGGGCGAGTCCGGTTCCGGCAAGTCGGTCACCTCGCTGGGCATCATGGGTCTGCACACGGTCGGTCAGTACGGCCGGCAGAAGGCGCGGATATCCGGCGAGATCTGGCTGAACGGCCAGGAGCTGCTGTCCGCCGACCCGGACGCCGTGCGCAAGCTGCGCGGCCGCGACATGGCGATGATCTTCCAGGATCCGCTGTCCGCGATGCATCCGTACTACACGGTCGGCCACCAGATCGTGGAGGCATACCGGGTCCACAACGACGTGGACAAGAAGACCGCCCGCAAGCGCGCGGTCGAGCTCCTCGACCGGGTCGGCATCCCCGAGCCGGGCAAGCGCGCCGACAACTACCCGCACGAGTTCTCCGGCGGTATGCGCCAGCGCGCGATGATCGCGATGGCGCTGGTCAACAACCCCGAGCTGCTCATCGCGGACGAGCCGACGACCGCACTGGACGTGACCGTCCAGGCGCAGATCCTCGACCTGATCCGGGATCTGCAGAAGGAGTTCGGCTCCGCGGTCATCATCATCACCCACGACCTGGGTGTGGTCGCCGAGCTGGCCGACGACATCCTGGTGATGTACGGCGGCCGCTGCATCGAGCGCGGTCCCGCCGAACAGGTCTTCTACGAGCCCCAGCACCCGTACACCTGGGGTCTGCTGGGCTCCATGCCCCGCATCGACCGTGAGCAGACCGACCGCCTGATCCCGGTCAAGGGCTCCCCGCCCAGCCTCATCAACGTCCCCAGCGGCTGTGCCTTCCACCCGCGCTGCTCGTACGCGGATGTGCCCAAGAGCAACATCACCCGCACGCAGCGTCCGGAACTGAAGCTGCTGAGCGGGGACGGACCCGGCCGCCACTACTCGGCCTGCCACATGTCGCCGGAGGAGCGGACCCGGATCTGGACCGAAGAGATTGCGCCGAAGCTGTGAGTGAGACAAAGGATCCCACTGTGCCTGATAAAGATGGGACGATCCCGAAGCAGGCCACCTCTTCGCCCGAACCGCTGCTCAAGGTCACCGGCCTGGTCAAGCACTTCCCCATCAAGCAGGGGCTGCTGCAGCGGCAGACCGGCGCCGTCAAGGCCGTCGACGGCATCGACTTCGAGGTACTGCCCGGGGAGACCCTCGGCGTCGTCGGCGAGTCCGGCTGCGGCAAGTCGACCATGGGCCGGCTGATCACCCGGCTGCTCGAGCCGACCGGCGGCAGGATCGAGTTCGAGGGCAAGGACATCACGCACCTCGGTGTCTCGGGCATGCGCCCGCTGCGGCGCGATGTGCAGATGATCTTCCAGGACCCGTACGGCTCGCTGAACCCACGGCACACGGTCGGCTCGATCGTCTCCGCCCCCTTCAATCTCCAGGGCGTGACGCCCGAGGGCGGAGTGAAGAAGGAGGTCCAGCGGCTGCTGGGGCTGGTCGGCCTCAGCCCCGAGCACTACAACCGCTACCCGCACGAGTTCTCCGGCGGCCAGCGCCAGCGCATCGGCATCGCGCGTGCGCTCGCGCTCAAGCCGAAGCTGGTCGTCGCGGACGAGCCGGTCTCCGCGCTGGACGTCTCGGTCCAGGCCCAGGTGGTCAACCTGATGGACGACCTCCAGAAGGAGCTCGGCCTCACCTACGTGATCATCGCGCACGACCTGTCGGTCATCCGGCATGTCTCGGACCGGATCGCGGTGATGTACCTCGGCAAGATCGTCGAACTGGCGGACCGCAACTCGCTGTACGCGTCGCCGATGCACCCGTACACCAAGGCACTGCTGTCGGCGGTGCCGGTCCCGGACCCGCGGCGGCGCGGCGCGAAGAGCGAGCGCATCCTGCTCCAGGGCGACGTCCCGTCGCCGATCTCACCGCCGAGTGGCTGCCGCTTCCACACCCGGTGCTGGAAGGCGACGGAGATCTGCAAGACGCAGGACCCTCCGCTGCTGACCCTGAAGACCGGTCACCAGGTGGCCTGCCACCACCCGGAGAACGCGCCGGACCAGCTGCCTGGCGACACCGTGCTGGAATCGGCGCGGGACGCGGTGGAGATCGTGGCGCTGAAGAAGGAGCCGGAGCCGGCCGCACCGCAGGCCCCGGGCAAGATCACCGAGGTCTCCCAGGGCGCCGAGGCCGCGACGGATTCGGCGGACTCCGGGGACGCGGGGGGCACCCCGAAGAAGTAGAACCGGCACAATTGCCCGGTGCTCAACGAACTGTTCACGCCCTCCGTCCAGCATGCGCTCGACATCGTCGGAATCTTTGTCTTCGCGATCTCCGGCGCACTGCTCGCCGTACGCAAGAACTTCGATGTCTTCGGCATCGCGGTACTCGCCGAGGTGACAGCGCTGGGCGGGGGGCTGTTCCGTGACGTGATCATCGGAGCGGTCCCGCCCGCCGCCTTCACCGATCTCGGCTACTTCCTCACCCCACTGCTCGCCGCCGGCCTGGTCTTCTTCCTGCATCCGCACGTCGAGCGGATCCAGGTCGCCGTCAACGTCTTCGACGCGGCGGGCCTCGGGTTGTTCTGTGTCGCCGGCACCGTCAAGGCGTACGACTACGGCCTCGGTCTTACCGCATCGGCTGCCCTGGGCCTGGCCACCGCGGTCGGCGGCGGTGTGCTGCGTGACGTGCTCGCCAACGAGACGCCGTCGCTGCTGCGCTGGGACCGCGATCTGTACGCCGTGCCCGCGATCGTCGGCGCCACCATGATCGTGCTGTGCATCCGCTTCGACGCGCTGAACGCCTTCACCAGCGGCACCGCCGCGGTCACCGCTTTCGTTCTGCGGCTGCTGGCGATGCGCTTCCACTGGCGGGCGCCCCGCGCCTATAACCGTTCCTCGGCCACGGCGGAGGAGAGCTCCGCGGTCACCTGACCTGACACCCCGTGCCGGCGATACGCCGACACATCGGCGCCTCAAAAAAAGCTACCGCTCAGTAATGCACTCGGTGTACGGTGCATCTCATGGCACAGGCAGCTCAGGCACTCATCGGTGACAGCGAGTTCGACAGGGACACCGCCGTCACCCTTCGCGAAGAAGGCGTCTACGACGCCGAGCTCTCCGCGGGCTGGACGATCATCCATGCCGTCAACGGCGGGTATCTCCTGGCCATGCTCGGCCGCGCGCTCGGCGAGGCCCTGCCCCACTCCGATCCCTTCTCGGTCTCCGCGCACTACCTCACCGCGTCCGTCCCCGGCCCTGCGGTGATCCGTACACAGGTTGTCCGCACCGGCCGGACCCTCTCCACCGGCCAGGCGTCCCTCTTCCAGTACGCGGAGGACGGCACCGAGGTCGAGCGCATCCGGGTCCTCGGCACCTACGGCGACCTGGGCTCCCTCTCCGGCGACATCCGTACGTCGGCGAAGCCGCCGGCCATGGCGCCGATCGAGCAGTGCTTCGGCCCGGGCGACGGCCCGGCGCCCATCCCCGGAAGCTCCGCGATCACCGAGCGGCTCAGCATCAAGCTCGACCCGTCGACCGTGGGCTGGGCCGTCGGCGCCCCGTCCGGCAAGGGCGAGATGCGCGGCTGGTTCGGCCTTGCGGACGGCCGCGACGCCGACCCGTACTCCCTGCTGCTCACCGTCGACGCGCTGCCGCCGACCTCGTTCGAGCTGGGGCTCAAGGGCTGGACGCCGACCATCGAGCTCACCACCCACATCCGCTGCCGCCCGGCCCCCGGCCCGCTGCGTGTCTCCATCACCACCCGCAACCTCGCGGGCGGCTTCCTGGAGGAGGACGCGGACGTCTGGGACAGCGCCGACCGGCTGGTCGCTCAGTCCCGCCAGCTGGCCCGCGCCCCGCGCAGCTGACCGACGGTGCGCCCCGGCGCGGCTCCCGACCGGATCCGGACAGGCGGCTCAGCACCCGCCCATCGTGCACGGGTACCGGACCGCGATGCGCCCGGCATGCGCCCCGCCGCGGGCTCGTAGAATCGAGCCCACCATGGCATACCTCGACCACGCCTCGACCACGCCGATGCTTCCGGAAGCGATCGCGGCGATGACCGCCCAGCTCGCCGTCACCGGCAACGCGTCCTCACTGCACGCCGCCGGGCGCCGGGCCCGCCGTACCGTCGAGGAGTCGAGAGAGACCCTCGCCGACGCTCTCGGCGCACGCCCCAGCGAGGTGGTCTTCACCTCCGGAGGCACCGAGGCCGACAACCTCGCCGTGAAGGGCCTCTACTGGGCCCGCCGCGACGCCGACCCACGGCGCACCCGCGTTCTCGCCGGTCCCGTCGAGCACCACGCGGTGCTGGACGCAGTCGACTGGCTCGCCGAACACGAGGGCGCGACCGTCGAATACCTCCCCGTCGACACGTACGGGCGCGTCCACCCGGACGCACTGCGCGAGGCGATCGTGCGCAACCCCGACGATGTCGCGCTGGTCACCGTGATGTGGGCCAACAACGAGATCGGCACCATCATGCCGGTACGTGAACTGGCCGCCGTGGCCAACGAGTTCGACGTGCCGATGCATGCCGACGCGGTCCAGGCCTTCGGCCAGCTGGACGTCGACTTCGCCGGCTCGGGGCTGGCCGCGATGACTGTCAGCGCGCACAAGATCGGCGGCCCGTTCGGCATCGGCGCGCTGCTGCTCGGCCGCGAACACACCCCCGTACCCGTGCTGCACGGCGGCGGCCAGGAGCGGCATGTGCGCTCCGGGACCCTCGACGTGCCCGCCGTCGCCGCCTTCGCGGTGGCCGGACGGCTCGCCGCCGAACGGCGCGAGGAGTTCGCCCGCGAGATCGGCGGGCTCCGCGACGAACTGGTCGCGGCCGTGCTGGCCGCGGTCCCCGACGCCATCCTCGGCGGCGACCCCGCCCCCGGCGGCCGGCTCCCGGCCAACGCCCACTTCACCTTCCCCGGCTGCGAGGGCGACTCCCTCCTGCTGCTGCTGGACGCCCAGGGCATCGAATGCTCCACCGGCTCCGCCTGCACGGCAGGCATCGCCCAGCCCAGCCATGTGCTGCTGGCCACCGGCACCGATCCGGACCTGGCCCGCGGCACGCTGCGGTTCTCGCTCGGCCACACGTCGACCAAGCAGGACGTCGAGGACGTGGCACGGGCGATCGGGCCGGCAGTCGAGCGCGCCAGGACGGCGGGGCTCAGCTAGGGGGTCTCGGGCCCCCAGGGCCCTTCGCCTGGTCGGCAGCCGCTGCCCGTACCAGCTTGAGATACCGGTCCCAGTCCCAGTGCGGACCGGGATCGGTGTGGTCCGTGCCCGGCACCTCCACATGCCCGATGATGTGCTTGCGGTCCACCGGAATCCCGTACCGCCCGCATATCGCGGCCGTCAGCCGCGCCGACGACGCGTACATCGCCGCCGTGAAGTCCTGCGGGCGGTCCACGAACCCCTCGTGCTCGATGCCGACACTGCGCTCGTTGTACGACCTGTTCCCGGCGTGGAACGCCACATCCAGCTCACGGATCATCTGCGCCACATGGCCGTCCCGGCGCACCACGTAGTGTGCCGCCGCCCCGTGGTCCGGGCTCTGGAAGACCTTGACCGCGCCGCGGTAGCTGCCCTGAGTGACATGGATGACGACCCGGTCGATGTCGTAGTCGGCGGGGCGGTCCGCCCGCCGCCAGTTCGCCGGGGACGCCGCTATCCACTCCGCCCCGGCGTAGTCCAGCTCACCCGGCTTCCGGGGCTTGTCGACTCCGGGCAGCCGCCACCAGGCATGCTCCAGCTTCGTCCGCGCCAGCGCCGCCGTGCCCACGGCCGTGACGGCAGCGCCGATCAGCAGCCCGCGCCGGCTGATGCCGTGCCCCGACTTCGCCCCTGCGGAGCCCTTGGCGCCCGCCGTCCCCTTGGTCCCCATGTGATCGACAACGCATATCCGCGAGCATTCGGTTCCCGGCGACCCGTACCCTGGTGGAGCTATGAATCAGACTTCCCCGCGCCCCCTCCGGGTGCTCGCCGCCATGTCGGGCGGTGTCGACTCCGCCGTCGCCGCGGCCCGCGCCGCCGAGGCGGGCCACGACGTGACCGGTGTGCACCTCGCCCTCTCCGCGAACCCGCAGTCGTTCCGTACCGGAGCGCGTGGTTGTTGCACCGTCGAGGACTCCCGCGACGCCCGCCGCGCCGCGGATGTCATCGGCATCCCCTTCTACGTCTGGGACCTGGCGGAACGCTTCCGCGAGGACGTGGTCGAGGACTTCATCGCCGAGTACGAGGCGGGCCGCACCCCCAACCCGTGCCTGCGCTGCAACGAGAAGATCAAGTTCGCGGCGCTGCTCGACAAGGCGCTCGCCCTGGGCTTCGACGCCGTCTGCACCGGCCACTACGCCACGGTCGTGCTGAACGCGGACGGCAGCCGTGAGCTCCACCGTGCCTCGGACATGGCCAAGGACCAGTCGTACGTCCTCGGCGTCCTGGACGAGAAGCAGCTCGCCCACGCCATGTTCCCGCTCGGCGACACCCTCACCACCAAGGAAGAGATCCGCGCCGAGGCGGAGGCCCGCGGCCTGGCCGTCGCGAAGAAGCCCGACAGTCACGACATCTGCTTCATCGCCGACGGCGACACCCAGGGCTTCCTGGCCGACCGCCTCGGCGGCAAGGCCGAGGGCGACATCCTCGACGAGTCCGGCAACAGGCTCGGCACCCACGAGGGCGCCTTCGGCTTCACCATCGGCCAGCGCAAGGGCCTGCGCATCGGTCATCCGGCCCCCGACGGCAAGCCGCGCTACGTCCTCGACATCTCCCCGGTGAACAACACGGTGACGGTCGGCCCGGTCGAGGCCCTCGACGTCACCGCGCTGACTGCCATCAAGCCCCGCTGGTGCGGCACCGCCCCGGCCGGCCCCGGCACCTACACCGCGCAGCTCCGCGCCCACGGCGGCGAGACCGAGGTGACCGCCGAGCTCGTGGACGGCACACTGAACGTCACCTTCACCGAGGCGGTACGGGGCGTGGCCCCCGGCCAGGCCGTCGTGCTGTACGACGGGACGCGGGTGGTCGGCTCGGCGACGATCGCGACGACGGTGCGGCGCACCGAAGCAGCGGTCGGCCAGGCACGTGAGAGCGGCGCCTGACGGTCAGTCGGAGACGATCTCGGTGTCGTAGAAGCAGAAGTGGTCCTTGATTGCGGCGACTTCGGGCTTCGGGTCCGGATAGGCCCAGACGAGATCGGCCGCGTCCGGCAGTGACCAGTAGGAGGCATCTCCCTTGAACGGACAGTGGGTGTGGGTGTCCGACGCCGTCAGCAGTTCCGTACGGACGTCGGCCGGCGGCAGGTAGTAGCGCGCCGGACAGCCCGTCTCGCGCAGGACGAGCGGGCGCCGGCTCTCGGCGAGCAGCTGTCCGTCGCGCACCACACGTACATGCTCGGTACCGGGTTCGACGGTGATGATGTGTCCTCGTGTGGAAGTCATGTCTGGTTCAGCCGTGTCACGGGCCGATTTCTTCCCCTTTCCGCCCCGCTGCCGACCGGTTCTCCACCCGCACGCCCGGGTGCCCCTACGGTTGCCGCATGAACATTTGTGTTTTTCTCTCCGCAGCCGACCTCGACGACCGCTACACCGTGCCCGCCCGCGAATTCGCCGAACTGCTCGGCCGGGGCGGACACACACTGGTCTGGGGCGGGTCGGAGAGCGGACTGATGAAGGTCGTCGCCGACGGGGTGCAGGAAGCGGGCGGACGGCTGGTGGGGGTGTCGGTCGACTTCCTGGCCGCGAAGGCCCGTACCAACGCCGACGAGATGGTGATCGCGCGCGATCTCGCCGAGCGCAAGGCACTCCTCCTGGAGAAGGCCGACGCGATCGTGATCATGGTGGGGGGCACCGGGACACTCGACGAGGCGACGGAGATCCTGGAGCTGAAGAAGCACGGCAAGCACGACAAGCCGGTGGTCCTGCTCAACACGGCGGGCTTCTACGACGGGCTGCGCCAGCAGTTCCAGCGCATGGAGGACGAGGGCTTCCTGCCGATTCCGCTCGCCGATCTGGTGTTCTTCGCGAAGGACGCGGTCGGGGCCCTGGCGTACCTCGAGGAGTGGTCCGGGCTGCAGTAGGCAGGTGGGTGGATGCGACCATGGGGCCATGTCCACTCATCTCATCACCGGCTCCGGCTCCGGCATCGGCGCGGCTGTCGCACGCCGTCTTCTGGAGCGGGGCGACGAGCTCGTGCTGCTGGCCCGGGACGCGGGCCGCGCCAAGGAGCTCGCCGCGCTGTACCCCGGCGCCCGCACGCTCGTCGGCGACCTCGGTAACCCGGACCGGCTCTCCTGGGCGTTCGCCCAGCAGTCGCTGCCGGAGCGGCTCGACTCGCTGCTGCACATCGCGGGCGTCGTGGAGCTCGGCCGGGTCGGCGACCTCACGCCCAAGGCATGGCACTTCCAGCTCAACGCCAACCTGGTCGCCCCCGCCGAGCTGACCCGGCTCTTCCTGCCGCAGCTGCGGGTCGCCCAGGGCCATGTCGTCTTCGTGAACTCGGGCGCCGGGCTCAGCGCGCACGCGGAGTGGGGTGCGTACGCCGCGAGCAAGCACGGCCTGAAGGCGCTCGCCGACTCGCTGCGCCACGAGGAGCACGAGAACGGGGTACGGGTGACCTCCGTCTACCCCGGGCGCACCGCCAGCCCCATGCAGGCCAAGGTCCACCGGCAGGAGGGCAAGGAGTACGACGCCTCCCGGTTCATCGACCCGGAGTCCGTGGCCACCACGCTGTTGATGGCGCTCGATCTGCCGCGGGACGCCGAGGTCAACGACCTGACAGTCCGCCCGGGGCACTGACCGGGACCCGGGCCGGGACCAGGATCGCGGTCGGACCGGGCCCCGGGCAGGGGCCGGGCAAGCGCTCTGCCGGGCCCGCCCCGCGACGGGCCCGGCGACCCGGACCGTAGGCTTCCTGCGTGAGCGAGAAAAGCAAGTTCAGCGGGTGCCACGCCACCGGGATCGGGTCGATGCCCGGGGGAGACGCGCGGGAGGCGGCGAAGACCGTCACCGGGTCCTTCGGGGACGGCGAGGGGCTGCCGTATCTGCCGGAGCTGCCCGCACGCGGGCCCGGCGCGGACATGACCGGGCGGACCATCGGGCTGCTCGTCGACATGTACGGCCACGTCGAGCCGAGCGGCTGGCGGATCAGTGACCGGCCGGGCCGCGACACCCGCCGGGCCCGCTCCTGGCTCGGCGAGGACCTCGACGCCCTGGAGGAGTTCACCCAGGGGTACGAGGGACCGCTCAAGGTCCAGGCCGTCGGCCCCTGGACGCTGGCCGCGGCGCTGGAGCGCCGCGGCGGCGAGGCAGCGCTCGGCGACCCGGGCGCCTGCCGCGATCTGGCGGGCTCCCTGTCGGAGGGGCTGCGGAACCACCTCGCCGACGTACGGCGCAGGGTGCCTGGCGCGCAGGTGATCCTGCAGCTCGACGAGCCGTCCCTGACCGGTGTGCTCCGCGGACGGATCCGGACGGCGAGCGGATACCGCACCTACCGGGCCGTGGACCGGCAGGTGGTGGAGGGCACGCTCCGCGATGTGCTGGCGGCGAACGGGGACGGTGCCACGGTCGTCCACACCTGCGCGCCCGACGTGCCGTTCGCGCTGCTCCGTCGCGCCGGGGCCGACGGTATTTCGTTCGACTTCTCCTTGCTCACCGAGCGTGAGGAGGAGGCGATCGGGGAAGCGGTCGAGGGCGGGACCCAGCTCTTCCTCGGAGTGGTGCCCGGCACTGACCCGGCTTCGGGCGCATTGTCGGACCCGGGCGGTAGCGTCATGGGTGTCAGGACGCTGTGGCGCAGGCTGGGGCTGAATCCGGGGACTCTCGCCGAGTCGTTGGTGATCACCCCGTCGTGCGGCCTCGCGGGCGCGTCGCCCGCGTACGCGCGCGCCGCGCTCGCCCATTGCGCCCGGGCCGCGAGATCGCTCGCAGACAACCCTGAGTAACGGGTATCGGGTAACGGGAGGACGAGACGATGACCGGCGTACAGCAGTCGGAAGTGCCCGCGGAGGTACAGGGGCGGCATGCGCTCCTCGCCGAGCAGATCGAGGAGCACCGCTTCCGCTACTACGTGAACGACCAGCCGGTCGTCAGCGACGCCGAGTTCGACCGGCTGATGCGCTCGCTGCAGGAACTGGAGGACGAGTATCCGCAGCTGCGTACGCCCGAGTCGCCGACCCAGAAGGTCGCGGGGCCGTACCGGACGGAGTTCACTTCGGTCGAGCACCGCGAGCGGATGCTCTCCCTGGACAACGCCTTCGACGACGAGGGGCTGGCGGTCTGGGCCGAGCGCGTCGCCAAGGACATCGGCACCACGGACTACCACTTCCTGTGCGAGCTCAAGGTGGACGGCCTCGCGGTCAACCTCACCTATGAACGGGGGGTGCTGACCCGCGCGGCGACCCGCGGCGACGGCCGCACCGGTGAGGACATCACCCCCAACGTCCGTACGATCGCCGAGATCCCGCACCGGCTGAAGGGCGACCGGATCCCGGAGCTGGTCGAGATCCGCGGTGAGGTCTTCTTCCCGATGGAGGCCTTCGAGGCGCTGAACGCCCGGCTGGTGGCGGCCGACGACAAGCCGTTCGCCAACCCGCGCAACGCGGCGGCGGGTTCGCTGCGCCAGAAGGACCCGAAGGTCACCGCGGGCCGCCCGCTGCACATGGTGGTGCACGGCATCGGTGCCCGTGAGGGCTTCGGGACCGACCGTCTCTCGCACGCCTACGAGCTGTTGCACGAGTGGGGCCTGCCCACTGCCGGACACAACAAGGTCGTCGACTCCCTCGACGGTGTACGGGAGTTCATCGCGTACTTCGGCGAGAACCGGCACTCCGTGGAGCACGAGATCGACGGCGTCGTCGTCAAGGTCGACGAGATCGCGCTCCAGGGCCGGCTGGGCTCCACCTCGCGCGCCCCGCGCTGGGCGATCGCCTGGAAGTACCCGCCGGAGGAGGTGAACACCAAGCTGGTGAACATCCGGGTCGGCGTCGGACGCACCGGCCGGGTCACTCCGTACGCGCAGGTCGAGCCGGTCGAGGTGGCGGGCTCCGAGGTCGAGTTCGCCACGCTGCACAACCAGAACGTGGTGAAGGAGAAGGGCGTCCTCATCGGCGACACCGTGGTGATCCGCAAGGCGGGCGATGTGATCCCGGAGATCCTCGGCCCGGTCGTCGATCTGCGGGACGGCACCGAGCGGGCGTTCGTGATGCCGACCCACTGCCCCGAGTGCGGGACGGAACTGCGGCCCATGAAGGAGGCCGACATCGACGTCCGCTGTCCCAACGCGCGCTCCTGCCCGGCCCAGTTGCGGGAGCGCGTCGCCTACCTCGCGAGCCGCAAGTGCCTGGACATCGATCACTTCGGCTACGTTGCCGCGGCCGCTCTGACCAGGCCGCTGGAGCCCGTGGAACCGCCGATGAGCGACGAGGGCGATCTTTTCGGACTGACCATCGAGCAGCTGCTGCCGATCCGGGCCTATGTGCTCGACATGGACAGCGGACTGCCCAAGCGCGACCCGAGGACCGGCGAGGAGAAGACCGCCCTGGTCTTCGCCAATCAGCACGGCGAGCCGAAGAAGAACGCCGTGGCGATGCTGGAATCCGTCGCCGCCGCCAAGGAGGCTCCGCTGGCCCGGATTCTCACCGGGCTGTCGATCCGTCATGTGGGTCCGGTCGCAGCCGCGGAGCTGGCCCGTCAGTTCCGTTCGATGGACTGCATCGAGGCGGCCACCGAGCAGGAGCTGGCCGACGCCGACGGGGTCGGACCCATCATCGCCGCCTCGGTCACCCAGTGGTTCGCGGAGGACTGGCACCGGGAGATCCTGCGCAAGTGGCGGGAGGCCGGGGTCCGGATGGCGGACGAGTCCGCGGGCGGGGACGAGGGGCCCCGGCCGCTCGAAGGCCTCACCGTCGTCGTCACCGGCACGCTGGCCGACCACACCAGGGACGGTGCGAAAGAGGCCCTGCAGAGCCGGGGAGCCAAGGTCACCGGTTCCGTTTCGAAGAAGACCTCCTTCGTCGTGGTCGGCGACAACCCGGGCTCGAAATACGACAAGGCCATGCAGCTGAAGGTTCCGGTTCTGGATGGGGCGGGCTTCGCCGTTCTGCTCGAAGAGGGGCCGGAAGCGGCGCGCGCGGCGGCTGTACCTGTCGCCGAACCGGCTGAGGAGTAGCGGGCCGCGGTGGCGCCGGACGGGGTTCGGGACGGATCCGGACGCGATACGGAAGGGGCCCGTCCGGGCAAGAGGCGCGGTCGGGGCGTCAGGGTTCACCCGTTCGGCGCACAACCGACGCTGACGGATGGTCGGATTGCATTCGGGCAACAGCTGTAGAGCGCTGCCCGTAGGGGGTTTCGCGGCCTACTGTTGAGACGTGCGCCTGCCGTGCCCCGGCTGCACGACCGCCGTGGGGCCGTGGTGGCATGGGAGCGGGACAACAGGTGACATCGGCACCGCCGGCTGTGAGAGGGACGGAATGAAACCGACCGAGAGCGCCGCACCGGTGTCGCGGCTGCAAGGTTTCGTCGGCCTTACCCCCAAAGTGGGTGCCGTCGTCATGGCGATCGCCGCTGTCCAGCTCGCGACCGGTTTCTACCGGAGCGTGAGCGACGGGCACGCGCTCTTCCCGGACGGCGAGGCCGGCTGGTCGCTCGCCGTCCTCACCGGAATCATCGTCGGCCATCTGGTGGCTCTCGGGCGCGACCGCTGGTGGGGCGGGACCGGATCCGGCGCCGCCCTCACCCTGGCCGTCCTGCTGCTCTACGGCTGGGTGCCCGCCGGACTCGTCAGCATGGGCGTCGTCGTCCTCGTCGGCGTCGCACGAAGACACCGCTGGTCGCAGGGGCTGCTGCACGGGGCGGTGGACATCCTGGGGATAGGGGCGGCGGCGCTGGTCCTCGCCGCGTTCGGTGAGGTACAGACCGTCGAGTCGCCCTGGCAGCCACTCGACTGGGGCATCCACGCAGTCCCGGAAGTCCTCCTCGCCGCCGCCACCTATCTCCTCGTCACCCGGGTCCTCCTGTGGTACGCGCGGGCAACTCAGGCCGGCGGGCTGCCGACCGTCGCGCGTACGGCCCTGCTGCGGCAGGGACTCGTCGCGGTCGCCCTGCTCGGCATCGCCCCGCTGATCTGTGTCGTCGCGATGACCACCCCCGTCCTGCTGCCGCTCTTCGCGGTCCCGTTGATCGCCCTGGACTCCACCCTCTGGATCGCCCGGGCCAGAGCCGAGGAGCAACTGCGGGACCCGCTGACGGGACTGCCCAACCGGCAGTGGATGCTGGAACGCGCCTGGACGGCCCTGGAGGACGCCGAGAGCATCGGCGCCAGATCCGCCCTCGTCCTGATCGACCTCGACCGGTTCCGGGCTGTCAACGACACCCTCGGTCATCTGGCGGGGGACCGGCTGCTGCTGCAGATAGCGGAACGGCTCCGGCTGGCCCTGCCGCGCGGAGCGGAGGCCGCGCGGCTCGGCGGCGACGAGTTCGCCGTACTGCTCCCGACCACGGACTCCACCACCAGCGCCCAGCGCGTCGCCCGCCATCTGGTCGCCGAGCTCTCCTCACCGCTGGACCTCGACGGACTCACTCTGGTGCTGGAGGCCAGTGCCGGTGTCGCTGTCTACCCCGAGCACGCACTGGACGCCGAAGAGCTGCTCAGGCGCGCCGATGTGGCGATGTACCAGGCCAAGCGGGACCGTACGGGCGTCGAGGTGTACGAGTCGAAGCGGGACAGCAACACCCCGGACCGGCTCGGTCTGCTCGGTGACCTGCGGCGCGCCCTGGACGCCGGCGAGGTGGAGCTCCACTACCAGCCGAAGGTCCGCTTCGACGGGCAGGTGGCCGGACTCGAGGCGCTGGTGCGCTGGGTGCATCCGGAGCGCGGGCGGGTCCCTCCGGACGAGTTCATCGCCATCGCCGAGTCGTCGGGTCTGATGCCGCATCTCACCGAGTACGTGCTGGAGACGGCGCTGGCGCAGGTCGCCCGGTGGCGGGCACAGGGGCTGTTGGTCCCCGTCGCGGTCAACGTCTCCCCGCGCGACGTCCACACCCCCGGCTTCGCGGGCGGCGTCGCGGCCCGGCTCGCCCGGCACGGCGTCCCTCCCGGCTCCCTGCAGCTGGAAATCACGGAGCACGTGCTGCTCGAGGACCCGCAGCGCGCCGCGGACACGCTGGCCGGGCTGACCGGGCACGGCGTGAAGATGTCGCTCGACGACTTCGGTACGGGGTACTCCTCGCTGGTCCACCTGCGCCGGCTGCCGGTCAGCGAGCTGAAGATCGACCGGTCGTTCGTGGCCCGGCTGGCTGTCGACCACGAGGACGCGGAGATCGTCCGCTGCACGATCGACCTGGCCCACTCGCTGGGCCTGCTGGTCGTCGCCGAGGGCGTCGAGGACGACGAGACGTGGGAGCGGCTGCGGGATCTGCGCTGCGACGCGGTGCAGGGGTGGCTGGTGGCTGCCGCGATGCCGCCGCAGGAGACGACGGCCTGGCTGAGGGCTCGCGGTGAGCACGGGTGGCGTCGGCCGGCCGAGCTGGAAGCGGCGGCTGCGGCCGCGGCCGCAGCGACGGGGGTGGCCGAGCTGGAGCCGCGGTCCCCCGGGCGAGGGATTCCCTCGCGTCCGGCGACGACGTGAGCGGGCGGGCCGGTCGGTCTTATACGGGGGCCTTCTCGACGGGCCCGACCGGCCCCGATACGCGCAGAACGGAGCGGAGTGTTCCATGGGTGGCGGTCCCTCCCATGGCGGACCCCATAGGATTGGGGCCAAAACCACAACACTCACCCCTGAGGATCGCTGCATGCCTGGCATCACGCGCGAGGAGGTCGTCCACCTCGCCCGGCTGGCGCGTCTGGAGCTGAAGGGCGAAGAGCTCGATCACTTCGCCGGTCAGCTCGACGACATCATCGGCGCGGTCGCCCGCGTCTCCGAGGTCGCCGACCAAGACGTACCGCCGACCTCCCACCCGCTGCCGCTGACCAACGTCATGCGCGCGGACGAGGTCCGTCCGTCGCTCACCCCCGAGCAGGCGCTCTCCGGCGCCCCGGCCCAGGAGCAGCAGCGTTTCAAGGTGCCGCAGATCCTGGGGGAGGACTAAAAGTCATGACGGACAACAGCTCCATCATCAAGCTCACCGCTGCCGAGATCGCCGCGAGGATCGCCTCCGGTGAGCTCACGGCCGTCGAGGTCACCGAGGCGCACCTGGCCCGGATCGACGCGGTCGACGAGAAGGTCCATGCCTTCCTGCACATCGACCGTGAGGGCGCGCTCGCGCAGGCCCGCGCCGTCGACGCGAAGAAGGCGGCGGGCGAGAAGCTCGGCCCGCTGGCCGGCGTCCCGCTCGCGCTCAAGGACATCTTCACCACGAAGGACATGCCGACCACCGTCGGCTCGAAGATCCTCGAGGGCTGGGTCCCGCCGTACGACGCGACCCTGACCAAGAAGCTGAAGGCGGCCGACGTCGTCATCCTCGGCAAGACCAACATGGACGAGTTCGCCATGGGGTCCTCCACCGAGAACAGCGCCTTCGGTCCGACCGGCAACCCGTGGGACCTCACCCGCGTTCCGGGCGGCTCCGGCGGTGGCTCCTCGGCCGCCCTGGCGTCGTACGAGGCCCCCCTCGCCATCGGCACGGACACCGGCGGTTCCATCCGCCAGCCCGCCGCCGTCACCGGCACCGTCGGCGTCAAGCCCACCTACGGCGGCGTCTCCCGCTACGGCATGGTCGCTTTCTCGTCCTCCCTCGACCAGGGCGGCCCCTGCGCCCGCACGGTCCTGGACGCGGCCCTCCTGCACGAGGTGATCGCCGGACACGACCCGCTGGACTCGACGTCCATCGACGCCCCGGTCCCGCCCGTCGTCGAGGCCGCCCGCAACGGCAGCGTCGACGGCATGCGCATCGGTGTCGTCAAGCAGTTCTCCGGCGAGGGCTACCAGGCCGGTGTCGTCCAGCGGTTCAACGAGTCGGTCGAGCTGCTGAAGTCGCTCGGCGCCACGATCGTCGAGCTGGACTGCCCGTCCTTCGACCTGGGTCTGTCGGCGTACTACCTGATCGCGCCGTCCGAGTGCTCGTCCAACCTGGCCCGCTTCGACGCCATGCGCTACGGCCTGCGGATCGGCGACGACGGCACGAAGTCCGCCGAGGAGGTCACCGCGCTCACCCGCGAGGCCGGTTTCGGCGACGAGGTCAAGCGCCGCGTCATCCTCGGGACGTACGCACTCAGCTCCGGCTACTACGACGCGTACTACGGCTCGGCGCAGAAGGTCCGCACGCTCATCACGCGGGACTTCGAGAAGGCCTTCGAGCAGGTGGACGTCATCGTCTCCCCGACGACTCCGACCACCGCCTTCCCGATCGGCGAGCGTGCCGACGACCCGATGGCGATGTACCTGGCCGACCTGTGCACCATCCCGACCAACCTGGCCGGCAACTCCGCCATGTCGCTGCCCTGCGGTCTGGCACCGGAGGACGGCCTGCCGGTCGGTCTGCAGATCATCGCCCCCGCCATGAAGGACGACCGGCTGTACAAGGTCGGGGCCGCAGTCGAGGCCGCCTTCGTGGAAAAGTGGGGGCACCCGCTGCTGGAGGAGGCTCCGTCACTGTGAGCGCACTGACCAAGGCCAAGGGCTTCAAGAAGTCCAAGACCGGTACGTACCTGTCCATCGGCACCACCGCCTTCGGCGCGATCGGCGTGCTCAAGCAGGCCAAGAAGGCACGCTTTGAACACGACACGCTCCGGCTGGTCGACGCCGTCGTCTCCGCTGCCGCCATCGCCACCGGCATCGCTCTGCTCTGCCGAGAGCTGAAGCGCCTGGGCGACGACGACGTACTGCTGGGTTGAGAGGGAAAGTTTCACCGTGACTGTCACTGACCTGGTGCCGTACGAGGACGCCCTCGCGACGTACGACCCCGTCATGGGCCTTGAGGTCCATGTCGAGCTCGGCACCAAGACCAAGATGTTCTGCGGCTGCTCCACCGAGCTCGGCGCCGAGCCGAACTCGCAGACATGCCCGACCTGCCTCGGCATGCCCGGCTCGCTCCCGGTCGTCAACGCGATCGGCGTCGAGTCCGCCATCAAGATCGGCCTCGCGCTCAACTGCGAGATCGCCGAGTGGTGCCGCTTCGCCCGGAAGAACTACTTCTATCCGGACATGCCGAAGAACTTCCAGACCTCGCAGTACGACGAGCCGATCGCCTTCGACGGCTATCTGGACGTCCAGCTGGAGGACGGCGAGATCTTCCGGGTGCAGATCGAGCGCGCCCACATGGAGGAGGACACCGGCAAGTCGCTGCACGTCGGCGGCGCCACCGGCCGTATCCAGGGCGCGTCCCACTCGCTGCTCGACTACAACCGCGCGGGCATTCCGCTCATCGAGATCGTCACGAAGCCGATCGAGGGAGCGGGGGCGCGCGCACCCGAGGTCGCCAAGGCGTACGTCGCCGAGCTGCGCGAGCTCATCAAGGCGCTCGGCGTGTCCGAGGCCCGCATGGAGCAGGGCCAGATGCGCTGCGACGTGAACCTGTCGCTGCGTCCCAACGGCACCGAGACGTTCGGTACGCGCTCCGAGACGAAGAACGTGAACTCGCTGCGTTCCGTCGAGCGTGCCGCCCGTTACGAGATCCAGCGCCACGCCGCGGTGCTGAACTCCGGCGCCGAGGTCGTGCAGGAGACCCGGCACTTCCACGAGGAGGACGGCTCCACCACGGCCGGCCGCATCAAGGACAACGCCGAGGACTACCGCTACTTCCCGGAGCCGGACCTGGTGCCCGTCGCTCCGGCCCGCGACTGGGTCGAGGAGCTGCGCAAGGGACTTCCCGAGCTGCCGCGCGTACGCCGCAACCGGCTGCGCGAGGAGTGGGGCGTCTCCGAGTTCGACATGCAGTCGATCCTCAACGCGGGCGCGGTCGACCTGATCGTCGCCACGACCGAGGCGGGCGCCCCGTCGGACCAGGCCCGCAAGTGGTGGATGGGAGAGCTGGCCCGTCACTCCAACGAGACCGGCACCGCCCTGGACGAGCTGGCGATCACCCCGGCGCAGGTCGCCCGGGTGACCGAGCTCGTCGCCTCCGGCGACCTCAACGACAAGCTGGCGCGCCAGGTCATCGAGGGTGTCCTCGCGGGCGAGGGCGACCCGGACACCGTCGTCGAGAAGCGCGGCCTGAAGGTCGTCTCGGACGAGGGTGCGCTGGGCACGGCCGTCGACGAGGCCATTGCCGCCAACGCGGCCATCGCGGACAAGATCCGCGGCGGCAAGGTCGCGGCGGCGGGCGCGCTCGTCGGCGCGGTCATGAAGGCCACCCGCGGCCAGGCGGACGCGGCCCGGGTGCGAGAGCTGATCCTGGAGAAGCTCGGCGTCGAAGGCTGAGCCCTTCCTGCCGCTGCGCGCGGATGAAGGGGCGGTGCACCCGTTGACCGGGTGCACCGCCCCTTCCTGTTCTTCCCGCGCCCGGAGAAGGTCAGCTGAACACCGTCACCGCCGAAATCGTCTCCGCCGCGCTGCTCCTCGCACTGCTCTCGCGGGCCGACGTTCGCCGTCGTACGCTCCGTAGGGCTGCCCGAGGCGACCGTTGCCGTACCCGCGGCCCCGCTGGTCATCGGCGCCGTGCCGTTCGCCGACACCCGGGCTCGGACCGGGGGCCTGCGGGTGGGATTTTCGGGGCGACTTCTTGGACGTTCACCGCCGGGCCGTGCTGCGGCCTTTCCGCAGCCACCTGCCTTCATTAGCTTCCCCGCTGTACGACCGGACTCGGGAGGCTCAACTTGACCACGGACATTTCACGGCGCCGGCTCCTCGCACTGGGGGGCGGCGCGCTCGGCGTCGCGGCGGCCGGTTCGCTGCTGCCGCCGTCGCTGCAGGCCGCGATGGCCGCACAGCCTTCGCCCGCGGCGGGGCCCGGCGGCGGGCTCGGGGACATCAGGCACGTGGTGATCCTGATGCAGGAGAATCGTTCCTTCGATCACTACTTCGGGGCCCTGCGCGGCGTACGCGGGTTCGGCGACCGCAATGCGATCGAGCTGCCCTCCGGAAAGCCGGTCTTCGAGCAGCCGGGCGCGGCAGGCACCTCCGTGCTGCCCTTCCCGGTCCGGGACGCCGCTGCGACGCAGAAGAAGGACCTCCAGTACATCGGCGCCCTCGACCACTCCTGGAGCGGCGGCGGCAAGGCATGGGCCGGCGGCTGGATGAACGGCTGGGTGACCGCGAAGACGGCCGCCACCATGGCGTACTACGACCGCCGCGACATCCCGCTGCACTACGAACTGGCCGACACCTTCACCGTCTGCGACGCCTACCACTCGTCCATACACACCTCCACCAGCCCCAACCGCAACCACCTGTGGAGCGGGAAGACGGGCTTCGAGGCGAACGGCAAGCGGGCGGTCGGCAACGACGCGTACAACGAGGGCACCCATCCGGGGTACGGCTGGTCCACGTACGCGGAACGGCTGGAGGAGGCCGGGCACAGCTGGAAGACGTACACCGAGTGGGAGAACTTCACCGACAACCAGATCGAGTTCTTCGCCACCTTCAAGGCGATCGCCCGCAAGGCGCTGGCGAAGACCGGCGGCCACACCTACATGGAGTCCTTCTACGCGGCCGTCCGCGACACGGACGACGCGGCCGAGCGGGCCAGGCTGCTCGGTCTGCTGGAGGACGGTGTCGCCACGCTGACGGACACGGAACGCAGCCTGTTCGAGCGGGCGCTGCGCCGGGTCGAGACCGGCACGCTGGCCGACGCGTTCGCCGCGGACGTGGCGGCGGGCACGCTGCCCGAGGTCTCCTACCTGGTGCCGTCGGCGGTCGACTCGGAGCACCCGAGCGTCTCCTCCCCGATCCACAGCGCGACGATCGTCTACAAGGTCCTGGACGCGCTGGGCAAGCACCCCGATGTGTGGCGGCACACCGCCGTCATCATCAACTACGACGAGAACGACGGCTTCTTCGACCACGTCCCGCCACCCGTGGCACCGCCCGAGGTGACCGAGGAACAGTGGGACTCCAAGCCCACCGGCCTCGGCGTACGGGTGCCGCTGCTCGTCGTGTCGCCGTGGACCGTGGGCGGCTACGTCTGCTCCGAGGTCTTCGACCACACCTCGGTGATCCGCTTCCTGGAGCGGTGGACGGGTGTGAAGGAGCCGAACATCAGTGGCTGGCGGCGCACCGTCACCGGCGACCTGACCTCTGCGTTCGACTTCACGCGCGGGCAGCGCAGGCCCGAGATCGAGCAGCCCGGCTCCATTCCGCCGTTCAGCGGACGCTGGCAGCCGAAGCCGCCGGCCGTCCAGCAGATGCCCGTACAGGAGCCCGGTGTCCGGCCCGCCCGTCCGCTGCCGTACCAGCCGGACGCCCAGTCGACCGTGGCGAACGGGGCGGTGCGGGTGGCCCTCAGCAACACGGGCCGTTCGTCGGCGCACTTCGCGCTGTACCCGTACGCGGGCGAGTTTCCCGTACCGCAGCATCGGGATGTACGGGGCACGGCGCAATGGACGGTCCCCGTTACCGGTGACGCGTATCGGTTCACGGTGACCGGGCCGAACGGCTTCCGGCGCGAGTTCGCAGGACCTGCCGCCGGCGGACCCGAGGTCGCCACCTGGATCGATGCCCACGAGCGCGATCTGCACGTCACCCTGCGCAACACGGGGCAGCGGACGCTCACCTTCACCGTCCGGCCGCTGGGGTACGTCGACGAGGCGGACCTGCGCGACTGGACCCGGACCATCAAGGTCAAGCCCGGCCGGAGCCGTACGGTCGTCCACTCGGCCGCCGACGCGCACGGCTGGTACGACCTGTCCGTCACCGTCGACGGGGACGACGTGTTCCGCCGCCGGCTGATGGGGCACATCGAGAATGGCCGGGCGAGCGTCTCCGGCTGACCGCCGGACACCGCCGCGGATACGCGGAACCGCGGCGCGCGCGACGGACGTATTCGAACTGCAGGCGGAGGAGGAAGCGGAGGAGGAGCTGCGGTAGGAATCCATGGAGGCGGGGACGAGGCGTCGGAGGGCGGCGCGCGGTCAGCAACCGGCAGTGCGTGTAGGGGAAATATCAGTCCCTGTGAGCATCGACACGAAACAGGCAAAGGATCACTGAGTGCTGCCAGAGTGACGATCCTCAGGTCATGTGTTCTTTGCGGGCCGTTCATCAGATCTCCCGAAAAAGATCCACGAACCACCAGGGAGCACGTCCGTTGGCTGCCATCGCCCGCTGGTGCATCAGGCACCGTCTCCTCGCCGTCCTCATCTGGCTGCTCGCCCTCGGCGGCGCGGCCACCGCGGCGGGGTTCGCGGGGTCCGCCTACTCCACCAACTACGACGTGCCCGGCACCGAGTCCGGGCAGGCGAACGACCTGCTCAAGAGCGGATTCACGGACCTCGGCGGCGACACCGACACCGTCGTCTGGCACACCACCGACTCCACCGTCCGGGCCGCCGACGTCCAGCAGACGATGACCCGGACCCTTCACACGATCGAGCAACTGCCAGGCGTCGGCGGCGTCACCGGGCCCTACGGGGCCTCCGGCGCGGGGCAGATCAGCGCGGACGGACACACCGCCTACGCCACGATCACCTTCGACCATCAGGCCGACGACATCCCGCTGCAGCAGGCCCGGTCCGTCGTCGACACCGCGAAGGCGGCCGCCGGCGACGGACTCCAGGTGGAGCTGGGCGGCTCCGCCGTCGCCCTCACCGAGGCACCGTCCGCCCATCTCAGCGAGGCCATCGGAGTGCTCGTCGCCGCGGTCGTCCTCTTCCTCGCCTTCGGTTCGCTTGCCGCCAGCCTGCTGCCCATCGCCACCGCCCTCGTCTCCGTCGGAACGGCGTACGCGGGCATCGTGCTGCTCGGGCACCTGATGACCGTCGCCGACTTCGCCCCCATGCTCGGCATGCTGATAGGGCTCGGCGTCGGCATCGACTACGCGCTGTTCATCGTCACCCGGCACCGCACAGGACTGCGGCGCGGCATGACGGTCGCCGAGGCGGCGCAGAACGCCGTCGCGACGACCGGGCGCGCGGTCGTCTTCGCCGGGGCCACCGTCTGCATCGCCCTGCTCGGCATGCTCGTCCTGCGGCTCGGTTTCCTCAACGGCGTAGCGATCGCCGCGTCGCTCACCGTGGTGCTGACCGTGGCCGCCTCGGTGACCCTGCTGCCCGCGCTGCTCTCCTTCATCGGGATGCGGGCGCTGAACCGGCGCGAGCGCAAGCAGCTCGCCGAGCACGGACCGCAGCCTGAGCTGCCCACCGGTTTCGCCGCGCGCTGGTCGGCGTTTGTCGAACGCCACCCCAAACTGCTCGGCGCGGTCGCCGCCGTGGTGATGCTCGTCCTCGCACTGCCCACGTTCGCGCTCCATCTCGGCAGCTCCGACCAGGGCAACAACGCCGCGTCGTCCACCACCCGGCAGGCGTACGACCTGCTGGCCGATGGATTCGGGCCCGGCGTCAACGGCCCGCTGACCATCGCCGCGCAGCTCGACGGGGCCGACGACCGGCTCGCGATGGACGGTCTGCCCGCCACGCTCCGGGCCACCGACGGTGTCGCCTCGGTCAGCCCCGTCACGTACAACAACAGCGGCGACGTGGCCTTCGTCACCGTCGTCCCGGCCTCGTCGCCGCAGTCGCGGGAGACCAGCGCGCTCGTCGACCGGCTGCGCACGGACGTCCTGCCGCACACCGAGGAGAACACCTCACTGCACGCGTACGTGGGCGGTGTGACGGCCGGCTACGACGACTTCGCCCACGTCGTCATCGGCAAACTCCCGCTCTTCGTCGGCGCGGTCGTCGGGCTCGGCTGCCTGCTCTTGCTGCTGGCGTTCCGGTCGATCGCAATCCCGCTGAAGGCGGCCGTGATGAACGTGGCCGCCGTCGCTTCCTCCTTCGGCGTCGTCGTCGCGATCTTCCAGTGGGGATGGGGGAGCGAACGGCTGGGGCTGGGCAGCGCCGGGCCCATCGAACCCTTCCTCCCGGTCATCATGGTCTCCGTGCTCTTCGGCCTTTCCATGGACTACCAGGTGTTCCTCGTCGGCCGGATGTACGAGGAGTGGCTGGAGACCGGCGACAACCGGCGCGCGGTCCGGGTCGGCCTCGCCGAGACCAGCCGGGTGATCAACTCCGCCGCGGTGATCATGATCTCCGTCTTCCTCGCCTTCGTCCTCAGCGGAGACCGGGTCATCGCGATGTTCGGCATCGCACTCGCCGCCGCGGTCGCCCTGGACGCCTTCGTCCTGCGCACCCTGCTGGTTCCCGCCTTGATGCACGTGCTGGGCGGCGCCAACTGGTGGCTGCCGCGCCGACTGGACCGATGGCTGCCGCGCATCAGCATCGAGCCACCCGACTGCCGGGCCCCGCATGCGAAAATTCTTTCGGCGCGCAGCAGCGAGGACGACGAACCGGCCGCGCAGCGCGTCCACTGACATGACAGTTGGAGGAGCACGATGTTCGCGGTATCCCTGGGTGACGACGGCGCGGAACTGCGCCCGCTGGAAGTCTGGCAGGCGGAGGAGTTCCTCGCGCACATCGACCGGGCCCGCGAGCTCGTCGACCCGTGGATCCCCTTCGCGGCCTTCGCCACCGATCTCGAATCGGCGCGCGCCCTGCTGCAGCGGTACGCCGACAAGCAGGCGGCCGACACGGGCCGGCTGTACGGCATCTGGCTGGACGGCACGCTCGTCGGCGGCGTCCTCTTCCGGATCTTCGACACCGAGTCCGGGAACTGTGAGGTCGGCTGCTGGCTGGAGTCCGCGGGAGAGGGGCGCGGTCTGGTGACCCGGGCGGTGCGCAAGCTGATCGACTGGGCGGTCGAGGAGCGCGGGATGCACCGCGTGGAGTGGGTGGCCTCCTCCGCCAACACCCGCAGTGTCGCGGTCGCGAAGCGGCTCGGCATGACGCGCGACGGGGTGCTCCGCGAGAGCTACCCGTACCGGGGGACACGGCACGACTCGGAGATCTGGTCCGTGCTGGCACCCGAGTGGCGCGCCCAGCGGGGCTGAGACGGGACCGCTGCCCGGCGCGGGTCCGCTCCGGGCCGGGCAGCACCGGATCGGCCGCCGACGTTAAGAGGGTTCTCATCCGGGCCGCCTAGCGTGCGGCGCATGAACCCCACGACGTCCAAGACCACCGAAGCCCCTGCCACCGAGGCGCCCGAAGCCACGGACCCGACATCCACGACGCTTGTGAAGGGCGCGTCGGACGCTTCCGATGCGTCCGACGAGGCGGAGGGCGAGGCCGAGGGCGGGCGGGCGCAGGGCGACGGCGACGGTCCCGGGCCCTGCAGCAGCGCCGATACCGACTCCGATCCGGACCTCGACTTCGATCCGAAGGACGACGACTTCGACCGGGCGCCGTCCGGGCTCGGCGCGGCCGCCGCGGCCGTCGTCGCCGCCGGCCTCGGCGTCGTCGGTCTCACCGGGGCATGGTCGGGCCGGGTCGCCGCCGAGCGGGAGACCCTGCTGGGCCAGATGAAGACCGCCTCCGGTGGCTCCGTGGCCCAGCAGATCTCCGAGATCTACGGCGACGCCTGGCACTCCACCGCCCTCGTCAACGGCCTCTTCGCGCTCCTCGCCCTGCTGGTCGGCGTCTTCGCCCTGGTCCGCCCGGCCTTCGGCGCACCCGCCAGGGACCCGCAGCCGGGCTGGGTCCGCGCCGTGGCGACCGCCGGAATCGCACTCGGTGTCCTCGGCGTACTGATCTCCGTCGGCATGTACTTCGACCTCATCGTCGCCCTGCCGACCGCGAGCGCCACCGGCTGAGACAGGCGATCGGGCCGCGGCTGGGGCGGGTGATCGGGTCGCCGCCAGGGATGGCCGATCGGGCAGTACGCACCAACCGGCGGTGCCCTAAGGCATCCGCCCGGGGGGCCTTGGTCCGGATGCGGCACCTGCCGTCTGCGACTAAGGCCCCCCGCCCCGCAGAGACGCGGAAGTCGCCCGATGCGGCGACGCCCCCTGGAAGACGAAAGTAGAGGCACGGCAGAGAACGAGCCCGGCAGAACCGGGACCGTCGCACCAACTGCCCCTCCATCAGGCCCCACCGGGCCGTCGACATCCAGGAGAACCACATGTACGCGTACGACTTCCACAAGATCAGGGAAGCCGAACTCCTGCACCGGGCCGAGCACGAGCGCATCCTCCGGCAGGTCCGCCGGGACCGCCGCGCCGCTCGCCGGTCCGGACACAAGGAGGACGAGGGGGCGGTGAGTTCGCTACGGAACAGGTTCGTCCACGCCGCGTAACGGGCGTGAGATGAGCACCGGATTCCCTCCCGCCGCCACGGTGTCGCACCCATGTGCAATGCTCGGCGACGTGGAGACCAGGTCTGTCAGTCCCGTGTTCGTCGGTCGCGCAGGCGAACTCACCTCGCTCACCGATGCGCTCGCCCGCGCCACCGGCGGACGCCCCGAAAGCGCCGGGGAGCCGCAGGCGCTGCTCATCGGTGGCGAGGCCGGCGTCGGCAAGACGCGGCTGGTCGAGGAATTCCTGATCGCGGCCGGCCGCCGCGAGGCAGTCGTCGCCGTCGGCGGCTGCGTGGAGATCGGCGCCGACGGGCTGCCGTACGCCCCGTTCTCCACGGCCCTGCGCGCACTTCGCCGCACCCTGCCCGACGAGATGGCCGCAGCCTGCGCCGGGCAGGAAGGCGAACTGGCCCGGCTCCTTCCCGAACTCGGCGAGGCCGACCGGGACGCCACCGACGAGCACGGCACCGCCCGGCTCTTCGAGCTCACTGCCCGGCTGCTGGAACGCATCTCCGCGGACCGGCCCGTCGTTTTCGTCCTGGAGGACCTGCACTGGGCCGACGCCTCCACCCGTCACCTCCTCGCCTATCTCTTCCGCACGCTGCGCAGCGGCCGCCTCGTCGTCATCGGTACCTACCGGGCCGACGACATCCACCGCCGCCACCCCCTGCGCCCCCTCCTCGCCGAACTGGACCGCCTCCGCACCGTCCGCCGGATCGAACTCGCCCGGTTCAACCACGCCGAGGTCCGTCGTCAGCTCACCGGCATTCTCGCGGCCACCCCCGAGCCCGCCCTCGTGGACGAGATCTTCGAACGCTCCGACGGCAACGCCTTCTTCGTCGAAGAGCTCGCCTGCAGCCTGGAATGCGGCGACAGCGCCGGACTCTCCGACTCGCTCCGCGACCTCCTCCTCGTCCGCGTCGAAGCGCTCTCCGAGGATGCCCAGAAGATCGCCCGGGTCATCGCCGAGGGCGGCTCCACCGTCGAGTACGAACTGCTGGCCGCGGTCTGCGGGCTGGCCGAGGACGAACTCATCGAGGCGCTGCGCGGAGCCGTCGGCGCCAACCTGCTTCTCACCACCGGGGAGGGCAACGGCTACCGCTTCCGGCACTCGCTGGTCCGCGAAGCCGTCAGCGACGACCTGCTGCCCGGCGAACGCTCCCGCCTCAACCGCCGCTACGCCGAGGCGCTGGAGGCCGACCCCACGCTCGTCCGCACGGGCGAACGCGCGACGCGTCTGGCCAGCTACTGGTACGGCGCCCACGATCCGGCCAAGGCCCTCCCCGCTGTACTGAAGGCCTCCGTCGAGGCCCGCCGCCGCTACGCCTTCACCGAGCAACTCCGGCTGCTGGAACGCGCGATGGAACTGTGGGACGACGTCCCCGACGAGATACGCCGCACCCTGCGCCCCATCGACTACGCAGAGGCCTACCCGGCCTGTGGCTGCGACCCCGAAACCACCCCGCTCCGCTATCTCGACCTGATGGCCGAAGCCACCGTTGCCGCCCGCTTCGGCGGCGAACGCGAACGCGCCCTCGCCATCTCCAAGAAGGCCATGCGGGTCCTGGACGACGACCCCGACCCGCTCCGGGCCGCCTGGTTCTGGGTGCAGCGCTCCCGGCTGATGCAGGACCTCACCCGGGGCGACGGCTGGCAGGAACTGGCCATCGCCCAGGACCTGGTTCGTGGCCTGCCCCCGTCCGCCGTCCACGCCGATGTCCTCATGAGCGTGGCCGGATGGGGTGCCATGCACCGCCCCGGCGAGGAGACGCTCGCCGCAGTCGACCGGGCCGTGGAGTACGCGCAGCTCGTCGGCGACGAGTACATCGAACTTCACGCCCGGCTCACGCGCGGCTGGCTCACTGCCGATGCGGGCGGTATCGACGACGGCATCGCCGAGATGTACGCCGTTCGCGACCGGGCCGATGAACTCCACCTCGTGGGCATCATGGGCCGCGCCAGCATCAACCTCCCCTCGGCGCTCGAAGCCATGGGCCGCTCCCTGGAAGCGGTCGCCGCCGCGGACCACGGCATCGAGGTCTGCCACAGCCACGGTGTCGCCGACATGGAGGCGTGGGTCCGCGCCAACCAGGCGACGTCGTACTTCTCCCTCGGCCACTGGGACGAGAGCCGGGCGACCACGGATGCGGCGGACCGCACCGCACAGTCCCGCAAGGCGCAGGGCGTCGTGGCCGCGCGCCGCACCGAACTGGCCCTCGCCCGCGGCGACTTCACCGAGGCCGAGGTCCAGCTCGCGCTGACTCAGCGGCACTTCGGTTCACGCGACCCGCAGCCCCAGCACCTCATCGATCCCGCGCGTCATGCCATGACCCTCGCCGTGCAGCAGGGGCGACTCCTGGAGGCGCGGGCCATCTTCGAGGCGCAGGCGGAGCAGGGCTTCCCGCCCGGCACCCAGCGGTACGCGCTGCCGCTCCTCCATACCGCCGCCGCGGCGGAGGCGGACGCCCGCGGGCTGCCCGCCACGGAGCCCGGCCGGCCTGCGGTCCTCGCTCTCATCCGCAGGCACCTGGGGCAGCTGCCCATGTTCGTCCAGGTCTGGGCCGCGTACGGTCTGCTGATCAACGCTGAGCTGGCCCGGGCGGAGGGCGCCGACACCCCCGACCACTGGTCCCGCGCGGCCGCCGCCTTCGCCCCGCTCTCCCGCCCGTACGAACAGGCCCAGGTCCACCACCGCTGGGCGGAGGCCATCCTCGTCGCCTCCGGTGACCGTGCCACGGCGGCCGGTCTCCTGCGCGACGCCCACAGCATCGCCGAACGGCTCGGTGCGCGCCCGCTGACCGAGACCGTCGAGCTGCTGGCCGGCCGCGCGCGCATCCCGCTCGCCCCCTCGCCCGACGAGATTCCGATCGCCGTCACCGTCCCGTCCGAGGCGGGCTCCACAGGCGGGGCCGCGGAACGGGAGCACCCCGAGGACCGACTCCAGGACGCGGCCCTCGCTGCAGTGAAGTCGTTCGGGCTGACGAGGCGCGAGCAGGACGTGCACCGGCTTGTCGCTGCGGGGCATACGAACCGGCGGATTGCCGAGGAGCTGTACATCTCGCCCAAGACCGCGAGCGTGCATGTCTCGAACATCCTTGCCAAGCTCGGCGTCTCCAGCCGCGGCGAGGCTGCGGCCCTGGCGCACCGCCTCCGCCTGTACCGGGGCAACGGGGCGTCTTAGCTTGACTATTAACCCCACCAAGACATGATCTTGGTGGGGTTAATAGTCAAGCTTAGAGGCCGCGCACATAGGTGGGGCGGCGTCGCGTGCCGATGGGCGGGGCCGGTGCGGGGAGCGGGTACCCGGGCCGTCCGGTGAACGTTCCGTCCTCAACCGCCGGACGGGCCTGAGCGGCTTGAGGGGGCCTCGGTGTCTTCTGGGCCCGGAAGCGAGGTCGACGGGGATGACGGGGTGCCCTCAGGACCGGGGACGCGCACCGTCACCTTCCCCGAGCTCAGGTCCACCGGGCCGCGGGTGGGGTCGCCCGTGCCCAGATCCACCCGGGTCAGCTCCAGCCGCTTCTGTTCTTCCGCGGCGTGCTTGCGGCCCGGGGCGAAGAGTTCCTCGAAGAAGTTGAACACCGGCTCGCACCCTTTCACCTTCTGTCGCTTGTCGCCGCTACCGCACCTGAAGCACCAGGATTCTGTCGTCTCCCGGTTTCGGGGTGCCGCGGGTGTCCGTGTTGCTCGTGACCAGCCAGAGTCTGTCACCGCCCGCTGCGAGCACCGTGCGCAGACGGCCGTACTTCCCTTGCAGGAACGGCTGCGGGGCCGCCAGAGGTTCCCTGCCCGGGCTGCCGGACAGCGGAATCCTCCAGAGCCGCTCACCGCGCAGGCCCGCCATCCAGATCGAGCCCTGGGCGAAGGCGATCCCGCTCGGGGATGCCTCGGACGGTCTCCACTGGGCCACGGGGTCGACAAAACCCGCCTTGCCCACCTTGCCCTCGTACTTCGGCCAGCCGTAATTCCCGCCGGGCACGATCAGATTCAGCTCGTCCCAGGTGTCCTGCCCGAATTCGGACGCCCACAGCCGTTTCTGCCCGTCCCAGGCCAGACCCTGCACATTGCGGTGCCCGTACGAATACATCAGCGAGCCGGGCACGGGGTTGCCCGGTGCCGGTCTGCCGTCCGGGGTCATCCGCAGGATCTTGCCAGCCAGGGACTTCTTGTCCTGTGAGAGCCCCCTGGTCTGCCCTGTCTCGCCCGTGCCCGCGTACAGCATGCCGTCCGGCCCGAAGGCGATCCGGCCGCCGTTGTGGATGTAGCCCTTCGGGATGCCCCGCAGGATCGTGTGCGGTGCACCGAGCTGCCGGCCGGGAGTCCTGCCGGTCGCGTCGTACCGCATGCGGGCGATGCGGTTGTCGGACGTGGTCGTGAAGTACGCGTAGAGCAGGTGGTCCGTGTCGAACGCCGGGGAGACCGCGATCCCCAGCAACCCGCCCTCGCCAGCGGGCGACACGCCGGGCACGGTGCCCAACAGCGTCTGCTTCCCCGTGCTGCCGTTGATCCGGGTGATCGTTCTCCCGTCGCGCGAGGACACCAGCAGATCGCCGCCAGGCAGCTCCGCCAGCCCCCATGGAGACGCGAGCCCCTCCGTCAGCGTCGACACCACCTTCACCGAGCCCTTCGCCGACGGTGGAGAGGAGGACGGCGAGGAGAACGGCGAGGAGGACACCGTGGCGGGTGCGCCCGTGGGGCGGACCTGCGTGTTTCCCGAGTCGTCGTTCGACGAGCAGCCCGCGGACAGCAGCAGCGAACCCGCAGCCAGCGCGGCCACCGCCGCGCGGCGCGCGCCCGGGAGGACGCGCGGGTGTCCCGCAGGGGTTCTCGGCGATCCGAATACAGCAATGCGCACAGCACCGGTCCCTTCGACGGCTGCCTGACTACTGTTCCTACACCGCAGCCCGGCCCCGGGTTCCGCAAGCCCACGAACTTTCTCGGCGGGTGCAGGACCCGTGCACCCCCGCTCTCAGTCCCACGACCCCCGCGCCCGCGGCAACCGCGCGATCTCGGCCAGATCCTGCGCCGTCAGCTCCAGCCCGGCCGCCCCCGCGTTCTCCACCGCCCACTGCTCCCGCTTCGTGCCCGGCACCGGCACCACATGCGGGCCCTGCCGCAGCACCCAGGCGAGCGCCACCTGGGCCGGAGACGCCCCGTGCCGCTCGGCGATCCGGCGCAGTCCCACCACCAGCGGCTGGTTCGCCGCCATCATCTCGGCGGTGAACCGCGGATGCCTGGCCCGAAGATCGTCCGGCTCGAAGCCCTGGCCCGGCGTCAGCGTGCCCGTCAGATAGCCGTTCCCCAGCGGCATCGCAGCCAGCAGACCCACACCCCGCGCCTCGCACCACGGCAGCAGCGCGTCCAGCGCCTCCGGCGACCACACCGAGAGTTCCGCCTGGACCGCGCTCACCGGAAAGACCTGCTGCACCCGCTCCAGCTGCCGGATCGTTCCGTCATGCATCCGCGCCCCCGGCCGACGCGAGGCCCGTGCCCCGACCGCACTCAGCCCGAGCGCCCGCACCTTCCCCGCGGTGACCAGCTCCGCCATCGCCCCCCAGGTCTCCTCCACCGGCACCTCGGGGTCGGCCCGGTGCAGGTGGTACAGATCGATCACATCGGTCTGCAGCCGACGCAGCGACGCGTCACAGGCTCGGCGCACATAGCCGGGACGGCCATTGGCCACGATGTGCTGATCGCCCACCAGCAGCCCGCACTTGGTGGAGACGAACGCCTCGCCCCGGCGCCCCTTCAGCGCCCTGCCGATCATGAGCTCATTGGTGAAGGGGCCGTACATGTCGGCCGTGTCGAGCAGATCGACACCCGCGTCGAGCGCGGCGTGCACCGCTCGCAACGCACGGTCACCACGCTGCTGCGACGCGCTGTACGCCCAGCTCATAGGCATGCAGCCGAGTCCGACCGCACCCACGGCGAGCGCCGCCGCCCCGAGACTCCTGCGCTCCAACTCCCCGAACCCTCCTTGGTACCCCGCCCGGCGAGGCACTCGGCCCCGCCGTCAGGGGACCGCACCGCACCCAAAAGTAACCTCTGCCGCCCGCCGGGCTTCGCATAGCCTCCTGACCATGACTTCTACGAAGACTCCCGACGTATGGCTGCCGATTCCCGCGGACGAGATCGAAGGGCTCCCCAAGGGTCTCAACTACCGGTTCTGGGACGGTGCGCAGGACTTCCCCGCCGATCCCGCGGACTGCGCCTTCTACGTTGTTCCCTACATGAAGGGCCTGGAGATCGCGGTCCGCCCGCTCGCCGGGATGGGGGCCGTGCAGGTCGTGCAGACGCTCTCCGCGGGCATAGATCATGTCCAGCCGGGGCTCGGCCAGTTGCCCGCCGGGGTGCTGCTGTGCAACGCCAAGGGCGTCCACGAGGCCTCGACGGCGGAGCTCACCCTCGCCCTGATCCTCGCCTCGCTGCGCGGCTTCCCCGGATTCGTCCACGGACAGGACAAGGAGGAGTGGCGTTCCGGTTTCTACCCGGCGCTCGCGGACAAGTCCGTACTGATCGTGGGGTACGGATCGATCGGCGCCGCCATCGAGGACCGGCTCGTGCCCTTCGAGTGTGCGCGGGTGGCCCGCGTCGCGCGCTCCGCACGGACAACTGCGCGCGGCCCCGTACACCCGCTCGACGACCTCCCCGCACTGCTGCCCGAGGCCGACATCGTCGTCCTGTCCACTCCGCTGAACGCCTCTACACAAGGGCTGGTGGGCGCCGCCTTCCTGGCCGCGATGGCGAACGGCGCGCTGCTCGTGAACGTCGCGCGCGGCGGCGTCGTGGACACCAAGGCCCTGCTGTCCGAACTCGAGTCCGGCCGGCTGCGCGCCGCCCTCGATGTCACCGACCCCGAACCGCTGCCCGCCGGCCATCCCCTCTGGCATGCTCCGAATGTCCTGATCACGCCGCATGTGGGAGGCAGCACCTCGGCATTCCTGCCGCGTGCCAAGCGCCTGCTGGCCGGCCAGCTCACCCGGTTCGCAGCGGGGGAGCCCTTGCAGAACGTCGTACTCACCACCGGCTGACCACGCTGCGGATCCGTTCCGCAGCACACCGTGTCGACAACCCCCCGGATCGTCACGGAGAGTAGAGGGGCTATGTCACTGTGTGACGAGTCTGGTGTATCGTCCCGGATGGGGGGCAGCGTTGTGGAAGGGGCGGCACCGGGGTGGCAGCGGAACGCGAGGGGGGCGACGGGCGATGTATGGCCGATGGACGAACGATCCGACGCGACAGGACGGTCGACGGCGACCGCCGGGCCGGCCGCCCCGCCGGGCCCGCGCCCATCCGATGACATCGGGGGTGCCCCGGTGAGCGCCCCGGCAAGCGCACTCGGGGCGCTCCTCTCCCGGCAGCCGGCCGCCGGCGGGGCCTCCGGGCTGGTCTCGCAGCTCCTCCTCGGCCTGGTCTGCGGTGGTTACGCCGTGGGGGCGGCCCTTGGCTGGGGCTCGCCCGAACTGGCACTCGTCATGGGTGACTTCGGCCTCAGCGGTGCCGCCCTGATCGCGGCTGTCTCCTGCTTCCTCTACGCGCGCGCCGCGGAGAACCGATTCCGGCCCGCCTGGCTGCTGTTCTCGCTCTCCTCGCTGATGGCCGCCGGGGGCAACGCCGTCTGGGGGTGGTACGAGGTCGTGCTCGGGCTCCCGGTGCCCACACCGTCCCTCGCCGACGTCTTCTACCTGTGCTTCGCCCCGCCCGCGATCGTCGGACTGCTCGTCCTCGCCAAACGCCCCGCCACCCGGGCCGGCTGGGTCTGTCTCGTACTGGACTCCTGGCTGATCGGCGGATCGCTCCTGACCCTGTCCTGGAGCCTCGCCCTCGCCCACACCGCGCACCTCGCGGACGCTGGGGGGACGAGCGTGGCCCGCGTGGCGCTCTCGCTCGCCTATCCGCTGCTCGACATCGTGCTGGTCTCCATGGTCCTCGCCCTGCATTTCCGGCGGTCCAACGTCAACCGCTCCGCGGTGAACACCGCCATCGCCGCGCTTGCCCTGACCGTCCTGTCGGACGCGCTGTTCACCTCGCCGCTGCTCCGTCAGACCTACCGCTCCGGCCAGTTGCTGGACGCCGGCTGGTTCGCCGGGTCGCTGCTCCTCGCGTACGCCCCCTGGGGTGCGAACCGGGCATCGGACAACGCTGTCCAGCAGCGCCCCGCCGCGCGTACCACCAGCCGCCCGATCGCCGGTTCGCTGGCCGCCCTGACGCCGTATCTCGCCGCGGCCGTCTGCACCCTCGGCATCCTCTACAACGTCATCGAGGGCCACAGGGTGGACCGCGTCGTGGTGTTCACCGGGTGCACGGTGGTGCTCGCCCTGGTCGTCCGGCAGGGCATCATGCTCGTCGACAACATCGCCCTCACCCAGGAGCTGGCGCAGAAGGAGAACCACTTCCGCTCCCTGGTCCAGGGCTCCAGCGATGTCATCATGATCGCCGCACCCACCGGCATACTCCGGTACGTCAGCCCCGCCGCCTCCGGGGTGTACGGGCGCGAGGCCGACGACCTGATCGGTGCCGAGCTCGCCTCGATCATCCACCCCGAGGACCTGGGGCGCGTGGTCCACGAGGTGCGGCGGTTCCTGGCCGCCCCGCCCAGCGAGGAACCCACCACCCGGATCGAGTGCCGGTTCAGGTCCGGCACCGGTGACTGGCTCAATGTCGAGTCCACCGTCAACCGTCACCAGGGCGGCCTGATCCTCAACAGCCGGGACGTGACCGAACGGGTCCGGCTCCAGGCCCGGCTGCAGCACAACGCCGAGCATGACCCGCTCACCGACCTGCCCAACCGCGCCCTGTTCACCGACCGGGTCCGGCAGGCCCTCGGGGGCCGCCGCTCCGGAGACCCGGGCACCGCGGTGCTCTTCATCGACCTCGACGGCTTCAAGGCGGTCAACGACCGGCTGGGCCATCAGGCGGGCGACGAACTGCTCATCCAGGCCGCCCGCCGCCTCCAGGAGTCCGTACGGGTGGGGGACACCGCCGCCCGCCTCGGCGGCGACGAGTTCGCGGTGCTGATCCTCGGCGACGGCACCCGTGACCAGTCGGCGCGTGAGTACCAGGTCCACGAGATCGCCGACCGGCTGCGCCTCACGCTCTCCCAGCCCTACCGGATCGGCGGCGGCGACGTCCGCGTCGCCGCCTCCATCGGCGTCGCCTTCGCCGAGCCCGCCATCACCCCGACCGACCTCATGCGCAACGCCGATCTCGCCATGTACCGGGCCAAGGCGGGCGGCAAGGACCGCGTCGAGCTGTATGCCCCGCAGATGCAGGCCGACGTGGTACGCCGCTCGGAACTCGCGGCCCGGCTCCGCACCGCCCTGCGGGACGGTGAGTTCGCCCTGCTCCACCAGCCCGTGATCCATCTCGCCACCGGCAATGTCGCCGCCGTCGCCGCACAGGCCCGCTGGCGCTCCGCCCAGGGAATCCTGTTCACCCCCGCCGAGTTCCTCCGTGTTGCCGAGGACAGCGACCGCACCGCCGAGCTCGGCCGCTGGCTCCTCGAAGAGGCCGTCGCGCAGGCCGCGGACCGGGCCAGGGCCGGGCACCACGTCTCCGTGGCCGTCCGGCTCTCCGCCCGCAGACTGCTGGACAAGTCGATGTCGTTCGGTTCCGTCGAGGCCCTCCTCACCCGCTACAGCCTGCCGTCAGGGGCGCTGATGATCGAGGTCTCCGACAGCGACCCCCGGGTCTCCTTCGACGAGCTCGAACAGCGCCTCGTCGCGCTGCGCCGGCTCGGTGTACGGATCGCGCTCGACGGCTTCGGCAGCGGTTACGCCGCGATCAACGCGCTGCGCCGGCTCCCCATCGACGTACTGAAACTGGACCGCGGTCTCGTCGAGGGCGTCGTGGAATCGGCCCGGCTGCACAAGATCACCAACGGGCTGCTGAGGATCGCCTGCGATCTCGGCCTGCAGTCCGTCGCCGACGGTGTCGACGTACCGGAGCAGGTCCTCGCGCTGCGTGCCATGGGCTGTACGCATGGGCAGGGAATGGCCTTCTCGGGGCCGCTGGACGAGTACCGGCTGCGCCGCGCACTGGCCCGCGGCGAGTTCCCGGTGCCCGGTGGTCCGGTCGCACAGCCCGTCCTGGCAGGCGGCTCGATCCCACTCCTCAGCGGCCCACATGGTGAGACGCCCATCCCACCAACTTGACACGTCGGGAGCGTCGGAGAGAGGGTCAATGCCATGCGCACCCGAATTCTCGTACTTGGAAAGCGCGTCGGCTGAAGCAGAGTCCCTCGATGGCACTCTGCAGACCACACCGACGCGCTCCCCTCGCTTGCCTCACGGCACGAGGGGTTTTTTGTTGCACCGGCACACCCCAAAACCCCGCAAAAACCCTCAGCTTCGAGAAGAGAATGCCGATGACCGAGCAGGCCACCGGGGCCCACCATCCGCAGCCGCGGGCCCGTAGCGGCGGATCGTCCCCCGCCACCGTTGAGCACGTCACGGGTGCGCAGTCCCTCATCCGGTCTCTTGAGGAGGTGGGGGCCGACACGGTATTCGGCATTCCCGGCGGCGCCATCCTTCCGGCGTACGACCCGATGATGGACTCCACCCGGGTCCGTCATGTGCTGGTCCGCCACGAGCAGGGTGCGGGCCACGCCGCCACCGGCTACGCGCAGGCCACGGGCAAGGTCGGTGTCTGCATGGCCACCTCGGGTCCCGGCGCCACCAACCTGGTCACCCCGATCGCCGACGCGCACATGGACTCCGTCCCGCTGGTCGCGATCACCGGCCAGGTCGCCTCGAAGGCCATCGGTACGGACGCCTTCCAGGAGGCCGACATCTGCGGCATCACGATGCCGGTCACCAAGCACAACTTCCTGGTCACCCGCGCCGAGGACATCCCGCACACGATCGCCGAGGCCTTCCACATCGCCTCCACCGGCCGTCCGGGCCCCGTCCTCGTCGACATCGCCAAGGACGCCCTGCAGGCACAGACCACGTTCAGCTGGCCGCCGACCCAGGACCTGCCCGGCTACCGCCCGGTCACCAAGCCGCACGCCAAGCAGATCCGCGAGGCTGCCCGGCTCATCACCCAGGCCAAGCGTCCCGTGCTGTACGTCGGCGGCGGCGTCATGAAGGCCGGCGCCACCGCCGAACTGAAGGTGCTCGCCGAGCTCACCGGAGCGCCCGTCACCACCACCCTGATGGCGCTCGGTTCGTTCCCCGACAGCCACCCGCTGCACGTGGGAATGCCGGGCATGCACGGTTCGGTCACCGCCGTCACCGCGCTGCAGAAGGCCGACCTGATCGTCGCCCTCGGAGCCCGTTTCGACGACCGCGTCACCGGCAAGCTGGACAGCTTCGCCCCGTACGCCAAGATCGTCCACGCCGACATCGACCCGGCGGAGATCGGCAAGAACCGCGCCGCCGACGTGCCGATCGTCGGGGACGCCCGCGAGGTCATCGCCGACCTCGTCCAGGCGGTCCAGGCCGAGCACACCGACGGTCACGTCGGCGACTACTCCGCCTGGTGGAAGGACCTCAACCGCTGGCGCGAGACCTATCCCGTCGGCTACGACCTGCCGGAGGACGGCAGCCTCTCGCCGCAGCAGGTCATCCAGCGCATCGGCGAGCTGGCCCCCGAGGACACGATCTTCGCGGCGGGCGTCGGCCAGCACCAGATGTGGGCCTCGCACTTCATCCGGTACGAGAAGCCCGCCACCTGGCTGAACTCCGGCGGCGCCGGAACGATGGGCTACGCGGTCCCGGCCGCGATGGGCGCGAAGGCCGGCATGCCGGACCGTACGGTCTGGGCGATCGACGGCGACGGCTGCTTCCAGATGACCAACCAGGAACTGACCACCTGCGCGCTCAACAACATCCCGATCAAGGTCGCGATCATCAACAACGGCGCGCTCGGGATGGTCCGCCAGTGGCAGACCCTGTTTTACAACCAGCGGTACTCCAACACCGTGCTGCACTCCGGCGCCGACACCGAGGGCACCCCGGCGAAGGGCACCCGGGTCCCGGACTTCGTCAAGCTGTCCGAGGCCATGGGCTGCTACGCGATCCGCTGCGAGGACCCGGCCGACCTGGACAAGGTCATCGCCGAGGCCAACTCCATCAACGACCGCCCCGTCGTGATCGACTTCATCGTCCACGAGGACGCGATGGTCTGGCCGATGGTCGCCGCCGGCACCTCCAACGACGAGGTCATGGCCGCCCGCGGTGTCCGCCCCGACTTCGGCGACAACGAAGACGACTGAGAGACAGAGAGAGACCGACTCCATGTCCAGCAAGCACACGCTCTCCGTCCTGGTCGAGAACAAGCCCGGTGTCCTCGCCCGGATCACGGCCCTGTTCTCCCGCCGCGGCTTCAATATCGACTCGCTCGCGGTCGGTACCACCGAGCATCCCGACATCTCCCGCATCACCATCGTCGTGAGTGTCGAGGACCTGCCTCTCGAGCAGGTGACCAAGCAGCTCAACAAGCTGGTCAACGTACTGAAGATCGTCGAACTCGAGCCCTCCGCTGCGATCCAGCGTGAGCTCGTCCTGGTGAAGGTCCGCGCCGACAACGAGACCCGCTCCCAGATCGTCGAGATCGTTCAGCTGTTCCGCGCCAAGACCGTGGACGTCTCTCCGGAGGCCGTCACGATCGAGGCGACCGGCGGCGCCGACAAGCTGGAGGCCATGCTCAAGATGCTGGAGCAGTACGGCATCAAGGAGCTCGTCCAGTCCGGCACCATCGCCATAGGGCGCGGCGCGCGCTCGATCACCGACCGTTCCCTGCGCGCACTCGACCGTACGGCCTAGCCGCCACCCCCCTCGCCGCTCGCATGGCGAGACCCGAAAACGTTTCTGACGCACCCCGCCGTACGGTGGGACGCAACACCTGCACACCAAGGAGAAGACCCAGTGGCCGAGCTGTTCTACGACGACGATGCCGACCTGTCCATCATCCAGGGCCGCAAGGTCGCGGTCATCGGCTACGGCAGCCAGGGCCACGCCCACGCGCTGTCGCTGCGTGACTCGGGTGTCGACGTCCGTGTGGGTCTGCACGAGGGCTCCAAGTCCAAGGCCAAGGCCGAGGAGCAGGGCCTGCGCGTGGTGACCCCGTCTCAGGCCGCCGCCGAGGCCGACGTCATCATGATCCTCGTCCCGGACCCGATCCAGGCCCAGGTCTACGAGGAGTCCATCAAGGACAACCTCAAGGACGGCGACGCGCTGTTCTTCGGCCACGGTCTGAACATCCGGTTCGACTTCATCAAGCCGCCGGCCAACGTCGACGTCTGCATGGTCGCCCCGAAGGGACCGGGCCACCTGGTCCGCCGTCAGTACGAGGAGGGCCGCGGTGTTCCGTGCATCGTGGCCGTCGAGCAGGACGCCTCGGGCAACGGCCTGGCGCTCGCCCTCTCGTACGCGAAGGGCATCGGCGGTACCCGCGCCGGCGTCATCAAGACGACCTTCACCGAGGAGACCGAGACCGACCTGTTCGGTGAGCAGGCCGTCCTCTGCGGTGGCACCGCCGCTCTGGTCAAGGCCGGTTTCGAGACCCTGACCGAGGCCGGCTACCAGCCGGAGATCGCGTACTTCGAGTGCCTCCACGAGCTGAAGCTCATCGTCGACCTCATGTATGAGGGCGGCCTGGAGAAGATGCGCTGGTCCATCTCGGAGACCGCCGAGTGGGGCGACTACGTCACCGGCCCGCGCATCATCACGGACGCCACCAAGGCCGAGATGAAGAAGGTCCTCGCCGAGATCCAGGACGGCACCTTCGCCAAGAACTGGATGGCCGAGTACCACAACGGTCTGCCCAAGTACAACGAGTACAAGAAGGCCGACAGCGACCACCTGCTGGAGACCACCGGCCGTGAGCTGCGCAAGCTCATGAGCTGGGTCAACGACGAGGACGCGTAAGTCCTTCGCCGCGGGGCGGGTCTTCGGACCCGCCCCGCGGCGTATCCATCGCAACACCGCTGGAAGAGGCGGCGTCGTACGTGTGTACAAGTCGTCCAGCCCCGTGTGGGTGATCCTTCCAACGGGGCGCAGAATGCGCCCTCGCGCATGACTACACTTCTGCACATACACGCGTCAGGCCCACAGTGTCGTGCGTCTTCCACGCGGCAAGCACCTCCACCGCCTTCGGCCGTCGGGACGGCCGTCCGCACTGGACCTGTGAGGACTCACGTGAGCTCGAAACCTGTCGTACTCATCGCTGAAGAGCTGTCGCCTGCCACGGTTGACGCGCTGGGCCCGGACTTCGACATCCGGCACTGCAACGGCGCGGACCGCGCCGAGCTCCTCCCCGCGATCGCCGATGTCGACGCCATCCTGGTGCGTTCCGCCACCAAGGTCGACGCCGAGGCCATTGCCGTCGCGAAGAAGCTGAAGGTCGTCGCCCGCGCGGGCGTCGGTCTGGACAATGTCGACGTGTCCGCGGCCACCAAGGCCGGCGTGATGGTCGTCAACGCCCCGACCTCCAACATCGTCACCGCCGCCGAGCTGGCCTGCGGTCTGCTGGTCGCCACCGCGCGCAACATCCCCCAGGCCAACACCGCCCTCAAGAAGGGCGAGTGGAAGCGCTCCAAGTACACCGGCGTCGAGTTGAGCGAGAAGACCCTCGGTGTCGTCGGCCTCGGCCGCATCGGTGTCCTGGTCGCGCAGCGCATGTCGGCCTTCGGCATGAAGATCGTCGCGTACGACCCCTACGTGCAGCCGGCCCGCGCCGCGCAGATGGGCGTCAAGCTCCTCCCGCTGGACGAGCTGCTCGGCGTCTCCGACTTCATCACCGTGCACCTGCCCAAAACCCCTGAGACGCTCGGCCTGATCGGCGACGAGGCGCTGCACAAGGTGAAGCCCTCGGTGCGGATCGTCAACGCCGCGCGCGGTGGCATCGTCGACGAGGAGGCGCTCGCCTCCGCCCTCAAGGAGGGCCGCGTCGCCGGCGCCGGTCTGGACGTGTACACGAAGGAGCCCTGCACGGACTCCCCGCTGTTCCAGTTCGACCAGGTCGTCTGTACCCCGCACCTCGGTGCCTCCACCGACGAGGCCCAGGAGAAGGCGGGCATCGCGGTCGCCAAGTCCGTGCGCCTCGCGCTGGCCGGTGAGCTCGTGCCGGACGCGGTCAACGTCCAGGGCGGCGTCATCGCCGAGGACGTACGTCCCGGGCTGCCCCTCGCCGAGAAGCTCGGCCGTATCTTCACCGCGCTCGCGGGCGAGGTCGCGGCCCGCCTCGACGTCGAGGTGTACGGCGAGATCACCCAGCATGACGTGAAGGTGCTCGAGCTCTCCGCGCTCAAGGGTGTCTTCGAGGACGTCGTCGACGAGACCGTGTCCTACGTCAACGCCCCGCTCTTCGCCCAGGAGCGCGGTGTCGAGGTCCGCCTCACCACCAGCTCCGAGTCGCCGGACCACCGCAATGTGGTGACCGTGCGTGGCACGCTCGCCGACGGCGAGGAGGTCGCGGTCTCCGGCACGCTGGCCGGACCCAAGCACCTGCAGAAGATCGTCGCGATCGGTGAGCACGATGTGGACCTGGCGCTCGCCGACCACATGGTCGTCCTGAGCTACGAGGACCGTCCCGGCGTCGTCGGCACGGTCGGCAGGATCCTCGGCGAGGCCGGGCTGAACATCGCGGGCATGCAGGTCTCACGCGCGGACGTGGGCGGCGAGGCGCTGGTCGTGCTCACCGTCGACGACGACGTCCCGCAGGTGGTGCTCAGCGAGATCGCCGAGGAGATCGGCGCGACCTCGGCCCGTTCGGTGAACCTCACCGACTGATTCCGCCGCCTTCTCAGAGCCTGTCGGGTGACCTTCGATCGGAAAGCGGACGCGGTCTGGTGCGTGCGATTCCAAGGCGCTGGGATGGCCTTGTAGCGGAGCTACTAGGGCATTTTGGCAACGCGGGAAGCGTGCGTGCCAGGGCGTGGCCGCCCGATCAGAGGTCACCCGACAGGCTCTCAGCCGCACCCGGCATACGGGCGTCCTGAACGGACGTCTGTATGCCGGGTGCGCTGCTGTCGTGGGGCGCCGTGAGCGTCCGCGCAGTTCGTCCTGACGCATCGCCGGCAAGGCGCCCAGCGTCAGGGGCGGCGGCGAGTCCGTCCCCACGGGCCTGGCCCGGTCATGCGTGGGACCGGTCAGACGGAGGGCGGCGGAAGGGCCCGGCACAGTGCCTCCAGGGCCGCGGGGTACGCATGGTCCGGCGGCGTCGCATAGCCCACGACCAGGCCGTCCTCGGCGGGCATCGTGGCGGCCTGATGCCGGAAGTCGGCGAGCGGGTCCAGAGCGAGTCCCTGCCAGGCCGCGGCCTTGACGGTGGAGCGCTCGGTGCCGGGCGGCAGCCGCAGAACGGCGTGCAGACCTGCCGCGACGCCGGTGGGCGTGATGTGCGGGGCGTGTTCGGCGAGCGCGGCGACCAGCTGGTCGCGGCGGCGCCGGTAGCGCTGCCGCATCCGGCGGATGTGCCGGTCGTAGTGGCCGGACTCGATGAACTCGGCGAGCGCGAGCTGGTCCAGGACGCTCGCCCAGCCCTCGCGTTCGCCCTTGGCGGCCAGTACGGCGTCGACGAGCTGCCCGGGAAGCACCATCCAGCCCAGCCGGACCGCGGGGGAGAGGCTCTTGCTGACGGAGCCGAGGTGGACGACGCGGTCCGGGTCGAGGCCCTGGAGGGCGCCGACCGGTTCGCGGTCGTAGCGGAACTCCCCGTCGTAGTCGTCCTCCAGGACCAGCCCGCCTCGGGTGCGCGCCCAGTCGACGGTGGCCGTGCGCCGCTGCGGGTGCAGTGGACCGCCCGTCGGGAACTGGTGGGCCGGGGTGAGCAGCACACTCCGTACGCCCGGCAGTGCGGTCAACTCGCCGGTGCGTGCCCCGTGTTCGTCGAGCGTCAGCGGGACCGTACGCACCGAGGCGGCAGCCAGCAGGGAGCGGTGGAAACCGAGCCCGTACGACTCCACCGCCAGCGGTCCGCGCAGCACCCCGCCGCCGAACAGCAGTCGCAGCGCGTGCGCGAAGCCGGAGCAGATCACGATCCGTTCGGGTGCACAGCGCACCCCTCGGGCGCGTGCCAGATAGCCGGCCAGCGCATGGCGCAGCTCGATCCGGCCCTGCGGATCACCGGGCCCGAAGGCGTCGTTCGGTGCCGCGTTCACGGCGCGGCGGGAGGCGGCCAGCCAGGATGTACGAGGGAAGGAGCCCGCGTCCGGCTGGCCCTGCCGGAGGTTGTGCACGGGAGGGGCCGGGCGGGTCGGCGCCCTTTTCGGCACGCGGATCGGGGCCACCGGGGCAGCGCGGTGCGCGACCCGGGTGCCGGAGCCCTGCCGGGCAGTCAGCCAGCCCTCGGCGACCAGCTCGGTATAGGCGTCGGCAACGGTGTTGCGGGCCAGGCCGAGGTCGGCGGCGAGCGAGCGGTAGGGCGGCAGCCGGGTGCCCGGGGTCAGCCTGCCCTCCCGTACGGCGTCCCGCAGCGCACGGATGAGAACGGTCCGGCGACTGCCGGGACCGGTCAGCTCCAGCAGCAGGTCGCTGCCGATCCGCTCCGCCGAATTGACCCACGATTCCGCCATGAAAATGCACCCTACGCGAGGTCGCCCGGCTCCGTAGCGTAGTGGTCATGACGAACAACGACGCAGTCGCCCGCACCCCTCGGATCAACTTCGCCAAGGCCGCGCCGAAGGCGTTCAAGGCCCTCATCGGCTTCGACGCCGCCGCCCGCCAGGACCTGGACCCCGCACTCGTCGAGCTGGTCCAGATCAGGTCCTCCCAGCTCAACGGATGCGCGTACTGCCTCCATATGCACACCACGGACGCCCGCAAGGCCGGTGAGAGCGAGGAGCGGCTGCACATGGTCGCCGTCTGGCCGGAGGCCGCGCACTTCTTCACGGAGAAGGAGCAGGCGGCGCTCGCCCTCACCGAGGCCGTCACTCTGGTCTCCAGAGGCGGCGTCCCGGACGAGGTCTACGCCCGCGCGGCCGCCCACTTCGGGGAGGCCGAACTGGCCGGGCTGCTCGCCCTGATCTTCACGATCAACACCTGGAACCGCATCGCGCTGAGCACGGCCAAGGTGGCCGGCGCGGACGAGCGGGTGGCGCACTGAGCGCGGCCGGGGCATACGGCCTCCCCCACGATAGGGAGAGGGCTCCCGACGCCCTGCGACCCCGCTTGCGGCGTTGTCGTCGGTCACCGACGCTCCGCGTCGACTCCCTCCTCCGCCTTGCAGTCGAAGCCGCACGACTCCGCTCGCCGATCCACTCCCTATCGCGGGGGGAGGCCGTTAGAGCCGGGCACCCTTCAGCGCCATGTGCAGCAGCAGCCGGTCCTCGCCGTCGTTGAGGTCCAGGCCGGTGAGCTGCTCGACCCGGGACAGCCGGTAGTAGAGCGTCTGACGGTGGATGCCCAGCTCGGCCGCCGTCCGGCTCGCCTGGCCCGCGCAGTCGAGGAACACCTCGGCGGTGCGGGCCAGCTCCGCGTGGGGCGGGGTGAGCAGCGTCCGGACGGTGAGGTCCGGGGCGGTGTCCGTGGTCGGCGGGAGGGAGGTCAGCAGACGGTACGGGCCGATGGCCGACCATTCGGCGACCGGGCCGAGGCGGGACTCCGCGGCCGCCGCGCGGGCCGAGGCCGCGGCCTCGTGCCAGGCCGAGGCCAGCTCCGGCAGGCCTCGGCGGGGGATTCCGATTCCGGCGGTCGCCGAGCGGCCCGCGGTGGTCCGCAGCCGGTCCGCGGCCGTGACAGCCGGGTCGAGCACGTCGGAGGAGCGCAGCCGGACCAGCGCGGCCAGCGACAGGGTGCCCGCCCGCGCCGGTGACGGGACGGTGGACAGCGCCGCAGCCGACGGCACCGTACGGGCCGACGGGGTCTCGTCCGGCCACGGCGTCACGCAGACCACCGTGTGCAGGCCGTCCGCGTCCGGGCCCAGCGCCTCCCGGAGCGCGGCGACCGCCATGTCGCGCTGCCAGCCCCGCCCGGCGGTGAGCACCGCGCCGAACTCCCGGGACAGGTCCGTGCCGGCCCGTGCCTCGTCGGAGAGCAGCGCCCCGATCCGGGCCGCCACGTCCATGGCCGAGGTCAGCTGCTCATCGGTCGGCCCGGGGTCCGCGTCGAGCAGCCATACGTAACCGAGCACGACACCCCGATGGCGTACCGGCAGACAGATCCGGCCCCGGAACACACCCGCCTCCGGGGCGGCGGGGATCCGGACCGGGCCGGTGGCGCGGGCGATACCGAAGCCCTCGAACCACGCGCGGACCGCAGGCGTGGAGCGCCGGGTCAGGATCGACCGGGTGCGGACCGGATCCATCGCCGTGTCGTCGTCGCTGTCGTGCGCCCCGAAGGCGACCAGACCGAAGTCCCGGTTCTCCAGCGTGGCGGGGACGCCGAGCAGCGCGGAGATCTCGTCGACCAGCTCCTGGTAATCGCCCTTCACCCGGCCATTCTCGCACCCACTTCAGACATATGTCTGAGATCCAGTGCATGGATGCGTGACAGCTGTCGATGGCACAGGATCGGGGAGATCCTTAGATTTCACGGTGGTTCTCCGTGCTGTACCGGTCTGATTCAGTTCCTGCCGGTACGGCCCTCGTACATACCTTTCCGTTGGAGGTGCCCCGTGCTGGCTCCCGTGATTCTCGCTGCGTCGCGCAGTGACAAGATGCGCCGATTCATTTCGGCCGCCCCGGGGACCAAGCAGGTCGTCGACCGGTTCATCGCCGGTGAGACGGTCGAGCAGGTCGTCCCGATCATCAAGGACGCCACCGGGAAGGGCCTGGAGGTCACCCTCGACGTCGTGGGTGAGGACATCACCACGCCGGAGCAGGCCACCGCCGCGCGCGACGCCTACCTGGAGCTGATCGACCGCCTCAAGGACCTCGGCCTGGGCACCAGGGCCGAGATGTCCGTCAAGCTGTCGATGTTCGGCCAAGCGCTGGAGGGCGGCCACGAGATGGCGCTCGCCAACGTCCGCCCCGTCGTCGAGGCCGCCGCGGCGATCGGCACCACGGTCACTCTGGACGCCGAGGACCACACCACCCTCGACTCGATGTTCGCCATCCACGAGGAGCTGCGGAAGGACTACCCGCAGACCGGCTGTGTCATCCAGGCGTACCTGTTCCGCACCGAGGAGGACGCCCGCCGCCTCGCCGCCGCAGGCAGCCGCGTCCGCATCGTGAAGGGCGCCTACAAGGAGCCCGCCTCCGTCGCGTACCAGGACAAGGCCGAGATCGACAAGGCGTACGTCCGCATCCTGAAGATCCTGATGGACGGCGAGGGCTACCCGATGATCGGGTCCCACGACCCGCGGCTGATCGCCATCAGCCAGGAGCTGGCACGCAAGGCCGGGCGCAAACTGGACGAGTACGAGTTCCAGATGCTGTACGGGATCCGCAGCGACGAGCACGTCCGGCTCGCGGCCGAGGGGCACCGGATGCGCGTCTACACCGCGTACGGCACCGACTGGTACGGCTACTTCATGCGCCGCCTCGCGGAGAAGCCGGCCAACCTGCTGTTCTTCGCCCGCTCCATCCTCACCAAGGGCTGAGCCCCCCTTCCCCCTACCTAAGGAGCCACGGAACCCATGGACGCTGTGACCCAGGTCCCCGCGCCGGTCAACGAGCCGGTCCACTCCTACGCCCCGGGCTCCCCGGAGCGTGCCCGCCTGGAGGTGAAGCTCAAGGAGCTCGCCGAGAACCCGATCGACCTGCCGATGACCATCGGCGGCGAGAAGCGGATGGGCGGCGGCGAGCGCTTCGACGTCGTGCAGCCGCACAACCACAAGGCCGTCATCGGTACCTTCGCCGGCGCCACCGAGCAGGACGCCCAGGACGCGATCGACGCCGCCCTCGCCGCCGCCCCGGCGTGGCGCGCGATGTCCTTCGACGACCGCGCCGCGATCATTCTGCGCGCCGCCGAGCTGCTGTCCGGCCCCTGGCGCGAGACGCTGGCCGCGTCCACGATGCTCGGCCAGTCGAAGACCGCCCAGCAGGCCGAGATCGACACCCCCTGTGAGCTCGTCGACTTCTGGCGCTTCAACGTGCACTACGCGCGCCAGATCCTCGCCGAGCAGCCCCCGGCCAACTCCCCGGGTGTGTGGAACCGCATGGACCACCGCCCGCTGGAGGGCTTCGTCTACGCGATCACGCCGTTCAACTTCACGGCCATCGCGGGCAACCTGCCCACCGCCCCCGCCCTCATGGGCAACGTCGTGGTGTGGAAGCCGTCCCCGACGCAGACCCACTCCGCGGTGCTGCTCATGCAGCTCCTGGAGGAGGCCGGTCTGCCCAAGGGCGTCATCAACCTGGTGACCGGTGACGGCATCGCCGTCTCCGAGGTGGCCCTGAACCACCGCGACCTGGCCGGTATCCACTTCACCGGTTCGACCCCCACCTTCCAGCACCTGTGGAAGACGGTCGGCACCAACATCGCCAACTACCGCACCTACCCGCGGCTCGTCGGCGAGACCGGCGGCAAGGACTTCGTCGTCGCCCACCCGTCGGCCGACCACGCCGTCCTGAAGACCGCGCTGACCCGTGGCTCCTTCGAGTTCCAGGGCCAGAAGTGCTCGGCCTCCTCCCGCGCGTACGTTCCGGCCTCCATCTGGAACTCCGGCTTCAAGGAGAAGTTCGCGGCCGAGGTCGACTCCATCACCATGGGTGACGTCACCGACCTGTCGAACTTCATCGGTGCCGTCATCGACGAGCGCTCGTTCGCCAAGAACAAGGCTGCGATCGACCGCGCCAAGTCCGACCCGTCCTGCACGATCATCGCGGGCGGCACGTATGACGACTCGGTGGGCTACTTCGTCCGTCCGACCGTCATCGAGTGCAGCGACCCTTCGAACGAGGTCTTCACGACCGAGTACTTCGGCCCGATCCTCGCCGTGCACGTCTACGAGGACGACGCGTACGACGAGATGCTGGAGCAGATGGAGTCGGTCTCCGACTACGCGCTGACCGGTTCCGTCATCGCGAACGACCGCGCCGCGGCCGCGCACACGATGGAGAAGCTGCGGTACGCCGCGGGCAACTTCTACATCAACGACAAGTCGACCGGTGCCGTCGTCGGCCAGCAGCCCTTCGGCGGCGGCCGTGCCTCGGGTACGAACGACAAGGCGGGCGCCCCGCAGAACCTGCAGCGCTGGACCCTGACCCGGGCCATCAAGGAGACGCTGGTTCCGCCGACCGAGTACACCTACCCCCACCAGGGCTGACACCCCCGGGGCGCCGCCCCACCGGCGTCCCGCCCTGATTTCCGCCTCCCGCCCGGTTCCCCTGCCGGCCGGGAGGCGGTTTCCATTTCGGCCCCTCCGGCCGCACGGCCGCTCAGTACAGGAACCGCTTCACCACCGCGTCGACCGAATCCGCGGCCCGCTCGTAGGAGTCCAGCACCCGACGGTGGTGGTGGGCGAAGACATCGCGGACCTCGGGCTCCGGCGGACCCCGGTGCGCGGCGACGCCACCGGCGGCGCGCCGCAGCGTAGAGGCCGTTCATGGGGTCAACTCTTTTTCGGCGCACAACTCTTCGACACGTGGCAGCTACTCGGATGCGTCCTGCGTCCCTGGTGGCACAGGTGCCTGAGAGGCTGGGGGACATGACTGAGCCGTTGTGGCACATCGCGCACACCTACGAGCTGACCCCGACCGCCCGCGACGGGATCCGCGCCTTCCTCGACACCGCTTTCGAGGGCGACTTCAGCGACGACGACTGGGACCACACCCTGGGCGGCATCCACGCCTACGCACGCGACAGCGGCGGTGTCCTCGCCCACGGCAGCGTCGTTCAGCGCCGGGTGATCCACGCCCACCGCTCGTACCGCATCGGCTATGTCGAGGGCGTGGCCGTCCGCGCCGACCGGCGCCGCGAGGGGCTCGGCGGCCGGGTGATGGCTGCGCTGGAACGCGTCATCGACGGGGCGTACGTGTTCGGCGCGCTGTCCGCCTCCGCCACCGGGGCCGGCCTGTACGCGGCGCGTGGCTGGCAGGTGTGGCAGGGGCGGATCGGCGTGCAGGGGCTGAGCCGGGTGGAGCTGCTGCCGGACGAGGAGGGCAGCACATACGTCAGGGCGGCGCGCAGCCGCCCACTGCCCTCCCCGTCCCGGAAGCTGATCTTCGACTGGCGCGACGGCGACGTGCTCTGATCCCTACAGGGCCCCCGCGGCCCGCGCCGTCCACACCGACGGATACAGCGGCCGGAAGCCCAGCTCGTCCCGGGCCCGCAGCGTCGACATGATTCCGTACCACGGGTCGGGGTCGACCCGGTCCGCCGACTCGGCCGGCAACGCGACGTCGTTGAGCTGGTGCAGCTCCACCGCCGTCACCGGCGCGTCGTCCGAGAAGTTGTAGCGGCGGCCCGCCAGGCCCGGTGCGTGCAGCAGCCGCAGCAGTCCCTGCGCGACATCCGCGTGGTGCACCATCGCGAGCCGCTGCGTGGCAGCCCACTGCCCGGCCCAGGCCATCGACTGCGCGAGGTGCGGGTCGCCCTCGCCGTACACAAAGGCCAGGACGGCGATCCGGACATCGAGCCCGTGGTCGCGGTGGAGCGCGAGCAGGCCCTCCTCGGCCGCCGCCTTGGACTCGGTGTACGCACCCCACAGCTGCCCGCCCGGCACCGGGGCGTCGTCCTCCGTCAGCGGCCTGCCGCGTCCCGCGCCGTACGAGAGGTTCGTGCCGATCTGCACGAACCGCTGCGTGCCCGCCTCCACGGCCGCCCGGCCCAGCGCCACCGCGGCGGCGTGGTTGACCGCCCACGCCTCCTCGTCCGGCACCCCGCGGAACGCCGCCGCGATGTTCACGACCGCGTCCGTTCCGGCCAGCGCCTTCCGTACGTCCTCCGGGTCCCGCAGGTCACCGACGACGACCTCGGCCCCCAGCGCCGCGAAGGGCGCACCCCGCTCCTCGTCCCGCACGATCACCCGCACCGTGTCACCGGCGGCGGCCCGCCGCAGCAGCCGCGGTACGAAACGTCGGCCGATCTCACCCGTGGCACCCGTCACCAGAAACAGCATCATCGGTTCCTCTCGTCGCTTCCGATGTCCATCACCCTGCGACGGTTCGCCGGCCGGCGGGAGAGACGCGGTTATCCGGGGACCGGCACTCCCTGGATACGGCTCCGCGCACAAGCCATGCTGAGGACGTGGACCTCGACCGATCGGAACTCGCCGACTTTCTGCGCCGCTGCCGCGCCCGCCTCGAACCGGCCGACGTGGGGCTGACCGCCGGCTCCCGGCGACGCACCCCGGGGCTGCGGCGGGAGGAGGTCGCCCATCTCGCCGGTGCCTCCGTGGACCACTACACGCGCCTGGAGCAGGGCCGCGGCTCACGCCCCTCGCGTCAGATGCTCTCCGCGGTGGCCAGGGCGTTGCGGCTGAGCGAGGACGAGCGCGACCACCTTTTCCGGCTGGCCGGGGAGGAGCCGCCGAGCGACCGCCACGGCCCCACCCAGCATGTGCGCCCCGGGCTGTTGATGGTCCTCGACCGGCTGCACGACGCACCCGCCCAGGTCCTGAGCGACCGCGGGGAGGTCCTCGCCCAGAACGCCATGGCCGTGGCGCTGACCGGTGAGCACCAGCCGGGGTACAACATCATCCGGTCCTGGTTCACCGCCCCCGAGGGGCGGGCGCTCTTCCCGGCCGAGGACCACGAGGCGCACTCCCGCACCCATGTGGGTCAGCTCCGCGCGGTGCTCGCCGCCCGCCCCGATGATGTCGCGCTCGTCGCCCTCGTCGACGAACTGCGTGCGGCGAGCGAGGAGTTCGATCTGCTGTGGGCCGAGCACGTGGTCGCCGTGCGGCGCGCCGAGCACAAGCGGTTCGTGCACCCGGTCGTCGGGGAGCTGGACCTGGAGTGCGAGGCGCTGCTCAGCGCCGACCACGGACAGGTGCTGGTCATCCACACGGCCCGGCCCGGCACGGACGCGTACGAACGGCTGCAGCTGCTGCGTGTGGTGGGCCTTCAGGACCTGACCGTCGGGCCCTGATCCGGAGACTGCGGGCAGCAGGCCGTAAACCCCCGTCTCAGATAGTAGGAAGTCCGAGTAATCGTGGAGACAGACCGGCCGAGCTGTCCTAGCTTTGTAGAAGCCGAACGTCTCGCTAGATCCAGCGACTGGCGGTCGTGAGCGCGTGCCCTCATGCAGGCAACCCCTGCGGCATCCGCTCCCCGCCTCTTCCGGCGCCTCGAAATCCCGATCTCGAAATCACGCTCACGTTTTTTCGATCTCGAAATCCTCGCGATCTCAAGGAGTCGATCCACCATGGCCGAGACGACTGTCCGCCGCGTCCGACACACCCACCGCCCGACCGAGTCGGAGCGCCAGAATGCCGCCGCCGCCCTGCAGCGAGCCCTCGACCGCAGGGACAACGGCGGCTCCACCGGCCATTGAGGCCGGTCCGTCCGGCAGTGCTCAGCCGCGGCTGATCCCGAAGTGGTCGATGCGCTCGCCCGACTCGGCGAGCGCGGTGACCTTCATCCGCGCGCGCCGTCCGGGCTGGACCTCCACCGCGAGGAACGAGAAGCCGGTGCAGCGCACCCGCGACCACTCCACGGCCGCGGTCGCCACGCTCGTGCGCAGCACGCCGCGCCGGGTCAGCCGGCGGGTGCGCAGACAGTCGTGCTGCTCCGCCATGGTCATACGGTCGGCGAGCTTCTCGGGGATGCCGAAGCGGGGGATGTCCATGGCCAGAACATCCACCCGTGTGCTGACGCCGCCCCATCGGATGGGTGAACGACACACATACAACTCCCCATGCGTCCGTATAGTGGACGTGAAATGTCATTAGATGGGACGGGCAGTAGGGTGCCGACATGACTCGCAGCATCAATCTCGCAGTGGTCCCCGGTGACGGTATCGGCCAGGAGGTCGTGGCTCAGGGCCTCAAGGTCCTCCACGCCGTTCTCCCGCAGGATGTGAAGCTGGAGACCAAGGATTACGACTTCGGTGCCAAGCGTTACCACGCGACCGGTGAGACCCTCACCGACGCCGATGTCCAGGCGCTCAAGCAGCACGACGCGATCCTGCTCGGCGCGATCGGTGACCCCTCGGTCCCGTCCGGAGTCCTGGAGCGCGGCTTCCTGCTGAAGCTCCGTTTCCTCTTCGACCACCATGTGAACCTGCGGCCGTCGAAACTCCTCCCGGGTGTCGCGACCCCGCTCAAGGGGCAGCCGGAGATCGACTTCGTCGTGGTCCGCGAGGGCACCGAGGGTCCGTACACCGGCAACGGCGGCTCGATCCGCACCGGCACCCCGCACGAGGTCGCCACCGAGGTCTCGGTCAACACCGCCTTCGGTGTCGAGCGCGTGATCCGTGACGCCTTCGCCCGCGCCCAGGCCCGCCCGCGCAAGAAGCTGACGCTGGTCCACAAGAACAACGTGCTGGCCTACGCCGGGCACCTGTGGACCAACATCTTCAACAAGGTCGCGGCCGAGTTCCCGGACGTCGCCACCGATTACCTGCACGTGGACGCGGCGACGATCTTCCTCGTCACGCAGCCCGAGCGCTTCGACGTGATCGTCACCGACAACCTCTTCGGCGACATCATCACCGACCTCGCCGCGGCCGTCTCCGGCGGCATCGGCGTCGCGGCCTCGGGGAACATCAACCCGAGCGGCGAGTTCCCCTCGATGTTCGAGCCGGTCCACGGATCCGCCCCGGACATCGCGGGGCAGGGCAAGGCCGACCCCACGGCCACGGTGCTCTCCGTCGCCCTCCTGCTGCGCCACCTGGGCTACGAGGCCGAGGCCGTGCGCATCGAGGAGGCCGTCTCCGCCGACCTCGCGGAGCGCGGTGACACCCCTCGTACGACTTCGGAAATCGGTGACGCGCTCGCGGTACGCGTAGCGAGCTGACCCGACGACTCCACTTCGAAGCCGCCGGGTCGCCACCGCACCCGGCGGCTTCTCCTGTGTGGTCCCGGGTGCCACCATCGAACCCTGGACCGCATTCACGTCATTTCGTGCACGGGTCCCCGCGAGAGATAATCGAGCGGGCCGTGGCTTGCGGTAAAGCTCGGACATCCCAGCACCTGTCTGACAGGAGCCGGCGTGAGCGCGGTCCATCACACACAAAACCGGTGAAGGACACGCACTCATGACGACGCCCACGATCGAGCTCAAGCCCTCTTCGACCCCGCTGTCCGACGCGGAGCGCAAGGCGATGCTGGCCAACCCCGGATTCGGCCGCTACTTCACCGATCACATGGTGATCATCAAGTGGACCGAAGGCCGCGGCTGGCACGACGGCCAGCTCGTTCCCTACGGCCCGCTGTCGATCGACCCCGCCACCAACGTCCTGCACTACGCGCAGGAGATCTTCGAGGGGCTCAAGGCCTACCGCCAGCCCGACGGCTCGGTGGCCACCTTCCGTCCCGAGGCCAACGCCAAGCGCTTCCAGCGTTCCGCACACCGGCTCGCCATGCCGGAGCTCCCGGTCGAGACGTTCATCGAGGCGTGCGACGTGCTGGTCCAGCAGGACAAGGCGTGGGTTCCGGCCCACGGCGGCGAGGAGTCGCTCTACCTGCGCCCGTTCATGATCGCGTCCGAGGTCGGCCTCGGTGTGAAGCCCGCCAACGAGTACCTCTTCATCGTCATCGCCTCGCCCGCCGGCGCGTACTTCGCCGGTGGCGTCAAGCCGGTCTCGATCTGGCTCTCCGAGGACCGCGTCCGCGCCGTCCCCGGCGGCATGGGCGACGCCAAGACCGGCGGCAACTACGCGGCGTCCCTCCTCGCCCAGGCCGAGGCGTCCGCGAAGGGCTGCGACCAGGTCGCCTACCTCGACGCCGTGGAGCACAAGTGGGTCGAGGAACTCGGCGGCATGAACCTGTACTTCGTGTACGGGAACAAGATCATCACCCCGTCCCTGACCGGCTCCCTGCTCGCCGGCGTCACCCGTGACTCGCTGCTCCAGGTCGCCCGCGACCTCGGCTACGAGTCCGAGGAAGGCCGCGTCTCCATCGACCAGTGGCGCGCCGACACCGAGAACGGCACCCTCACCGAGGTCTTCGCCTGCGGCACCGCCGCCGTCATCACCCCTGTCGGCATCGTCAAGTCCGCGGGCGGCGAGTGGACCCAGAGCGAGGGCGAGCCCGGCGAGGTCACGCTGAAGCTGCGCGAGCGTCTGCTGGACATCCAGCGCGGCGTCGCCGAGGACACGCACGGCTGGATGCACCCGCTCGGCTGAGCCACGGTCCCGTACAGCGACGTCCCGTACCGCGACGCCCGCCCCGGCAGCAGCCGGGGCGGGCGTCGTCGTTCCTGTTCAGGACTTGGCGGACGGCTGTGCCTCCGTCTCGGCCGACACCGCGGGCTCCGTGCGCCTGCCGCGCGTCAGCGCCGTGTACGCGACAGCCGGTCACGGTGGCGGCGGCGAGCAGGGCGTACACGACCGCGTACGAGAGACCCCCGGTCGGCAGCCCGAAGAGGCGATGCATGGCGCCCACTATCGCGTCGCCGCCGATCCAGACGGTCAGCGCCGTGTAGCCGAGGGCGAGCAGCAGGCCGACGATCGAGCCGACCAGGCGGCCGCGCACACCGAACTGGGCACCGGAGGACGTGGAGAGGTTGGTTCCGGTGCGCAGCGAGACCAGGGCGAGCGGCGCCGTCAGCAGGGTGCCGAGCAGGGTGCCCGCGACGATCGAGCTCACCGAGGCCCACCAGCCCAGGCCGAATGAGACCGGGAGCCAGCCGAAGACGATCACGCCCAGGCAGAGGTTGGATCCCAGCAGGATCGAGACGAGGTCGCGCGGGGCGCTGGTGCGCTCCGCCTCCGGGATGGTGTCGACTCCGCGCTGTTCTATCGGCATGAGGCCGCCCCTGACGTTCGACATTTTGAGTGCCGCTCTATGTGAGCCTAAGCGCAGCTCCAGTCAATGGTTCTCAGGCGGGTAATTTTTGATTAGAGTCGTGTTCAAATTGGAGGTGTGCTGACGTGCGACTTACCCCTACCGAGCGAGATCGGCTCCTGCTCTTCGGTGCCGCCGAACTGGCACGGGCGCGCCGTGCTCGCGGGCTGAAGCTCAATGTCCCCGAGGCGACCGCTCTCATCGCGGACACCGTCTGCGAGGCGGCCCGCGACGGCCGTCGGCTCGCCGAGGCCATCGAGGCGGCCCGCAACGTGCTCGGCCCCGACGACGTGCTGCCCGGTGTGGCGGACGTGGTGACCGAGGTGATGGTCGAGGCCGTGTTCGACGACGGCTCCCGGCTCGCGGTCGTCTCCGACCCGATCGGCGGAGGCTTCCTCGGTGACGCCGCCCCTGGCGCGGTGCTGCCCGGACCGGCTCACGAGGAGCCGGAGCCGGAGGTGCGCCTCGTCGTGCGGAACACCGCGGCCGTCCCGGTCAGCGTCACCTCGCACTTCCACTTCTTCGAGTCCAACCCCCGCCTCGACTTCGACCGTGCCGCTGCCTACGGCATGCGGCTGAGCATCCCGGCCGGCTCCTCCGCCCGCTTCGACGCGGGCGGCGAGGCCGAGGTCGGCCTCGTGCCGATCGGCGGCGAGCGCGTCGCCATCGGCTTCGCCGGCCTCGTCGACGGCCCGCTGGACGCGCCGGGCGCCAAGGAGGAGGCCCTGCGCAGGGCGGTGGCCTGCGGATACCTGGGTGCCGACCAGTCCGACCGGAAAGGAGCTGAGGGATGACCACCATCGACCCTCGTGACTACGCAGCCGTACACGGCCCCCGTGCCGGTGACCGGGTCGTCCTCGGCGACTCCGGCCTCGTCGTACGCGTCGAGTCCGACGCCCAGAAGCCCGGCGAGGAGTTCCTGGCCGGTTTCGGCAAGACCGCCCGCGACGGACTGCACCTGAAGGCCGCCGCAGTCCGCGAGACCTGCGACGTCGTCATCAGCAACGTCCTGGTGATCGACGCGGTGCAGGGCATCCGCAAGGTGTCCATCGGCATCCGGGAAGGCCGCATCCACGCGATCGGCCGGGCCGGCAACCCCGACACCCTCGACGGCGTCGACGTCGTCGTCGGCACCGGCACCTCGATCGTCTCCGGCGAGGGCATGATCGCCACCGCCGGCGCCATCGACACCCATGTGCATGTGCTGTCGCCGCGCATCATGGAGGCGTCGCTCAGCTCCGGCGTCACCACGATCATCGGCCAGGAGTTCGGCCCGGTCTGGGGCGTCGGCGTTAACTCGCCCTGGGCCCTGAACCACGCCTTCAACGCCTTCGACGTCTGGCCCGTCAACATCGGCTTCCTCGGCCGAGGCTCCTCCTCGCACGGCGCGCCCCTGGTCGAGGCCCTCGCCGAGGGCGGCGCCCTGGGCTTCAAGGTCCACGAGGACATGGGCGCGCACACCCGTGCCCTGGACACCGCCCTGCGGGTCGCCGAGGAGCACGACGTCCAGGTCGCCCTGCACAGCGACGGCCTCAACGAGTGCCTCTCGGTCGAGGACACCCTGCGCGTCCTCGACGGCCGTACGATCCACGCCTTCCACATCGAGGGCTGCGGCGGCGGTCACGTACCGAACGTGCTCAAGATGGCGGGCGTGCCGAACGTCATCGGCTCGTCCACCAACCCCACCCTGCCCTTTGGCCGGGACGCGGTCGCCGAGCACTACGGAATGATCGTCTCCGTCCACGACCTGAAGACGGACCTGCCCGGCGACGCCGCCATGGCCCGCGACCGTATCCGCGCGGGCACGATGGGCGCCGAGGACGTCCTGCACGACCTGGGCGCGATCGGCATCACGTCCTCCGACGCCCAGGGCATGGGCCGCGCCGGCGAGACCGTGCGCCGCACCTTCGCCATGGCCGGAAAGATGAAGTCCGAGCTCGGCCCCCTGGCCGGCGACGGCGAGCACGACGACAACGCACGTGTGCTGCGCTACATGGCCAAGCTCACCATCAACCCGGCCATCGCCCACGGCCTCTCCCACGAGATCGGCTCGATCGAGGCCGGCAAGCTCGCCGACATCGTGCTGTGGCGTCCGGAGTACTTCGGCGCCAAGCCGCAGCTGGTGCTGAAGTCCGGCTTCCCCGCCTGGGGCGTCACCGGCGACCCCAACGCCGCCACCGACACCTGCGAGCCGCTCGTCCTCGGCCCGCAGCTCGGCGGCCACGGCGCCACCGCCGCCGACATCTCGGTCGCGTTCGTCGCCGGCGCCGCACTCGAGCAGGGCAACGACCGGATGCCCACGCGCCGCCGTCGGGTCGCTGTCCGCGGCACCCGTGGCATCGGCCCCGCCGACCTGATGCTCAACTCCCGCATCGGAGACGTCCAGGTCGACGGCCGCACCGGCCTCGTCTGCCTCGACGGCGACCCGATCCGCTCCGAGCCCGCCGAATCCGTCTCCCTCAACCGCCTGTACTTCCTGTGAGGACCCCCCGCATGAGCAGCACCCCCGTCGCCGACGGCTTCCGCATGCCCGCCGAGTGGGCTCCGCACGAGCGCACCTGGATGGCCTGGCCCAGCCTCAACGCCACCTTCACCGACGCCGAGGAACTGGACTCGGCCCGCACCGCCTGGGCCGAGGCCGCCCGCACCATCCGCCGCTTCGAGCCGGTCACCGTGGTCGTCGGCCCCGGCGCGACCGACAACGCCCGTACGTACCTCGGTGACGGGATCGACATCGTCGAGCGCGAGCTGAACGACGCCTGGATGCGCGACATCGGCCCCACCTTCGTCACCGACGGCACCGAACTGCGCGCGGTCGACTGGATCTTCAACGGCTGGGGCGCCCAGGACTGGGCCGACTGGGAGCACGACTCCAAGATCGCCGCGTATGTCGCCGACCGGGCGGGCGTGGCCTCGTACGCTTCCGAGCTCGTCAACGAGGGCGGCGGCATCCATGTCGACGGCGAGGGCACGGTCCTGCTGACCGAGACCGTCCAGCTCGGCCCCGAGCGCAACCCGCACTGGACCAAGGAGGAGGTCGAGGCCGAGATCCACGCCCACCTCGGCACCACCGAGGCCATCTGGCTGCCGCGCGGCCTGGCCGCGGACTACGGCACATACGGCACCCTGGGCCACGTCGACATCGTCGCCTCCTTCGCTCGTCCCGGTACGGTCCTGGTCCACACCCAGCCCGACCCGGCCCACCCCGACCACGAGGTCTGCAAGGAGATCGCCGCCTTCCTGCGCACCCGGACGGACGCCAAGGGCCGCACCCTGGAGGTCATCGAGGTGGCCGCACCGACCGTCCTGAAGGAGGACGGCGACTGGGTCGACTACTCGTACATCAACCACTACATCTGCAACGGCGGCGTGGTGCTGTGCGGCTTCGGCGACGCCGAGCGCGACGAGAACGCGGCGGCGATCTTCCGCGGCCTCTTCCCGGACCGTGAGGTGACGTCGGTCGACGCCCGCCCGATCTTCGCCAACGGCGGCGGCATCCACTGCATCACCCAGCAGCAGCCGCGCGTCTGACACCGCGCACCACCCCCACGGCACGCCGCCGGGGCCGGGCGGGGTCCTCACCGTCCGGCCCCGGCGGTGCTGTACCACCTGCCCGTATGCTGAGATCCCCGCCGACCACGGAGAATCCCATGTCCGAGCCCGCCCGCACCACGCGACGGCGGAACGCCGCCCCGCCGCGGGAAACCGTGCTGGCCGCCGCGATGGAGAACATCGCCCAGCACGGGCTGGAGAAGCTCACCATGGCGGGCCTCGGCCGCGAGGTCGGCATGAGCAGCGGGCACCTGCTCTACTACTTCCGCACCAAGGACGAGCTGCTGCTCCAGACCCTGGAGTGGAGCGAGGAACAGCTCGGGGTGCAGCGCCGCTCCGCCCTCGCCCGCCAGGTCCCGGTCCGGATACGTCTCGACTCGTACATCGATCTGTACGTCGCGGACGGCCCCCGCGATCCGCACTGGACGCTCTGGCTGGAGCTGTGGAACCGGGCCCACGGGGTCGACGAGGAGTCCCGCAACCGCCTCCTCGACCTCGAGCTCTCCTGGCACCGCGACCTGGTCGCCCTCCTTGTCGAGGGAGCCTCCCGCGGCGAGCTGCGCGCGGTCGACGCGGACGGGTACGCCACCCGGATACGGGCCCTGCTGGACGGCTTCAGCACCCATGTGGCGATGGGTCTCCCCGGTTCCGACCGCTCCCAAGTCCTCGCCCACATCAGCGAGTTCATCGACGAGACGCTCGGTTGAATTTCGGACGGGCGGACGGAGCCGGCCGGAGCCACGAGCGTCACGCCCGCATCCTGAGACGGCCGAGGGCCCGGGGGCAGCGCTGTGCGAGACTGCCTCCGTGTCCTCGTTCGTCATGATTATTGGCAACAGGCGCGCCGGTCCGCAGTGACCGTCCCGTACCACCAGATACGGAGCGGCCACCGTGCCCCAGACCCGCGCGCAGACCTCTCGCACCCGCGAGGGGTTTTTTCGTTTTCCGGCCCTCACCTCGGCCGGGGCGATGCGCGCGGGATGATGGGGGCAAGTGGAGCCCAATCTTCCGGATCCACTCATCCGACAGGAGTCAGACCAGCATGACCACCAAGGCCAAGCCCACCGACGACAGCTTCCATGTCTTCGACACCACACTGCGCGACGGTGCACAGCGTGAAGGCATCAACCTGACGGTCGCGGACAAGCTGACCATTGCCCGGCACCTGGACGACTTCGGCGTGGGCTTCATCGAGGGCGGCTGGCCCGGCGCCAACCCCCGCGACACGGAGTTCTTCGCCCGGGCCCAGCAGGAGATCGAGTTCAAGAACGCCGAGCTGGTCGCCTTCGGCGCGACCCGCAGGGCCGGGGCCAAGGCGTCGGAGGACCCCCAGGTCAAAGCGCTGCTGGAGTCCGGAGCCCCGGTGATCACGCTGGTCGCCAAGTCGCACGACCGGCATGTGGAACTCGCCCTGCGCACCACCCTCGAAGAGAACCTGGAGATGGTCCGCGACACCGTCTCCCACCTGCGCGAACAGGGCCGCCGGGTCTTCGTCGACTGCGAGCACTTCTTCGACGGCTACCGCGCCAACCCCGAGTACACCAAGGACGTCGTCCGGGCCGCCCACGAGGCCGGCGCCGATGTCGTCATCCTCTGCGACACCAACGGCGGGATGCTCCCCGCCCAGGTCCAGGCCGTCGTCTCCACCGTCCTCGCGGACACCGGCGCCCGGCTCGGCATCCACGCCCAGGACGACACCGGCTGCGCCGTCGCCAACACCCTGGCCGCCGTCGACGCGGGCGCCACGCACGTCCAGTGCACCGCCAACGGGTACGGCGAGCGGGTCGGCAACGCCAACCTCTTTCCCGTTGTCGCCGCCCTGGAACTCAAGTACGGCAAGAGCGTCCTCCCCGAGGGCGCACTCGCCGAAATGACCCGTATCTCGCACGCCATCGCCGAGGTCGTCAACCTCACGCCCTCCACCCACCAGCCCTATGTGGGTGTTTCCGCCTTCGCCCACAAGGCCGGACTGCACGCCTCCGCCATCAAGGTCGACCCCGACCTCTACCAGCACATCGATCCGGCGCTCGTCGGCAACACCATGCGGATGCTCGTCTCCGACATGGCGGGCCGCGCCTCCATCGAGCTCAAGGGCAAGGAGCTCGGCATCGACCTCGGGGGCGACCGCGAGCTCGTCGGCCGGGTCGTGGAGCGGGTCAAGGAGCGTGAGCTCAAGGGCTACACGTACGAAGCCGCGGACGCCTCCTTCGAACTGCTGCTGCGCGCCGAGGCCGAGGGCCGGGTACGCCGCTACTTCCGTACGGAGTCCTGGCGCGCGATCGTCGAGGACCGACCCGACGGCACGCACGCCAACGAGGCGACCGTGAAGCTCTGGGCGAAGGGCGAGCGGATCGTCGCCACCGCCGAGGGCAACGGCCCGGTCAACGCCCTCGACCGAGCGCTGCGCGTCGGCCTGGAGCGGATCTACCCGCAGCTCGCCAAGCTGGAGCTGGTCGACTACAAGGTCCGTATCCTGGAGGGCCGCACCGGCACCGAGTCCACCACCCGCGTGCTGATCACCACGGGCGACGGCACCGGTGACTGGGCGACCGTCGGCGTCGCGGAGAACGTCATCGCCGCGTCCTGGCAGGCGCTGGAGGACGCGTACACCTACGGTCTGCTGCGGGCCGGGGTCGAGCCCACGGAGTAGTCGCGCGGTCGACCGCACGATCGTCCCGGCGGGGGATTCGCGAGGGCCGCGGCCGATGCTCGCGCCTTCCTGGACGGACACGGTGCCTTGGAGAGGCCAACTGCGATGTGCCGGCCTTCCCGGGCGGTCATCCCCCTATGTGTCCTCGGGAATTCGGCGGAAACCAGGCCGACCCGGGTGGGCAGAGCGATTGTCGCCCACCTGGGTTAGCTTCGAGATATGCGGAACAGGCTGTTCCCGACATTGCTGGCCGGCCTGCTGCTGATTCTGTCGGCAGCCGTGATGGCCATGGCCCCGGCTGCGCCGAACGCCACGACGATCAACGATGTGGCCCAGGCCCTCCGCCAGGGACCGGTGTACGTCGACCCGGCAGCGGCGGACCAGCTGTCCGCGAGACAGGCCGACGCCCTGACCAAGAAGATCAAGGATGCCGACAAGCCGGTCTTCGTGGCGGTGCTGCCGAGGGCCTCCGCGTTCCCCGAGGCCACGGTGTTGCGGACGCTGCGCAACGACACCGGGATCACCGGCGTCTACGGAATCCGCCTCGGCGACACGTTCAAGCTGGGCGCGGACCGGTCGGTCATGTCCGTCGCGGCCCGCCAGAACCTCTCCGCGGCGATGCAGGCCCCCGGCACGAACACCGACGCCACGACGCAGCTCACCGCCTTCGTCGACCAGGCCGCCGCCCAGGCACGCGGCCACGCCCCCGCCTCCTGGAGCGGCGGCTCGAACGGCACGGGCTCCGCCGCGACCGGACTGATCGCGGTCGGCGCGATCGCCGTGATCGGCGGCGGGGCCGCGTACGCGATCGTCCGCCGCAACCGCCGCCGCAAGGCGGAGGAGGAACGGGCAGCGCTCGACAAGCTCCGGGTCGTCGTGGACGAGGACATCACCGCATACGGCGAGACCCTCGACCGGCTGGACTTCCACCCGGCGGAGGCGGGCGCCGACGACGCGATGCGCGCGGACTACGAGCGGGCACTCGACTCGTACGAGAGTGCCAAGTCGGCCATGGACAAGGCACGGCACCCGTCCGACGTGCGCGCCGTCACCCAGGCCCTGGAGGACGGCCGCTTCTCCCTTGCCCTCCTGGAAGCCCGCCGCACGGGGCGCGCACTCCCGGACCGTCGCCCGCCGTGCTTCTTCGACCCGCGCCACGGCCCTTCGGTGGCCGACGCGATCTGGACCCCGTCCGGCGGCGCGCCGCGCGAAGTCCCGGTCTGCGCGGTCGACAGGGTCCGGCTGCGCGACGGCGAGGACCCGCTGAGCCGCACGGTCGACACGGGCGACGGCCACCGCCGCCCGTACTGGGAGGCGGGCCCGGCTTATGGCCCCTGGGCAGGCGGCTACTTCGGCGGCGGCATCCTTCCCGGCCTGCTGGTGGGCACCCTGCTCGGCTCGATGCTCTCGTCCCCGGCCTACGCGGCGGACTACGGCGGCGGCGACTTCGGCGGTGGCGATTACTCGGGCGGCGACTACTCCGGCTCCGACTTCGACGCGTCCGACTTCGGCGGCGGGGGAGACGGCGGAGGGTTCGGTGGGGGTGGTGATTTCGGCGGTGGCGGCGATTTCGGTGGTGGCGGCTTCTGAGAGTCGTTGCTGCCCGCCCGCCGGCTCCGTCGGCCACCGCGCAGCAGTGAGGGCGCCCGCACACCGCTTTGCCGCGGTTGCGGGCGCCCCTGTACTCCCTGGATCAGCGTCCTGCCCGAGCCCGGCCTACGGGGGGCAGGGGCAGCGGATCAGCGGGGGAGTTGTTGCTACAGGTTCTGGTCGATCTGCATCTCCCGGACCTTGTCGTCACGGTGCGTCTTGTCGTTCTTGATGGTGTACGTCGTCGACGGGCCGGTGCCGCTGACCTTGGTGATCTCGCCCTGGCACTTCTTGTTCTCAGCGTCCCGGTACTCCACGCGCTGACCCTCGTTGTGCTGCATTGACTTCTCCACTTCTCGATCTCGACCGGCAAGGGCCGCCCCGGCTCTTCAGCCCGGGCTGCCCCGTCCGGCGCCCGCTTCTCGTCGCGGTGCGCTATGTCAGATCACACTGTGTCCGGGCAACCAGCGACTCCAGAGAGCCCAATGGGGTCAATTTCCGGGCAAATTCCGTGTCATCCCCCGTGTCCCCTTGCGAGACTGGAAGGCGGGCGCGCTCGGGCCGGAGAACTTCCGGGGATCAGGCCTGCGGGGCGGCCTTGATCGCGGAGATGTCGAAGTTCAGCCTGACCTTGTCGCTGACCATCACGCCGCCGGTCTCCAGCGCCGCGTTCCAGGTCAGGCCCCAGTCGGAACGGAGGATGTCCGCGCTGCCCTCGAAGCCGACGCGCTCGTTGCCGTAGACATCGGTGGCGGAGCCGTTGAACTCCAGGTCGATGGCGAGCGGGCGCGTGACGTCCTTGATGGTGAGGTCGCCGGTGATCCGGTACTTGTCGCCGCCGAGCTGCTCGGCCTGCGTGGAGCGGAACGTCATGAGGGGGAACTTCTCGGCGTCGAAGAAGTCGCCGCTGACCAGGTGGCCGTCACGGTCGGCGATGCCGGTGTCGACGCTGGCGATCTTGACGTCGATGGAGGCGGCCGAGTTCGCGGGGTTGTGACCGTCCAGCTTCAGGCTGCCCTCGTGCTCCCCGAAGGAGCCACGCACATTGGTGACCATGGCGTGTCGCACGGTGAACCCGATGCTGCTGTGGGCCGGGTCGATGGCGTACTCGCCGGTCAGGGCGGCGAGGGCCGGGTCCACGGCGACGGTGGCGGTGGCGGTGGCGGACGGGGTGGCGGTGGACTTGCGGTTGAACAGAGCCATGGCTCCTCCTCGGGGGACGTGATCGAGCGGCCGTCGAAGTGAATGTTTAACCTTCAACGAGATTGACTGTAGACGCATCTTGTTCAAAGTTCAACATCAAGGAGCCGATTCGTTTCCGGAAGAGCGACGTTCATCTCGTGGTCACGCGAGGCCCTCTGGCGGACGCGCGTAGAACTCGGGCACTATCTCCCTGCCAAGTTGTCATGAGCAGGAGGAGTCCCCCATGGTGTCCCGTATGACCCTGCGCCCCGTCCTGACCGCCCTCGCCCTCGTCCTCGGCGTCCTCTTCGCCCCCGGAGTCGGCGCCCTCGGAAGCGGCGCCACCGAGGCGCACGCCGTCAGCAAGCTCACGCACGCGCAGGCGACGTCGATGTTCCGCGCGTCGGGCATCACCTGGTCGTCCTCGGGCGGCTGCTCCGACCGGAACAACTCCACCTGCACCTCGTTCGAACAGCTGAACCTGGCCACCGCCCAGGGCGCCCAGACCCTCAAGGGCGCCACGGGCTGCGCCCTCAACATCACCGGCGGCACCGAGACCGGGCACGCCAGCGGCACGTATTCGCACTGGAACGGCTACAAGCTCGACTTCGGCAAGTCCACCTGTCTCACCAACTACGTCCACGGTGTCTTCAGCTACATAGGGCTCCGCGGTGACGGCGCCCCCCAGTACAAGTCCGCCTCCGGCAACATCTACGCGGACGAGGGCAACCACTGGGACGTGACGTACTACAACTGCGGCGGCTGCTGACCTCCGCACGCATCGACCCGCACGGGGTGTCCCTGTCCGCCGGACAGGGACACCCCGTGCCGCTGTCTCACACCACGTCGGCCGCGCCGGGCCTCGACGAGGGGCACCGCCTCGTCGATCCGAATATGTGACGGATTAGCATGGTCAACTGCCGAGGTCCTGACCCGAACTGACCGATGCGGCGTACCGCCGGATCGGTCAATAACCGGATTTGGCACGTCAGTCGCGCCAGCCATCGCGATCACCAGAAGGGTTCATGTCCTTCGAAGAAGAGTGGGCCGGCCTCAAGGCGAATGCCGCCGCCCGTATGCAGCTGAACGGCGCGCCGACGGCGGACCCGCGCTTGGCGCCGTCCGACGGGGACCTCGTCATCTACGACGACGAACTGGGTAAGATAGGCCATTTCGCTTACCAGTTGCACAACAACCTGAAGGCCGACGGCAAGCACGCCCGGACCACGACCGAGGCCGCCGGTACGAGCCTGGCATCGGACGGATTCGAGATGGGCAAGGCGCTGACCGCCGCATCCAAGGCGTGGGACAAGCAGGTCGGGACACTGGTCGATTCCTGCGCGCACATTTCCAATCATCTCGACTTCACGAAGGCGTCGAAGAAAAAGGACGACGATTGGGTCGCCACCCAGGTCAGCGCGTCCAAGATTTCCGATTACTACGACGTCCCCGAAGAAGACACCAAGCCCTCGATACCGAAGGCTCAGGGGCCCATCATCTGATCCGGCCTCCTCCGACTATTCATCCACCTTCCTCCTTACTTCCCTTCTTTTCCCACCCAGGCGAGGTGCCCGGTGCTGGTTTTCCAGCAGCTTCTCAACCTGAAGACCAAGCCACTCGATTCGGCGATCGACGACTGGGTTGCCATGGTCAAAAAACTCAAGGAACTCGCCAAGGGCGCAGGGGACATGAGTTCCTATGCGGAAGGGGCGGCCTGGAAGGGCGAGAACGCTTCCGTCACCAAGCCGTTCGTCACGAGGGCGGCAGCAGAGTTCCGCGATGCGGTGACCCAGGCCGAGAGCATCACCAACATACTCAAGGACGCCTACGGTGAGTTGACGAAAGCCAAGGCCGATCTCGAAACGATTTACGACAATCCGCCGCACGGCCTCAGAATCGCCCCGGACGGAGTCATCACGCACCCGGAGGGCTCCCACGCGACCCAGGGTGACGTCGACGCACTCGTCGATCGACTGGAGGCCATTCTCCAGCGTGCGGTCGACGCCGACGCACTCTTTGCCTGGGGTTTGAGGGATCTCACCAAGGACCCGCACGAGTTCAGCAGCATGCACTACGGCTCGCTGAAGGATGCGAAGACGGGCATGGTGCAAGAACAACGAACAAAGCTGGACAAGACGGAGTACGAGCCCCCCAAGAAGTGGGGCAGCGGCACCATCAAGCCGATTGCCGAGTTCCTCAGTTACCGATCCTGGATGGGCGGCGGTGAGGCACTCCTGCACGGAGACATCAACGGCGCGGTGCAGGGGTTCATCGGCGGCACGCCCGCCTACGCGGCCGGCGAGGCCAGCAAGCATCTTGAGAAGGGATCGATCCTGAGCGATGTAAAGGGGAAACACCACCGCCCCACGTTCATCAACACGATCGGCAAGTTCGGGGGGAAGATATTCGGTGCGCCGGTCGCCGTGGTGGCGACGGGAATCGACTTCTACTACACCCCGTCGAAGAAGGAACCCGGTGACACCCATGTGGAAGCCCCGGCAGAACCAGGAAAGGTGAGGTACCGGTGAAGCACTCCGCAGGCCCGCCGCCGCCTGGTCGCCGCCGTCCGAACTTGTGGCACTGGCTGCGCCCCCGGAGTTCACGGGCGTTCGTCCTCGGCATCTGCATGGCCGTCGGCGGGCTCGCCGGCGGGGTGCGCTCCGTGGTGGACGGAAAGGGGATCTGGACGGCCTTCGGCATCTTCGGCGTGGGGGTTCTCGGAGTTGTTCTCACCATTGCGTGGATCGTGACGTACACGCGGGAGCGCTGAGGAGAGGGCTCGGGCACAGCGGCCGGGTCGCGGGCGCCGTCCGGATGTAGAAATGAGCCGGCCTGCCAAGCAGTTCGGGCGAGGCGGCCGGTCGCGATCCTGCCGTCGCCCACATCACGCGACAGCTACACGCGGACGGTCATGGTCACGGTCACCTCGTCACCTGCCGAGAGTCCCTGCGGCTTGCGGACCGCGTTCTTGAGCGGCAGCAGGTAGCTGCCGTCCTTGGGGAAGAGCGACGTGGTGAAAGCGGTCTCGCCGATGTACGCGTCCACGGGGACCGCGCCCCAGCCGTACGTGGCCAGCGCAGCCACCTCGCGGATGTCGGCGGCCTGTTCGCCGGGCACGGCGGCGAAGTAGAACGGTGAAGGCCCCCGCCACTCGATGACGCGGCCGATGAATACAACGTGCACGAGGTCGATCCGTTCATCGAGGGAGCCGAATGCCGGGCATCGTACATGCGGGCTCACTCGGCACAAGAGGTGGCGGTCGCCCACCTGCGGGAGGCGACCGCCACCCGAGGACGGACACGGCGTCGACCGGTCGCGTTACCGCGAGCCCGCTGACGAGCACGACCACGACGATGGTGACCGCCAGGATGCTGAGCAGTGACGCACGCAGTGGTAGCCGGGACACCGCGAGTAGCAGCAACCCCGCCCACCCTGCCGTGAGCACCGCCGCGCCGGCCACGAATCCGGCCGACACCTCTGCCGTACGGCTCTCGTGCTACAGCGGCGCCGGGTTCACCGACGGCCTGTGGAATGCGCAGGCCAGGGGCGAAGTCGTCCTCGTGGATCTGCGGCGGCTGTACGCGGCGGAGTGAACGCCGGGCGGATCCTGAACGTCTGGCCGGGGCACGGTCTGTGAAGTGGCGTCAGCCGATGGACGCGCACCGTCCACTTGGACTTACGCAACGCGGTTGTTGGACTGGAGCACCCCGAGTCGCCGCAGCTCATTGACGGTGTCCGGACAGCGGGACTACTCAGGGAACATGTCGCGAAGATTCACTTCGGCGGGCGCTGTCGCCGCCGCCTCAGCCGCCGTCCTGGCGCTGGTGGGGACCGCGCTCCCCGCCACAGCCGCCACCCTGTCACCCGCCGCAGTCGGCACGGCCGTCCCCGCGGACGCCGCCATCATCGGATCGCCGCAGCTCTCGGTCGCTGTCGCCGACGACTTCCCGCGGGTCCTGTCGTACACCGACCGGGCCAGCGGCAACCAGCTGTCCGGCTCCACGGAGCCGGTCACCGAGGTCACCCTCAACGGCACCGCGCACGCCGTGAAGCTCAAGGCCGCGCCCGAGGTCACCGACACGACCGCCCGGTACACGCTGACCTTCCCCGATCTGCCCGGCATCGAGATCGACGCCTCGCTCTCGGTCTCCGGGCGCGCCACCACCTTCAAGGTGACGGCCGTCCGCGACACCGAGGCGTTCCGGGTCGGCACCATCGACATCCCCGGCCACGACCTGGTGTCCGTCGGTTCCACGGACACCAGTGCCGCCACCGCCTTCACGCGGCTGGACAACGACTCGACGAAGACCGCCGACGTCTTCGCCAAGGTCACCGCGGACACCGCCGCCGACAAGGCGCCGGTCGGTGCCTCGTACGCGATCGTCAACACCGGCTCGCTCGCGGCGGCCATCGAGTCCAACTCTTCGTACGACAAGCCGTCCGGTGCCACCGGCGGCGACGACGCCCGGTTCTGGCACCAGGCCCGCAAGGCCGACGACGGCAGCGTCCGGGTCGGTGTCTGGTCCGGGCAGTGGACCTACCGCGGCGAGGGCGCACCACAGCCGGAGAGCGGGGACAACCTTCCCTGGGCGAAGGTCGTCGTCACGCCCGACGCCAACGGCGACAAGACCGTCGACTGGCAGGACGGCGCCGTCGCGTTCCGCACCATCGGCGTGCTCGCACCCGGCAGCGACGACACCGCGGACCGGGTCATCACCCACATCCCGTTCAACTTCGCCAGCCAGGCCACCCACCCCTTCCTGCGGACCCTCGACGACGTCAAGCGGGTCTCGCTGTCCACGGACGGCCTGGGGCAGAGGGCGATCCTCAAGGGCTACGCCTCCGAGGGCCACGACTCCGCCCACCCCGACTACGGCGGCAACTACAACAAGCGTGCCGGCGGGTTGAAGGACCTCAACGAGCTCCTCAAGGACGGCAAGAAGTGGGGAGCCACCTTCGGCGTCCACGTCAACGCCACCGAGGCGTACGCGGAAGCCAACGCCTTCGACGAGAAGCTCGTCGACAAGACCAGGCCCGGCTGGAACTGGCTCGGCCAGAGCTACTACATCGACCAGCGCCGCGACATCAACAGCGGCGACCTGGCCAAGCGCTTCCAGCAACTGCGCGACGAGACCGACCGCAACCTGAGCTTCCTCTACATCGACGTCTACTACACGCACGGGTGGATCGCCGACAAGACCCTCCAGACCTTGCAGAAGCAGGGCTGGAACGTCGGCAGCGAGTGGTCCGACAAGTTCGAGCGCGGCACGCTCTGGTCGCACTGGGCCAACGACCTCGACTACGGCGGCGCCACCAACAAGGGCCTCAACTCGCAGATCATCCGGTTCATCCGGAACAGCGAGAAGGACGTCTGGAACAACAACCCGGTCCTCGGCCAGACCGCCATCAGCGAATTCGAGGGCTGGACCGGCGAGACCGACTGGAACGCCTTCTACGACAACATCTGGCAGCGCAACCTGCCCGCCAAGTACCTCCAGCACCAGAAGATCACCCGCTGGGACGGCAACGACATCACCTTCACCGGTGATGTCCGGGGCACCGTCGAGGACGGCAAGCGGACCTTCTACGACCACGGCCGCAAGGTGCTGAGCGGCACCGACTACCTGCTTCCGTGGGACGGCGGGAAGAAGCTCTACCACTACAGCAGGTCCGGTGGTACGAGCAGCTGGGCCGTGCCGTCCACGGGGACGTACACCGTCTACAAGCTCACCGACAACGGCCGGGTCAAGGCCGGCACGGTCAAGCCCGTCGACGGCAGGATCACGCTGACGGCCGAGGCCGGTCAGCCGTACGTCCTCTACCCGGACCAGGCGCCGAAGGCCGCCGACACCAAGTGGGGCGAGGGCACCCCGGTCGATGACCCGGGCTTCAACGACGACGGGCTGACCGCGTGGTCGAAGACCGGCACCGTCGCCCGCGACACCGACGGCCAGGGCCGCAACAGCGCCAAGCTCTCCGGCACCGGCACGGCGGCACTCTCGCAGCGCATCTCCGGCCTCACGCCCGGCAAGCGCTACACCGCGTCCGCGCTCATCGAGGTCCAGCCCGGAAAGACCCGGCACACGACGCTCACGGCCGGCGGGAAGTCCGTCGTCGTGGACCGCTCCACCGCCGAGGACTACGTCGCCGCGTCTGACTGGCACGGCACGTACTTCCAGCGCGCCGAGGTGAACTTCACCGCGCCCGCGAGCGGCCGCACCACGTTCCGCATCGAAGCGGCCGGGGGAAGCGCCGCCACCGTGCGGGCCGATGACGTACGCATCGTCGGCAACGCCCCGGCGACGAAGAAGAACACCGTCGTGTACGAGGACTTCGAGGACGTCGACCAGGGCTGGGGCCCCTTCCTCAAGGGCGACGCGGGCGGTTCCACCGACCCCCGCACCGTCATCTCCCAGCTGCACGCCCCGTACACCCAGGCCGGCTGGAACGGGAAGCTCGTCGACGACGTGATCGGCGGCAAGGAGTCCCTCAAGGCACACGAGGAGAACGGCGGGCTCGTCTACCGGACCGCGCCCTGGACCGTACCGATGGCCGACGGCCACCGCTACCAGGTCGAGTACGACTACCAGTCCAGCCACACCGGCGCCTACGAGTGGGTCGACGGATACGACCGGATCACGGCCGACGGCACCCCCGACTCGGTCGAGACCCGCACCACGGCGATCGGTCAGCGGCGCACCACGGGACACTTCTCCGAGACCGTCACGGCAGGCTGCGGTGACACCTGGACCGGGCTGCGCAAGCGTGACGACGCACCCGACGGTGCCGACTTCGTCCTGGACGGGTTCACCGTGACCGACCTCGGCGCCACCCCGGCCGGCGAGATGGCCGCCTGCGGAACGCTCAGCGTCGACCCGGCCGCGGAGACCCTGGAGCCGGGCGTCGCCGGCGTCGTCGAGGCGAGCTTCACCAACTACGAGGCCACGCCGGTCACCGGCGTCTCGGTGAGCCTCACCGTCCCGGACGGCTGGACGGCGGAGCCCGTGGGCGCGGTCACCTTCGACTCGGTCGCGGCGGGCGCCAAGGCCACCGCCGGCTGGCGGGTCACTCCGCCGGTGGACGCCAAGTATCAGACGTACAACCTGAGTTCCGAGGTGTCCTACACGGTCGGCGGCGCGAAGCGGACCCTCGGCGCGCAGACGTCCGTACGGACGCTGCCGCCGCCGCCCACCACGGACAGCTGGGCCAGCGACCTGGACTGGACTGCTGCCAGCAACGGCTGGGGACCGGTCGAGCGTGACATGTCCAACGGTGAGACGGGCGCCGGCGACGGCTCCCCGCTGACGATCGGCGGCACCGTCTACGCCAAGGGCCTGGGCAGCCACGCCCCCGCGAAGATCCGCTACTACCTGGGCGGCCAGTGCACCTCGTTCACCGCCGAGGTCGGCGTGGACGATGTCCAGAAGAGCGCGGGCAGCGTGCAGTTCAGCGTCACGGCCGACGGCACGGAGAAGGTGAAGTCACCGGTGCTCAAGGCGGCCGACACCGCCTGGTCGCTCACGGCGGACGTCACCGGAGCGAAGTACGTCGAGCTGGTCGTCGGGGACGGCGGCGACGGCAACGGAAACGACCACGCGGACTGGGGCAACGCACGGTTCCACTGCGGGAGTTGACCGAGCGATCGGTGAGCACTGAGCAATAAGCGGTGTGCGGGGCGGGGCCGGTCTCGGTCCCGCCCCCTTCCCGTCGGCAGCCCACGCCTCCTCATGGACCACCGTCGTCGTCCTCCACGACCACCTCACCGGGGAACAGCGGCAGATCTGCTGATGCCGGCGCCTCCCGCCGCACGCTCTCCGCCCGCGCGGCGGACCGGCAGTGGCTGACCGTCCTGGCCGGCACCGCGGACCGGCAGGGCGTCGCCGTCCGTTCGCCGGGGCTGACCGGAGCGGGACGCCCGTGGACGTGGTGTGGGAGCGTCCGGTGCGCGAGGTCGTCTCCACCGACCGGGGATCGAGGTGCGCGCCACCGGCCGCCGCCCGGTCCTGCGGGTCGCGCCGGGTACGGCAGGCGCTAGTGCCCCTCCCGGCAAGCTTTGCCCCGTCGCGTCGTCCAGCACGCCCGCTCGCCGCGTTGGCCAAAAGCCCTGGTAGCTCCTTCCCCAAGCTCTCAACTCCGTTCGAGCAGGGGAGACCCCATCCAAGGACTTCCGGCCGCCTTGCGATCGCACGCACTGGACGACGCTCCTCACGGGGCAAACATTGCCGGTCACGGCACTAGCCTTCGCTGTGCGGTCCTCAGCACCCCCCAGGGCCTTTCCTCCGGATCCTGCCGGGCTCCCTGATCCGGAAAGATCCGAAAGATCGGCGCGACAGGCCCTGGGCCGGCGGGTCCGGACGGCCACTCCTACGTGCGGTACGCACAAACGGCCCACACGCCCAGGGTGACGGGCTTGTGCGGTACACCACAGTCCCGCTTTGTAGAGATCCCATAAAGCGGGACCGCATTCCCCTGGTGGTTCGCCTGCATGAGGCAACGGTTCTGTTCGGCTCCGCCAGGAAACGGGTCAGGAGACTGTACGGAGTCGACGGCAGGATTTTCTTGCCCGGGTTCGTAGGGTCGATACATGACCGTTGTGGACGAAACCCCGGGCGAGCCGAGTGACACCCGTGGCCGGGTGGCCGAACTGCTGGCGCTGCGCGAGCAGGCCCGGCGCGGACCGAGCGACCGGGCGACCGAGGCCCAGCACGCCAAGGGCAAGCTGACGGCGCGCGAGCGCATCGAGCTGCTCCTGGACCCGGATTCGTTCAAGGAGGTCGAGCAGCTGCGCCGACACCGGGCGACCGGGTTCGGCCTGGAGGAGAAGAAGCCGTACACCGACGGTGTCATCACCGGCTGGGGCACGGTCGAGGGCCGCACGGTCTTCGTCTACGCACACGACTTCCGGATCTTCGGCGGCGCGCTGGGCGAGGCCCACGCCACCAAGATCCACAAGATCATGGACATGGCGATCTCGGCGGGCGCCCCGCTGGTCTCGCTGAACGACGGCGCCGGCGCCCGCATCCAGGAGGGCGTCAGCGCGCTCGCCGGATACGGCGGCATCTTCCAGCGCAACACGCGCGCCTCCGGCGTCATCCCGCAGATCTCCGTGATGCTTGGCCCGTGCGCGGGCGGCGCGGCCTACAGCCCCGCCCTCACCGACTTCGTCTTCATGGTCCGCGAGACCTCCCAGATGTTCATCACCGGACCGGACGTCGTGAAGGCGGTCACCGGTGAGGAGATCTCGCAGAACGGCCTCGGCGGCGCCGATGTGCACGCCGAGACCTCGGGCGTCGCGCACTTCGCGTACGACGACGAGGAGACCTGTATCGCCGAGGTGCGGTACCTGCTGTCGATGCTCCCGTCCAACAACCGGGAGAACCCGCCCACCGTGGCGAGCGACGACCCGGCCGACCGGCGCGGCGACGTCCTGCTCGACCTGGTACCTGCCGACGGCAACCGCCCGTACGACATGCACAAGGTCATCGAGGAGCTCGTCGACGACGGCGACTACCTGGAGATCCACGAGCGCTGGGCCCGCAACATCATCTGCGCCCTGGCCCGGCTCGACGGTCAGGTCGTCGGCATCGTGGCCAACCAGCCGCAGTCCCTCGCCGGTGTCCTGGACATCGAGGCGTCGGAGAAGGCGGCCCGTTTCGTCCAGATGTGTGATGCATTCAACATTCCCATCATCACTCTTTTGGACGTACCCGGCTTCCTGCCCGGCGTCGATCAGGAGCACGGTGGAATCATTCGGCACGGTGCGAAGCTGCTCTACGCGTACTGCAACGCCACGGTGCCGAGGATCTCGCTGATCCTGCGCAAGGCGTACGGCGGTGCGTACATCGTGATGGACAGCCAGTCCATCGGTGCGGACCTGACCTACGCCTGGCCCACCAACGAGATCGCCGTGATGGGCGCCGAAGGTGCCGCCAACGTCATCTTCCGTCGGCAGATCGCCGACGCCGAGGACCCGGAGGCCATGCGGATCCGCATGGTCAAGGAATACAAGGCCGAACTGATGCATCCGTACTACGCCGCCGAGCGCGGCCTGGTCGACGACGTCATCGACCCCGCCGAGACCCGCGAGGTACTGATCGCCTCGCTCGCGATGCTCCGGTCCAAGCACGCCGATCTGCCGTCCCGCAAGCACGGGAACCCCCCGCAGTAACCGCGGCTGCCGCACCACCCCGCCACGTACTGCCGAAAAGACGGAGACACATCCATGAGCGCTGTTCCTGCCGATTCCGTGCTGCGCGTCGAGAAGGGTCTTGCCGACCCCGAGGAGCTGGCCGCCATAACCGCGGTCCTGCTCGCCCGCGCCGCAGCCACGTCCGCCGCCCCGGCCCACCGGGGCCGTACCTCCGCGGGCTGGCGCCGTCTGGAGCGCACCCCGGGCTTCCGCGCCCCGCACTCCTGGCAGGGCTGAGACCCTCTGTCCTCGATCGCCGGACGGGCTTGGTACCAAGCCCGTCCGGCGATTCGTTCCGGCCCGTGCGGTGACCGAGGACGCAGCGTGGCCGAAGCCCCGCAACCGCGGAAGGCCCCGCACTCCCGAAGGAGTGCGGGGCCTTCCGCATGGTTGGCGGAGGCTACCGCAGGCGGGCCATCAGCGCATGCTCGACCAGGGTGATGAGCGCGCTCTTGGCATCCGCACGGTGGCGGGCGTCCGTGGTCAGGATCGGGGTGTCGGGGCCGATCTGCAGGGCCTCGCGCACCTCGTCCGGTGTGTACGGCTGGTGTCCGTCGAAGCCGTTGAGGGCGATGACGAAGGGCAGGCCGCTGTTCTCGAAGTAGTCGACGGCCGGGAAGCAGTCGGCGAGACGCCGGGTGTCTACCAGGACGACGGCGCCGATCGCGCCGCGGACCAGGTCGTCCCACATGAACCAGAAGCGGTCCTGACCGGGGGTACCGAAGAGGTACAGGATCAGGTCCTGGTCCAGGGTGATGCGGCCGAAGTCCATGGCCACCGTCGTGGTGGTCTTGTCCCCGGTGTGGGTCAGATCGTCGATGCCCGCGGACGCGGACGTCATCACGGCTTCGGTACGCAGCGGGTTGATCTCCGAAACGGCACCGACGAACGTGGTCTTACCCACGCCGAAGCCCCCTGCCACCACGATCTTCGCGGAGGTAGTGGAGCGGGCTGCTCCGCCGCTAGAGCTTGCGAAGTCCACTGAGCACCCTTTCGAGCAGTGTCACATCTGGCTGACCGCCGGCGGACTCGTCGCCGCCGGGCTGATGGATAGCGACGAGTCCGGCCTCGGCCAGGTCGGCTACGAGGATCCGGGCAACGCCGAGGGGGATCGAGAGAAGCGCCGAGATCTCGGCGACCGACTTGATCTCGAAGCACAGCCGGCAGATCCGCTGGTGCTCGGGCAACTGCCCTTGCAGCCGGGACGGATCGGCTGTGGTACTGACCAACGCCTCAATGGCGAGCTGGTATCGCGGTCGGGTCCGGCCGCCGGTCATGGCGTACGGACGGACCAGCGGGTTGTGCGCATCCGGTGCGGCGGGCTCGGCGGCCCGCCGCGGCTGCACCGGCTGAATCCGGGGCTGCTGGGGCGCGTCCAACCGGTGCGGCCGCTGAGGGTGCTGCGGCTGCTGGGGCCACCCACCGTCCTGGGCCTGCGGCCACCCGCCCCCCTGTGCCTTTCGGGGCGGATACGGCTGCTGAGGCGGCTGATAGGGCTGCTGCGAGCCCTGTCTGCTGGGCGTGGAGGGGAAGTTGTAACGGTTGTCCCCGTGCTCACCCGGTACCTGCTGACCACCGTCGTACTGGTGTCCGCTTGGGGGTGTTGCCACGTTTCCTCCTCCGACTGCCGGTCCTGGTCCCAGTGGGGCCGCGCCACCGCACCTTATGGCGCGGTGGCGCGAAACGCACCGCCTGTCTATTAGTTAAGAAGACTTCCCTGCAGTTCGGCACGGAGATCGGGTGTGAGGACACTGCCCGCACGGTCGACCAGAAGTGCCATTTCGTACCCAACCAGACCGATATCGGCGTCCGGATGTGCAAGAACTGCCAGCGAAGATCCGTCAGAGATGGACATGATGAAGAGGAATCCGCGCTCCATCTCCACAACGGTCTGGTTCACGGCGCCGCCCTCGAAGATCCGCGAGGCGCCCGCGGTCAGCGAGGTCAGACCGGAAGCGACGGCCGCCAGCTGGTCGGCACGGTCGCGCGGGAATCCTTCGGACATGGCCAGCAGGAGTCCGTCGGCGGAGACCACCACCGTGTGCGACACCCCAGGGGTGTTGTCCACGAAGTTGGTGATCAACCAGTTGAGATTCTGCGCCGCCTGGCTCATCGGGCTCACACTAACGCTCCTGGTTGTAGGTAGTACTTGCGTCCGAACCAGCGTTACGTCCCCGCTGAATGCCGCGGCGCAGGTTGCTCAACCTGCCCCGGACGTCCTCAGGGGCGCGGGAGACCTGAGGGCCGCCCTGCTGGGTCTGCTCCGCCGTGCCCTCGACCAGATTGGCCTTGGGCACCCGCCGCGGAAGTCCGGACGGGGTGACCCCGCCCGCCTTCGGCTCCCGGAGCTTCTCGGCCCGCTCCCAGCGCTCGTCGTTCGTCGAGCGCCAGTCGTCGGAGCCGTTCCCGTCCTGCTGCGCGGGCGACGGCCGCTGCGGCAACTCCTGCTGCTGCGGCGGCTGCTGCTCGGCTGAGACGGGCTGGTCGTTTCCGCGGCCGGTGGGCTGCCAGTGCTGCTGACCGCCCCGGCGCGGCAGACCGGCATCGGTCAGCTCGTGGCCGGCGTTCGGGGTGGGACCCGGACGGTCGAAGCCTACGCGCTCCTGCGGCTCCGCGGGAGCGCTGGGGACAGATTCCGGTTCGGCCTGCGGTGTGGGCTCGTACGCGTCCTGGTACGTGCCCTGATCTGCCCACTCTTCCTGGTGTGGCTGGGCCGCGAACTGTTCCTCGTAACCCTGCTGAGCGCTCTCCGGGGTGGCATATGCGGCCTCCGGATAGCCGTCCTGCGGTGCGTAGTCGGAGTGCTCCGAATAGCCGGTGTCGCCGCGGTACGGGTCGTAGGAACTCTCGTACGAGGTCTGCGCGTACTGCTCCTGCCGCTGACCCTGCTGCGGCTCCTGTGCGTACGGGTCCTGCGCGTACGTGGCCTCGGTGTACGAGGCGTCCGCGAACTGCGGGCGCTCACCGGCCGTCTGGGCCTCCAGCGCCGCCCGGCGCTCCTCACGTATCAGCGAGCGGCCCACCGGGTCCAGTTGCGCGGCGTCGGCCGGCTGCTCGTACCGGGAGTCGTCGAAGCCGAGCTCGGCCGCCGTACGCAGCCGGGGCTGCTGCGGCTCCGGCTCGAACGACGACTGCTGCGGGATGATCGAGGAGACGGTGAAGTCGTCCTGAGCGTCCGCGGAGCCGAGGGTCTCGCCCCCGCCGCCGTGGGTGATCGCGTCCGGCAGCATGACCAGCGAGGTGGTTCCGGCCTGTTCGCCCGAGGGGCGCAGCTGGACCCGGATGCCGTGCCGGTCGGCGAGCCGGCCGACCACGAAGAGCCCCATCCGCTGGGAGACCGCGGCGTCCACGGTCGGCGGGTTGGCCAGCTTGTGGTTGATGTCCGCGAAGTCCTCGGCGGTGAGGCCGATGCCCTTGTCGTGGATCTCGATCATCACGCGGCTGTCCGGCAGCCGGGTGGCGGTGACGCGGACCTTGGTCTGGGGCGAGGAGAACGTGGTGGCGTTCTCCAGCAGTTCGGCAAGCAGGTGCACGAGGTCGGTGACGGCCTGACCGTGGATCTCGGTCTCCGTGACACCGGAGAGCTCGATGCGCTCGTACGATTCCACCTCGGAGGAGGCGGCCCGCAGGACGTCGACCAGCGGAACCGGCTGGTTCCAGCGGCGGCCCGGCTCCTCGCCGGCGAGGACGAGGAGGTTCTCGCCGTTGCGGCGCATACGGGTCGCGAGGTGGTCGAGCCGGAAGAGGCTCTCCAGCTGGTCCGGGTCGGCCTCGTTGTTCTCCAGGTCGGTGATGAGGGTCAGCTGGCCCTCGATCAGCGACTGGTTGCGGCGCGACAGGTTGGTGAAGATCGCGTTGACGTTGCCCCGCAGCATGGCCTGCTCGGCCGCGAGCCGCACCGCCTCGCGGTGCACCTGGTCGAAGGCGCGGGCGACCTCGCCGATCTCGTCCCGGCTGGTGATCGGAATCGGCTGGACCCGGGTGTCGACCCGGCCCGGCTCGGTCCGCGACAGCTGGTCGACCAGCATCGGCAGCCGCTGCTCGGCGATCCCGAAGGCGGCGGTACGCAGCTGGCGCATCGAGCGGCTCATCTGGCGGGCCATGAGCCCGGCCAGGAAGAACGCGGCCAGCAGGGCGACCAGCACGATCGCGGCGTTGACGATGGCGTCGGTCCTGGCGCTGGACGAGATGCCCGCGGCCTCGGTCACCGCCTTGTCGACGAGCTCGTCCTCGACCGTGGTGTAACCGTCGAACTTGGCGGTCGCGGCGGCCATCCAGGTCTCGGGCGTGATGCCCTTGGCGGCCAGCTTCTCGCGCGACTTGCCCTGACCGATCTGCTGGGCCATCCCGGCGAAGACCGAGCCGTCGATGCTGGGCGGCGCGACGAACGGCACACCGGCCGCGTCGGCCTGCTCCTTGGCGGTCTTCAGCTTCTTCGCTCCCTCGGCCGCCTTGACGACCATGACCTGCTTCAGCCGCGCGGAGTCGGCCTCCGTACCACCGGAGACGAACTCGCCGAGGGCGATCTGCTCCAGGTAGTTGTACGAGCCGAACGCCTTGACCTGGGCGTCGTACTTGGGGCCCTCCTGGCTCGGGCGTACCAGTAGGTGCATGCCGATGGAGCGCTGAAGCGATTCTGCTGCCTTGGCCAGCTCGATCGCGTAGACCGTACGGCCGTAGCTGGTGATGTTGCCGGTGCCGAGTCCGAGTTCGTTGCAGAACTCCATCAGGGAGTGCTGAACCTTGACGTAGCCCTCTTCCGTCTTCACCGGGTCCATGGCCTCGGCGTAGGCGGCCTTGCGCAGGTCGGGGAGCTTGGGCTCCTCCTGCTTGAACAGCTGGAGACGGCGCTCCAGGCCCTGCGTCTTCGGCATGTTCTGCACGGCGTTGTCGAACTTGGCGGCGGCGGCGTCGGTGGTGGCACGCACCTCGGAGACGACCGAGGCGTCACGCTTGTTCGACAACAGGGACTGCGCGGAGAGGTCACGCTCGTTGAGCAGTGCCTGCCCGTACTCCGAGGCCGCGCGGACGATCAGCGCGGTCTTCTCGGCGTCCTCGGCCTCTTTCCACGTGTCGATCGACCCCTTCACCTGGAAGCCGCCCATGATGAGGCCGACCAGTACAGGGATCAGAAGGATGGCGTTCAGCCGGGTGGGCACCCGCCAGTTGCGGGGGGACAGCCGGCTGGTGCTGCCACCGGCCGGTGCCTGTTCGGACACATCGGCGGGTGACGCCGCGGTGCGCGGCGGCGGGGTGAAATTGTCCCGCTCCGGCTGAACTGCGGAGCCCTTGTTGCTACGCCTCACTCGACCAACAACCTCTCGGCGTCGGCACCTACGCTGTGCCGTTTTTCGTTCAGGGCCGTACTACTCGGGAGTTCGTCGAATTGCAGCACGGGGACCGGCCGCGTTCCAAACACTCGGAATGAGCCATTCCGAGTGGTCCAAGCCTCAGATAAAACGGGCATAAAGAGCGAGCCCCGTCAAAAGGCGGGGCTCATGTGAGCACAGTGATACCGGCCGAACGCATCGGGTGTCGAAGCCCGGGCAATTCTCTGTCGAAACGTTATGAACACGGGGGCGGATCGTGTCACAGGACACAGTCCACCCCCGTGCGAGTACGGCAACTGCCGTATGCCCATACCGACTTGCGGCGAGCTTTCGGCTACTTCAGCCGGGCCATCAGCGCGTGCTCCACGAGCGTGATCAGACCGCTCTTCGCATCGCCGCGGTGGCGGGCATCCGTCGTGATGATCGGGGTGTCGGGGCCGATCTGCAGGGCCTCGCGCACCTCGTCCGGTGTGTACGGCTGGTGTCCGTCGAAGCCGTTGAGGGCGATGACGAAGGGCAGGCCGCTGTTCTCGAAGTAGTCGACGGCCGGGAAGCAGTCGGCGAGACGCCGGGTGTCTACCAGGACGACGGCGCCGATCGCGCCGCGGACCAGGTCGTCCCACATGAACCAGAAGCGGTCCTGACCGGGGGTACCGAAGAGGTACAGGATCAGGTCCTGGTCCAGGGTGATGCGGCCGAAGTCCATGGCCACCGTCGTGGTGGTCTTGCCGCCGGTGTGGGTCAGATCGTCGATGCCCGCGGACGCGGACGTCATCACGGCTTCGGTACGCAGCGGGTTGATCTCCGAAACGGCACCGACGAACGTGGTCTTACCCACGCCGAAACCGCCCGCCACCACGATCTTCGCCGAGGTGGTGGCCCGGGCCGCACCGCCGCTAGAGCTTGCGAAGTCCACTGAGCACCCTTTCGAGCAGTGTCACATCCGGCGCGCCGCCGGTCTCTCCGTTGCCCGGCTGGTGGATGGCCACCATGCCGGCTTCCGCCAGATCCGCGACGAGAATCCGGGCCACACCGAGCGGCATCGACAGCAGCGCCGATACCTCGGCCACCGACTTGACCTCACGGCAGAGGTGGCAGATCCGCTGGTGCTCCGGGAGCAGCGTCGCCAGATGCGCCGGGTCGGCCGTGGTGGAGACCAGGGCTTCTATGGCGAGTTGGTAGCGCGGCCGGGTCCGGCCGCCGGTCATGGCATAGGGACGGACCAGCGGCTGGTCGCCTTCACCCTCGTACGACGCGTGGTGCAGTGCGCCGTACGGATCGGGTGAGGCGGGTGGCGGGGTCATGAATCCTCCGGGCGTGACAGCAAGGGGTCGGCTTGCCGTCTGAAGGGGCCGGTGGGGGGTTGAAACGGCCGGACGGGCGAGGGTTGGAGTGCGGTACCTGGGGCAGTCGTGTCGGTCACCGGTTCATCGCCGCCTAGTGGAGCAGGCTGCCCTGGAGTTCGGCGCGGAGGTCCGGGGTGAGGACCGTTCCCGCGCGGTCGACCAGGAGGGCCATCTCGTACCCGACCAGACCGATGTCGGCGTCCGGATGGGCGAGCACGGCCAGTGACGAGCCGTCCGAGATGGACATCAGGAAGAGGAACCCGCGTTCCATCTCCACCACGGTCTGGCTGACAGCGCCGCCCTCGAAGATCCGGGAGGCGCCCGCGGTCAGCGAGGTGAGCCCGGAGGCGACCGCCGCCAGCTGGTCGGCGCGGTCGCGCGGGAATCCTTCGGACATCGCCAGCAGCAGGCCGTCTGCGGAGACCACCACCGTGTGCGACACCCCAGGGGTGTTGTCCACGAAGTTGGTGATCAACCAGTTCAGATTCTGCGCGGCCTGACTCATCGGGCTCAACTAACGCTCCTGCTGGTGAGTGGGGCCGAGTGGGAAACTGCCGGTCGACGGGTCGTTGTTGGCCTGCCGACCCTGTTGGATACCCCGGCGGAGATTGGTCAGGCGCCCGCGCACATCATCGGGCGCACGCGAAACCTGAGGACCGGACTGGTGGTTCTGCTGCTGGGCAGTGCCCGGCACCAGATTGGCACGCGGCACCCGGCGAGGCAGTCCGGAAGTGGTGATTCCGCCTGCTGCGGGCTTCTTGGCCCGCTCTGCCTGCCGTACGAGTTCGTCGTTCGGCGAGGCACGCCAGGAGCTGGTGGTGCCGGTGTCGCCCGCGCCGCGGCGCGGCATGGGGGGAGCGGGACGCTCAGGGGCGGACTGCTGAGGGGCGCCCGGCGCCTGCGGCTCGGCGGACGGCTGCTGGCCGCCCTGCTGCGGGCCGTGGAACCAGTTCGTCTCCAGCGTGTCGTACAGCGGAGTACGACCGTCCCCGAGACCTGCCGGAGGCAGAGCCTCGGGCTGGGGCTGGGGCGGCAGCACCGGGCGGTACTGCGCCTCGGGGGCGGGAGGGGCGGCCGGACGCGGCGCGCCGAAGTCCTCGGCGTCCAGGCCGCGTTGACGCGGCCCAGGCATCCCCTGGTCCTGGGAGGACTGCGGGACACCGAAGTCCGGGCGGGCGAACTGCGCGGTGCTCGCGGGGTCCTGGTGCTGCGGGGCCGGGGCCGAGAAGTCCGGGCGGGCGAACTCGGCGGTGGAGCCGGGCCCCTGCCAGTCGTCCATCGGCGGGCGCCGGTCCATGGACGGATTCATCGGCCGCTGGAACTGGCTGGTGGACTCGGGCTCCTCGTGACCGCGCGGGGCATCGAGCGGAGAACGCCGCGGGACCGACGGGTCCTCGGTGCCCCAGCTGGTGGTCTGCGGGCGCTGCGGCTGCGGGTTGCCACCGGGCAGCTCGGCACGCGGACCGCCGACGGGCGGCAGCTGACGGCCGGGGTTGCCCGGACCGCCGGGCTGCTGGAAGCCGCCCTGGTCGTCGGGAGCGTTGTACCGGGGCTGCTGCGGGGCCTGTCGGGCGCCCGGACCGTTCTGCTGACCGGGCTGACCGGGCTGACCGGGCTGACCGGGCTGACCGGGCTGGCCCGGCCGGTTGTGAGCGAACAGGTTGACCTGACCCGACTCCGTACGACCGGAATCGCCCTGGTCGCCGATCCGGGCACCGCCGCCGAAGGCGCCGGAGAGCCCGCCGCCCTGACGCGGCGGCTCCTGCCGCGACATGTCCTGAGGGCCGGTGTTCGACAGCCCGTCGTTCTGGAAACCGGCGTTCTGGAAACCGGCGTTCTGGAAACCGGCGTTCTGCTGGCCCTGGTGGTTCGGCTGGCCCTGCTGAGGCTGCTGGTTCGGCTGCTGGCGAGGACCGTTGTCGCGCGCCGGCAGCGCCGCACGCGGACCGGAGCCCGCACCGACCTGCCCGCGCTGTCCACCGGGAGCCGTGCCGAGACCACGCGCCGGGGCGGCCGGAGCACCGCCGGGACCCGGACGGTTGCCGTTGCCCGCGCCGTTGCCGCCGGCGAGCAGACCGCCCGGGGCGGACTGCTGCTGACCCGGCGTCTGCTTCGAAACCGGCTGCTTGCCGCCGTGCGCGACATCGACGGGGAGCATGACCAGTGCGGTCGTGCCACCGGAGTCGGACGGACGCAGCTGGATCCGGATGCCGTGACGCAGGGACAGCCGGCCGACCACGAACAGACCCATGCGGCGGGAGACGGAGACGTCCACCGTGGGCGGCGACGCGAGCCGTTCGTTGATCGCCGCGAGGTCCTCGGGGGAGAGGCCGATGCCGGTGTCGTGGATTTCCACGAGCACCCGGCCGTCGGGCAGCGCGTGACCGGTGACCCGGACCTTCGTCTGCGGCGAGGAGAACGACGTGGCGTTCTCCAGGAGCTCGGCGAGCAGGTGTACGAGGTCGTTGACCACGCGGCCGGCCACCTCGGTGGCGGGCACCGCGGCCAGTTCGATGCGCTCGTACTGCTCCACCTCGGAGGCGGCGGCACGGAGCACGTCGACCAGCGGGACGGGGCGGGTCCACCGACGGCCCGGCTCCTCGCCCGCGAGGACGAGGAGGTTTTCGCCGTTACGGCGCATGCGGGTCGCGAGGTGGTCGAGCTTGAAGAGCGAGGACAGCTGGTCTGGGTCGGCCTCACGCGACTCCAGCTCGGAGATGAGCGAGAGCTGACGCTGGATGAGACCCTGCGAACGCCGCGAGAGGTTGGTGAACATCGCGTTGACGTTGCCCCGCAGGAGGGCCTGTTCGGCGGCGAGGCGGACGGCCTCGCGGTGCACGTCGTCGAAGGCCGAGGCCACCTGGCCGATCTCGTCCCGGGAGTGCACACCGACCGACTCGACCGAGGTGTCGACGTCCTGCGGGTCCGACTCGGAGAGCTGCTTGACGAGTTCGGGCAGCCGGTCCTGGGCGACCCGGGTCGCGGTGTCCTGCAGCCGCCGCAGCGAGCGGATCATGGACCGGGCGACGACGAAGGCACCGACCAGGGAGACACCGAGCACGAGCAGGATGAGCGCACCGCTGATGATGGCTTCGCGCTTCGATGCGTCGCGGAGCTCGCGGGCCTTGCCCTCCATGTCGCTGAGGAGGGTCCCCTCGATTCTCTTCATCTCCTGAATCTTGGTGGAGCTCTGTTCGTACCAGTCCAGGTACGAACGCCGCGGCCCCGTCATGCCGTTGGGGCTCTCGAGCACCTTCGAGGCGTAGTCGTCGGCGGCCTTGATCTCCGGGTTGCCGTTCTTCAGCGACGCCGTCAGCTGCGCGGCGTTCTGACCGCTGGCCGCGTAGGTCGAACCGAACGCCTCCATGGCCTGCCTCTCCTTGCGGAGGGCGGCACGGCCGAACTGCCTGTCGTTCTCGTCGAGGTGCATTTCCTTCAGGGTGCCACCCCCGCCGGGCAGGGCCGCGGCGATGATCGCCCGCTCGACCGACGCGTACTCCTTGGCGGAGGAGAAGGCCGCCAGGGCACGGGTCCGCTTGATCATCTCCGGGTTGCTGGTCGCCTGCGCCATGTCCTGCGAGAGGCTCAGCAGCGAGGTGATCAGCTGGCTGTACTGGTCGACGGTCTGGAGACTCGGGCTGCCCTTCGCGTACGCCGTCTTGCGGATGTCCTTGATCCGGCCGAGCTGGACGGCGATCTGGTTGACGCTCGCATGGATCGACTGCAGGGCGTCGTCGCCCTGGGCGTCGCCGATATCGTTCGTCCCCTGCAGGAAGGCGGTCTTCGCCCGGTCGGTCCTCTTGCGCGGCTCGGTGACCTTGAAGTCGTCGGCCTTCACGCCGTTGGACAGCGGACCCGCCGACCGGTCGCGCTCCTCCTGGAGCGCCTGGGCGAGCGTGGTCGCCTGCTTGGTCATCTCGGTGAGCAGCTGCATGTGGTCCAGCTGCTGCATCTCGTTCATGGAGTCGTTGATGCGCAGACCACCCAGCGTGGTCGCGGCGACTACCGGAAGAGCGAGCAGGGAGACCAGGCGCGTACTGATGCGCCAGTTGCGCAGAGCCACACGCGAACCCGTGCTGACGGGCCCCCGGGGCTGGAGCGGGGCGACCGGGTCGGCTCCGCTGTTCGCCGTGGCACCTGAGCGCGGAGCGCGGTCGCCGTTGTCGCCGGCCGCGGCCGGTCCCGGGTTCTGGGCGTGCTGGGGCGAGGAACCGCGGTCGGTCCCGCCGCGCGGCTCCTGTTCCGCCGCAGCGCTGCCATCCCTCTTGAAACGTCCCTGCACTAGCGTCGCAACCTCTGGACCAGGCGTCCCTCCGCGTGGACGCGCGGGACGGTGTCGGCGTCGTGGGGCGTTGTACCCGCCCCATGGTGGTCGTGAGTGACCGGCGCTCTTCCCCTTCCCGCCGCCACTCGGCGCTGCGTTGCGCCCCCTGCGCGCCGGCCTGAAACCTGCGGCGGTGCGTGGAATTCCAGCACAGTGCCGGATCTCCAACAAGGCCCGCGTACCGGGCTGTGACCTGGGTGACACGTTGTGATGGCCAGGTCACCAACCGTGGAGAGTGTTCATGGTCAAAGCGGGCGATAGGGAGTGAAACAGGTGGGGGCGGGGAGTGTCCCAGTCGAGACGATCGGGAGCGGAATGATTCATTCAGTGGTGCAATGTCCGTTTCTCCGACCTGGATCGACCGCCCGAAATGAGGCAATTGTCGACGCAGTCGTGAGCAAACTCACATCATGATCGCCGTCTCCTCCGGGGATCCGGAGGGAATTGAATGTTTAGCCTGGCGCTTTACAGGGATGGCAAATCCGACAACCGGCGCCCCTCCGGGCGGCGCCCGTACCGACAGGGTCCGAACGGCAGATGAAGACGACGATGATGTTCCGCAACATTGCCAACCCCCGGCGCACCACGCTGGCGCACCTCAAGGACGCCGAAGCGCTGCAGACGCCGGAGCAGCCGGAGCACGCCGTCGACCTGCCGACACAGACGGCCAACCCGCGTCGCACCGTCCTCATGGTGGCCCCGGCGGCAGCAGCCGCCTCGACCGCCGGCTAATGGGCGCGGTTGTCCCCCTCACCCGCGTTAGCCTGGAGCGTCAGTCTTCAGCCAGCCAGCAAGTGAGGGGCGACAGCATCCCGTGCGCATCGCCAGGTTCTCCATCGACGGCAATGTCGCCTTCGGCGCGGTCGAGGGCGACGGCACCGTCGGCTCCGGTGGCCTCGTCCTCGACATCATCAAGGGCATTCCGTACGCCGACTTCGAGCTCTCCGGCACCAAGGTCCCGCTGAGCAAGGTCCGGCTTCTGCCGCCCGTGCTCCCCAACAAGGTCGTGGCCATCGGCCGCAACTACGCGGAGCACGCCGCCGAACTCGGCAACGAGGTCCCGGACGTACCGGTCGCCTTCTTCAAGCCCACCACCTCGGTGATCGGCTCCGGGGACGCCATCGAGTACCCCTCCTTCTCCAACGAAGTGCACTACGAGGCCGAGCTGGCCGTCGTCATCGGCCGTATGTGCCGCGAAGTGCCGCGTGAGCGGGTCAAGGACGTCATCTTCGGTTACACCTGCGCCAACGACGTCACCGCCCGCGATGCCCAGAAGCGTGAGAAGCAGTGGGCCCGGGCCAAGGGCTTCGACACGTCCTGCCCCCTCGGCCCCTGGGTGGAGACCGACCTCGACCCCAGCGACCTCGCCATCCAGGCCACGGTCAACGGCGAGCAACGCCAACTGGGCCGTACGAGCGAAATGATCCGCTCCATCGAGGACCTGGTCGTCCACATCACGGAGGCGATGACGCTGCTCCCGGGCGACGTGATCCTCACCGGCACCCCGGCAGGGGTCGGGCCCCTGCACGTCGGCGACGAGGTCGCCGTCACCATCGAAGGCATCGGCACTCTCACCAACAAGGTGATCAAGCGTGGCTAACACCAACTCCCCCAAGCTCTCGGCTCCGCTCGAGCAGGGGGTACCCCCTCGCGTACGTTTCTGTCCCTCCCCGACCGGCAACCCCCACGTGGGCCTGGTCCGCACAGCCCTGTTCAACTGGGCGTTCGCCCGGCACCACGGCGGCACCCTGGTCTTCCGCATCGAGGACACCGACGCGGCGCGCGACTCAGAGGAGTCGTACAACCAGCTGCTCGACTCGATGCGCTGGCTCGGCTTCGACTGGGACGAGGGTCCCGAGGTCGGCGGCCCGCACGCCCCGTACCGGCAGTCGCAGCGCATGGACATCTACAAGGATGTCGCCGAGAAGCTCCTGGCCGGCGGGTACGCGTACCACTGCTACTGCACCACCGAGGAGCTCGACGCCCGCCGCGACGCCGCCCGCGCCGCCGGCAGGCCGTCCGGCTACGACGGTCACTGCCGCGACCTGAGCGCCGAGCAGACCGCCGCGTACGAGGCCGAGGGCCGGACGTCCATCGTCCGCTTCCGGATGCCCGACGAGGCGCTCACCTTCACGGACCTGGTCCGCGGTGAGCTGACCTTCCAGCCGGAGAACGTGCCGGACTACGGCATCGTCCGGGCCAACGGCGCCCCGCTCTACACGCTCGTCAACCCGGTCGACGACGCGCTGATGGAGATCACCCACGTCCTGCGCGGTGAGGACCTGCTCTCCTCCACCCCGCGCCAGCTCGCGCTCTACAAGGCGCTGATCGAGCTCGGCATCGCCAAGGACACCCCCGCGTTCGGCCACCTCCCGTACGTCATGGGCGAGGGCAACAAGAAGCTGTCCAAGCGCGACCCGCAGGCCTCGCTCAATCTCTACCGTGAGCGCGGCTTCGTCCCCGAGGGGCTGCTCAACTACCTCTCGCTGCTCGGCTGGTCGATCGCCGAGGACCGCGACATCTTCTCCGTCGAGGAGATGGTGGCCGCGTTCGACATCAAGGACGTCAACGCCAACCCGGCGCGCTTCGACCTGAAGAAGTGCGAGCACATCAACGCCGAGCACATCCGCATGCTCGACGTGAAGACCTTCACCGAGGCGTGCGGCCCCTGGCTGAAGGCGCCGTTCGCCCCGTGGGCCCCGGAGGCCTTCGACGCCGCGCAGTTCGAGGCCATCGCCCCGCACGCCCAGACCCGCGTCACCGTCCTCTCGGACATCACGGTCAACGTCGACTTCCTCTTCCTCGACGAGCCGGTCGAGGACGAGGCGTCCTGGAACAAGGCGATGAAGGAGGGCTCCGACGCCCTCCTCACCACGGCCCGCGCCAAGCTGATCGACGCCGAGTGGAACGCCGAGGCCCTGAAGAACGCGATCCTCGCCGCGGGCGAGGAGCACGGCCTGAAGCTCGGCAAGGCCCAGGCCCCGGTCCGCGTCGCCGTCACCGGCCGCACGATCGGTCTGCCGCTCTTCGAGTCCCTGGAGATCCTGGGCCGCGAGAAGACGATCGCCCGGATCGACGCGGCAATGGCGAAGCTGGCCGCGTAAGCGTCTCCCGTACGCCCGATGGGGCGGTCACCGGTACGTACCGGTGACCGCCCCATCTGCATGCCTCGGGCGGTCTCGTCGAGGTCCCGCGCGTAGTGCTCGAGGGCCCCGCCGGTACCGCTGCACATACGCGTCCTGACTGGTCGTGGCGATCAGCCTCAGTAGGATCTGCATGGCCACGCATTGTCACAGGCCAGTCATCGCGGACGGGGTTCAGGGCATTTCCCGGCCCCCTCGCGGGGCGGACGGTAGCGTGGCCGTATGCCGATCCGAGCCGTGCTCTGGGACATCGACGACACGATCTTCGACTACACGTGCGCCGACCGCGTCGGCCTGCAGAAGCATCTGGAGAGCGAGGGCCTGCCCGGCGGATACGGATCCGCCACGCAGGCCCTCGATGCCTGGCGGGCGATCACCGACGTCCACTGGGCGCGCTTCGCCGCCGGGGAGACCGACTTCCAGGGGCAGCGCCGGGACCGGGTCCGTTCGTTCCTCGGGCGGCCGCTCACGGACGCGGAGGCCGACGAGTGGTTTGCCCGGCACCTCGCGCACTACGAGGCCGCCTGGACGCTCTTCCCGGACGCCCTGCGGGTCCTGGATGTGCTGGCCGGCCGCTACCGGCAGGCCGTCCTGTCGAACTCCAGCATCGTCAATCAGGACCGCAAGCTGCGCATCCTCGGGGTGCGGGACCGTTTCGAGGCCGTGGTGTGTGCCGTGGAGCTCGGCATCTCCAAGCCCGAGGCCGGCGCGTTCCATGCCGCCTGTGAGGCGCTCGGGCTGGAGCCGCAGGACGTCGTGTACGTCGGAGATCACCCGGACATCGACGCAGCCGGGGCGGTGGCGGCGGGGCTGAAGGGGGTCTGGCTGGACCGGGGAGGGCGCGGCGGACGGCCTGAACTGGAGCGCATCACCGGTCTCGATCAGCTCCCCGGACTACTGGCGGGCGATACCCGTTTTGGAGCGCCGGACACCTTCGGGTAATGTTCTTTCTGCGCCGCCCGAGCGGGCCGGAAGATCCGGTCGGGAAGCGCACGCCGAACAAAATCCCTTCTGGGGGTTGAGTTTTGGTGGGCTATGGTGTAATTGGCAACACTACGGTTTCTGGTACCGTCATTCTAGGTTCGAGTCCTGGTAGCCCAGCGCAAGATGCAGTACAACACGCCCCCGTTGTGTAGCGGCCTAGCACGCTGCCCTCTCACGGCAGTAGCGCCGGTTCAAATCCGGTCGGGGGTACAGATCCTTCCCGCGAGATCGTCTGGGTCGCACCCACGATTTCGATGCAGGATCGCTAGGGCCCCCGTTGTGTAGCGGCCTAGCACGCTGCCCTCTCACGGCAGTAGCGCCGGTTCGAATCCGGTCGGGGGTACGGGTTTCACCATGGGCTATGGTGTAATTGGCAACACTACGGTTTCTGGTACCGTCATTCTAGGTTCGAGTCCTGGTAGCCCAGCGCAAGATGCAGTACAACACGCCCCCGTTGTGTAGCGGCCTAGCACGCTGCCCTCTCACGGCAGTAGCGCCGGTTCGAATCCGGTCGGGGGTACAACAGAGCAAGAAATTAAGGGCCCTTCACTTCGGTGAGGGGCCCTTGGTCGTGCGCCCGGGCCCGTTGCGCACGGGCCCGTCGGGCTCAGAGTCCGTACCGCCGGCTCGACTCCTCCTCCTGGGCCAGCCGGCGCAGCGACAGCAACAGCGGTTCGTACAGCACGACCGAGGCCACCGCCATCTCCACCTGCTCCGCTCCTGCCGGATAGGACTCCATCATGTCCAGGTCGCGGACCGCGACTTGCTCCATGAGGCGGGCCTGCTCGGTCAAGTACTCGATGTCGCAGGGGTAGCCGAGCCGGATGAGTGTGGCCATCGAGGCGACCAGTGAGCGGTACATGGGGTCCAGGGAACCGAGTTCCTGCACGAACGCCCAGCCGAGCCGGTCGAGAAGCCGGTCGGTCTCCCGGCGCGCTGATTCCGTCTCCGGGGCGCCCTCGTCCGGCTCGGGGCCGTGCGGCAGCGACCAGAGGGCGGCGCCCAGCCGGATCGTACGGCCGAGGGATTCGTCGTCGACATGGGTCAGCACCTCGCGGGCCGTTGCCACCGGGAGGCGGCCCACCTGGATCAGTGCCCGCACCAGACGCAGCCGGCGCAGGTGGCTCTCGTCGTACTCGGCCTGGGTCGCGCTGATGCGTTCACCGGGCGGCAACAGCCCCTCACGCAGGTAGTACTTGATCGTCGCCGTCGAGATACCGCTCTGCTTGCTCAGTTCCGAGAGCCGCATGTTCTGTGCCTTCCCTTGCGCCGCCCCTCGGGCAGTGCCACTATCCAACCATTGGATAGCTTCACTCTCCAATAATGATCAGGGGGGCATGACATGCGTGTGAAGCCGATACCGGGGCGGTCGACCGCAGCAGCCGAGGGGGACGTGGTCGTTCTGCTCATCGGGATGCGCATCAATCACTTCTGGGGCGTCCACCACTGGCTGCCGGCCTTGGTGGCAATGCCGCGCATGCTGCGGGAGTTGAGCCGGGACAAGAGCCGCGGGCTGCTCGGCTACACCCTGCTGTCCGGATCGCCGAGGACGTACTACGTCGTCCAGTACTGGGAGTCCAAGGAGAAGCTCTACGCGTACGCCGCCGCGCCCGACATGTTGCACCGCAAGGCCTGGGCGATGATGAACCGCAAGGAGAAGAAGTCCCGGCAGCACGTGGGGCTGTGGCACGAGACATACATCGCGCCCGAGGGGGCGTACGAATCGATCTACGCCGACATGCCGCCGTACGGGCTGGCTGCGGCGACGGGCGTGGTGCCGATCGAGGAGCGGGGACGCCGGGCGGCGGACCGTCTCGCGCACCGCTCGTCCAGGGAGCGGAAGGGCTGAGGGGGCCGTCACGACGCTGGGACGGCCGGGAAACGATTTCTTGCTGGACCGGGTCCCTGCGCTGGGCTTGTGCGGCAGGCGGGTCCGAGTGCCGTGCCGGCAGGTGATCCGTACGTCAGCCGGTGCGGCGCAGGGCCTCGCTCAGCCGGGCCGCCGAGTCGATGACGGCCTGGGCGTGCATCCGGCCCGGGTGACGGGTCAGCCGCTCGATCGGTCCGGAGACCGAGACCGCGGCGACCACCCGGTTCGACGGCCCGCGTACCGGCGCCGAGACCGAGGCGACGCCCGGCTCCCGCTCACCGATCGACTGGGCCCAGCCCCGGCGGCGCACGCCTGAGAGCGCCGTCGCTGTGAAGCGGGCGCCCTGGAGGCCGCGGTGCAGGCGCTCCGGCTCCTCCCAGGCCATCAGGATCTGGGCCGAGGAACCCGCCTTCATGGTCAGCGTGGAGCCCACCGGCACGGTGTCCCGCAGTCCGGACAGCCGCTCCGCCGCGGCCACGCAGATCCGCATGTCGCCCTGCCGACGGTAGAGCTGCGCGCTCTCGCCGGTGATGTCACGCAGATGTGTGAGCACCGGGCCCGCCGTCGCCAGCAGGCGGTCCTCGCCTGCCGCGGCCGCGAGCTCCGCCAGTCGGGGGCCGAGGATGAATCGGCCCTGCATGTCCCTCGCCACCATCCGGTGGTGTTCCAGTGCCACAGCCAGTCGATGAGCCGTGGGGCGTGCGAGCCCGGTCGCCGCGACCAGCCCGGCGAGGGTGGCCGGGCCGGACTCCAGGGCGCTCAATACCAGAGCCGCCTTGTCGAGAACGCCGACGCCGCTAGAGTTGTCCATACGACGATACTTGCGTCTCACTCTGTGAAACGCAAGTTCAATTTCCGGCGGAAGTTGCGAACCTGTAGGGGCGGCCGCACAACGGCCCGTAGCCACCGCCCCCCACGGGGGTCCGGACGGCGGTGCACCGAAATCTCTAGTTGGGCCGGCGAAGACGCCGGTCGGAGGGAAAGCGATGGGTAGGACACTCGCGGAGAAGGTCTGGGACGACCACGTCGTCCGGCGCGCGGACGGCGAGCCCGATCTTCTCTTCATCGATCTGCACCTGCTGCACGAGGTGACCAGCCCCCAGGCCTTCGACGGCCTCCGGCAGGCCGGACGCCGGGTGCGGCGCGTCGACCTCACCATCGCCACCGAGGATCACAACACCCCGACCCTCGACATCGACAAGCCGATCGCCGACCCGGTCTCCCGCGCCCAGTTGGAGACCCTGCGCAAGAACTGTGCGGAGTTCGGCGTACGGCTGCACCCGCTGGGCGACGTCGAGCAGGGCGTCGTGCACGTGGTCGGCCCGCAGCTGGGTCTGACCCAGCCCGGCACCACGGTCGTCTGCGGGGACTCCCACACCTCCACGCACGGCGCTTTCGGCGCGCTGGCGTTCGGTATCGGCACCAGCCAGGTCGAGCACGTCCTGGCCACGCAGACGCTGCCACTGGCCCGCCCGAAGACCATGGCGATCACCATCGACGGCGAACTGCCCGACGGTGTCACGGCCAAGGACCTGATCCTCGCGATCATCGCGCGGATCGGCACCGGCGGCGGCCAGGGCTACATCCTCGAATATCGCGGCTCCGCCATCGAGAAGCTCTCGATGGAAGCCCGGATGACCATCTGCAACATGTCGATCGAGGCAGGCGCCCGGGCCGGCATGATCGCCCCGGACGAGACCACGTTCGACTACCTGAAGGGCCGCGACCACGCCCCGCAGGGTGAGGGCTGGGACGCCGCCGTCGCGTACTGGAAGACGCTGCGCACGGACGACGACGCGGTCTTCGACGCCGAGGTCGTCATCGACGCCGCCGAACTGGCGCCGTTCGTCACCTGGGGCACCAACCCCGGCCAGGGTGCGCCCCTGTCGACCAACGTCCCCGACCCGGCTTCGTACGAGGACGCCTCGGAGCGGAACGCCGCCGAAAAGGCCCTGGAATACATGGGGTTGACCGCCGGCCAGCCGCTGCGGGAGATCAACGTCGACACCGTCTTCGTAGGCTCCTGCACCAACGGCCGGATCGAGGACCTGCGCAACGCGGCCGCGATCCTGGACGGCCGCAAAGTCGCCGACGGCGTACGGATGCTGATCGTCCCGGGCTCGGTCCGGGTCGCCCTGCAGGCCGTCGAGGAGGGCCTGGACAAGGTCTTCACCGCGGCCGGCGCGGAATGGCGGCACGCGGGCTGCTCGATGTGTCTCGGCATGAACCCCGACCAGCTGGCCCCCGGCGAGCGCTCCGCGTCGACCTCGAACCGTAACTTCGAGGGCCGGCAGGGCAAGGGCGGCCGTACCCACCTGGTCTCCCCGCAGGTCGCCGCCGCCACCGCCGTGCTGGGCCGTCTGGCCTCGCCGGCCGACCTGTCCGACGCCCTTACGTCCGCCGGAGTCTGAGAACCATGGAAGCTTTCACCGCACACACCGGCCGGGCCGTCCCGCTGCGTCGCAGCAACGTCGACACCGACCAGATCATCCCCGCCCACTGGCTGAAGAAGGTCACCCGCGACGGCTTCGAGGACGGGCTCTTCGAGGCGTGGCGCAAGGACCCCGAGTTCGTCCTCAACCGGCCCGAGCGGGACGGTGCAACGGTCCTGGTGGCCGGTCCCGACTTCGGTACCGGATCCTCCCGCGAACACGCTGTCTGGGCCCTGCAGAACTACGGCTTCAAGGCCGTCATCTCCTCCCGGTTCGCCGACATCTTCCGTGGCAACTCGCTGAAGAACGGGCTGCTGACCGTGGTCCTCGACCAGAAGGTCGTCGACGCACTGTGGGAGCTGACCGAGGCCGACCCGGCCGCCGAGGTCACCGTCGACCTGGAGGCACGCCAAGTCCGGGCCGATGGCATCACCGCCGACTTCGAGCTCGACGAGAACGCCCGCTGGCGACTGCTGAACGGGCTGGACGACATCAGCCTCACCCTTCAGAACGAAGCGGACATCGCGACTTATGAGGTGGCAAGGCCGACCTTCAAGCCGCGTACAATTAACGCCTGAGCAGCGCGTTTCCAGTACTGCGCCCCCTGCCTTCTGGTAGGGGGCGCAGTCGCTTGTTGGGACCCCATCGGGCGACAACTCGCCCCAGATGGCACAATCGGTGCATGGAAAGCGACAGCCAACTCAAGCTTTACGGCCAAGTCGCCGACCGATTGAAGGAAGCGCACACAAGAGTGCGCGCACTGCAAGTCCCGGAGGGCGTACGGATGGCGCTGTCCCGGAAGCTGTTGGTCATCACGGCCGCGGCGAAGCACGATCTCCCGGATGCGGCAAGGCGTCTGGAGCGGTTGATGAAGGACCTCGATGAGGGCCGATTCCCCGAAGGTGACTGACCTCTGCGGAACTGCGCAGCGGTCGACTTCGTTGCGGCACTAGGGTGATTAGCCCGTTTCGTGTTTGATTTGCGGTATATATCTGCCTAACGTGCGAAAACGCTTGAACACTTACGTTCTGGCAATGTCTCCGAAGGGGAAGACGTGAACAAGGCACAGCTCGTAGAAGCGATTGCCGACAAGGTCGGCGGCCGCCAGCAGGCCGCGGACGCTGTTGACGCGGTACTCGACGCGATCGTCCGTGCAGTTGTCGCGGGGGACCGGGTTTCGGTCACCGGTTTCGGCTCGTTCGAGAAGGTCGACCGCCCGGCCCGCTACGCCCGCAACCCGCAGACGGGTGAGCGCGTGCGGGTCAAGAAGACCTCGGTGCCCCGCTTCCGCGCGGGACAGGGCTTCAAGGACCTGGTGAGCGGCTCGAAGAAGCTCCCCAAGCACGATGTGGCCGTGAAGAAGGCGCCCAAGGGCAGCCTCTCGGGCGGTGTTTCCGCCCGTGCGACCACCAAGGCCGCGGCCAAGAAGGCCGCCGCCAAGAAGGTCGCGGCGAAGAAGGTCACCGCCAAGAAGACCGTGACGGCGGCGAAGGCCGCCGCGGCCAAGAAGGTCACCGCGAAGAAGACCACCGCGGCGGCCAAGAAGACCACGGCGGCTGCGAAGACCACCGCGGCGGCGAAGAAGACGACGGCTGCCAAGAAGGCCGTCGCCGCCAAGACCGCGCCCGCCAAGAAGGTCACGGCGAAGAAGGCGCCCGCGAAGAAGGCCACGGCGCGCAAGACCACGGCCAAGAAGGCCGTCGCACGGAAGAAGTGACACCGAGCAGCGCAGGGCTACTCACACGCGCCGGGCCGGGCTCCCCTCGGGGAGCCCGGCCCGCGGGCTGTCCGGGGTGTGCTCAGCGGCCCCGTGGGCCGGACGCGCCCTTCAGAACGTCTGCAGCGTCACCAGGGTGATCCGCAGGGCCGCCCCCTCGCCCTCCACCTCGATCCGCACCCGCTGCCCCGGGCGCAGCAGCCGCAGGCCGCCCGCGTCGAAGGCCGGGGCGTCGAATTCCACCGGGGTGCCGTCGTCGAGCAGCACGCTGCCGGTGCGGGTCTCGGGGTCGTACGTGTACGAGGTCGCCTGCATGAACGGCAGCCTATCGGTCCCTCGCGGGCACTTCCGCGGCCAAGCTGCCCGCCGTGTGCGGACCCACCCCGAGGGCCAGCGCGGCCCGCAGATCGGCGCCGGTGTCCACGTCCTGGCGGACCGATTCGATACCGGCCGGGACTATTTCCACCGCGCCGGAGGCAAGATGCCGGGCCCGGGACGGACCCCCGAAAGCCGGACGCAATTCCACCCCCGCCGAAGCCGACAGAAAAGTCGTGCCGATTCCCGCCATATCCGTGACAAATGCGCGCGGAAATTCAGTGGCGAATTCGAGAACCCGGGCCAATTCCGCAGGACGCAGCGCGGGCAGATCCGCGTTGAGCGCGGCGAGTGCCGAGGCGGGCCTTCGGTCGCGTATCGTCCGCTCGCCGTGGGCCAGCGCGGCATTGAGACCGGCGGCCGGCCGGTCGGGAACGATACGCGCGCCGAGCGCCGAGAGCGCGGCCCCGGCCACCGGGTCGTCCGTGACGACCACCACATCCCGTACGGCCCGGCAGGCCAGCGCGGCGGCCACGGTGTCCTGTGCGAAGGCCAGAGCGAGCCGGGGGCGCAGCAAGGGGCCCGTTGCCTGCGTCAGCCTGCTCTTGGCCCGTGGCAGCGGCTTCAACGGGACGACCAGGGACCACACCCCGGTCCGGTCGGCGTTCGTGGCGATCTCCCCCTCGGTGCGCATCGCCGCCTATTCTCGCCTGCCGGTACGACAACCCGGCGCGACAACCCGGAGGGGCGGCCCCGGGGCCGGGGCGTACGGTGTTCTCGACAGAGCAGGGGCCTGGGGTGACACTTGACCGCCACAGGCAGGCAAACGCGTCAGGTCCGTAGAGGAAGGTGTCCGAGTGTCCGGCCGCAGAATCGGCTTCTGGTACCGCCTGGCGGCGGTCATCGCGAAACCGCCGCTGGTGGTTCTGTTCAAGCGTGACTGGCGGGGAATGGAGCACATTCCGGCCGAAGGCGGATTCATCACTGCGGTCAATCACAACTCGTATCTGGACCCGCTCTCCTACGGTCATTTCCAGTACAACACCGGCCGGGTGCCGCGGCTCCTCGCCAAGGCGGGGCTGTTCAAGACCCCCTTTGTCGGAATGATGCTGCGTGGCACCGGACAGATCCCCGTGTACCGCGAGACGACCAATGCGCTGGACGCCTTCCGGGCCGCCGTCGACGCCATCGAGCGCGGCGAATGCGTCGCCTTCTATCCGGAGGGGACCCTCACCCGCGACCCCGACATGTGGCCGATGGCCGGCAAGACCGGAGCCGCCCGCGTCGCGTTGATGACGAAGGCCCCGGTCATCCCCGTTGCCCAGTGGGGCGCGAACCTGGTGATGCCGCCGTACGCCAAGGAGAGGAAGCTCCAACTCTTCCCGCGCAAGACCCTCCAGGTGCAGGCCGGTCCGCCCGTCGACCTCTCCCGGTTCTACGACAAGGAGCCGACGCCCGACGTCCTGCGCGAGGCGACCGAGGTCATCATGGCCGCGGTGACCGCGCAGCTGGAGGACGTCCGCGGCGAGAAGGCGCCCGCCGAGCTCTACGACCACCGCAAGGCGCGTGCCGAACAGCGGCGCAAGGCCGAAGGAGAGGGACCCAAGTGACGCACCCCGTAAAAGCAGCCGTCTTCGGAACCGGCTCATGGGGTACGGCCTTCGGCATGATCCTCGCCGACGCCGGCTGCGAGGTCACCCTCTGGGGCCGCCGCGCCGAGGTCGCCGAGGCCATCAACACGACCCGTACCAACCCCGAATATCTGCCGGGAATTGAACTCCCCGAGTCCATCCGGGCCACCACCGACGCCGCCCGGGCGCTGCGCGGCGCCGACTTCGCCGTACTCGTCGTGCCCTCGCAGACGCTGCGCGCCAACCTCGCCGACTGGGCCCCGCACCTCGACCCCGACACCGTCCTCGTCTCGTTGATGAAGGGCGTCGAACTCGGCACCGCGAAGCGGATGAGCGAGGTCATCGAGGACGTCACCAAGGTCTCCGCGGACCGCATCGCCGTCGTCACCGGACCCAACCTGGCCAAGGAGATCGCCGAACGCCGCCCCGCCGCGGCCGTCGTCGCCTGCCAGGACGAGTCGGTGGCCCAGCGCCTCCAGGCCGCCTGCCACACCCCGTACTTCCGCCCGTACACCAACACCGACGTGGTCGGCTGCGAGCTCGGCGGCGCGGTGAAGAACGTCATCGGTCTCGCTGTCGGTATCGCCGACGGGATGGGGCTCGGCGACAACGCCAAGGGCTCGCTCATCACCCGCGGCCTCGCCGAGACCACCCGGCTCGGTCTCGCCATGGGCGCCGACCCGCTGACGTTCTCCGGACTCGCGGGCCTCGGCGACCTCGTGGCCACGTGCTCCTCGCCGCTGTCGCGCAACCACACCTTCGGCACCAACCTCGGCCGCGGCATGACGCTGGAGGAGACCATCGCCGTCACCAAGCAGACCGCCGAGGGCGTCAAGTCCTGTGAATCGGTGCTCGATCTGGCACGCCGGCACGGCGTCGACATGCCCATCACGGAGACGGTCGTCTCCATCGTCCACGAGGGCAAGCCGCCGATGGTCGCTCTGGGCGAGCTGATGTCGCGCAGCGCGAAGGCCGAGCGGCACTGACGCCCGACCGGCCCCGGTGACGCTGACGCGATCCGTACCAGCAGGTACGCTCAACGCGATATGAGCAGCGAGAACCTCCCCCAGAGCCCGGAGCAGCAGCTCCGCAAGCCGCGCGTGGCCGTCGTGTTCGGCGGCCGCAGCTCCGAACACGGCATCTCGATCGTCACGGCGGGTGCCGTCCTGAACGCCATCGACCGGACGAAGTACGACGTCCTGCCGATCGGCATCACGACGGACGGCCGCTGGGCGCTCACCGCCGACGAGCCCGAACGCATGGCCATCACGGACCGGAAGATGCCGGACGTGGCCCAACTGGCCGAGTCCACCGAGGGCGGCGTGGTGCTCTCCGTCGACCCCGGCAACCGCGAAGTGGTCTACAGCGAGCCCGGCTCGGTGCCCAAGGCGCTCGGCGAGGTCGACGTCGTCTTCCCCGTCCTGCACGGCCCGTACGGCGAGGACGGCACCCTTCAGGGACTCCTGGAGCTGTCCGGCCTGCCGTACGTGGGTGCCGGTGTGCTCGCCTCGGCGGTCGGCCAGGACAAGGAATACATGAAGCGGGTGTTCACGTCGTTCGGGCTGCCCGTCGGCCCGTACGTCGTCGTCCGCCCCCGCGAATGGGACAACGACCGCCTCGCCGCCCGCAAGCGCATCGTGGACTTCGCCGGGGAACACGGCTGGCCGCTCTTCGTCAAGCCCGCGCGGGCCGGCTCGTCCATCGGCATCACCAAGGTCGACGACCTCTCCGGACTCGACGAGGCGATCGAGGAAGCCCGCCGCCACGACCCCAAGTTCCTCGTCGAGTCCCTGCTGCGCGGCCGCGAGATCGAGTGCGGGGTGCTGGAGTTCGAGGACGGACCGCGTGCCAGCGTGCCCGCCGAGATCCCGCCGGTCACCTCGCACGACTTCTACGACTTCGAGGCCAAGTACATCGACTCGGCGTCCGGGATCGTGCCCGCCCCGCTCACCGAGGAGCAGACCGCCGAGGTCCAGCGGCTCGCGATCGACGCGTTCGAGGCCGCGTCCTGCGAGGGCCTGGTGCGCGCCGACTTCTTCCTCACCGAGGACGGCACGTTCGTCATCAACGAGATCAACACGCTGCCGGGCTTCACCCCGATCTCCATGTACCCGCGGATGTGGCAGGAGAGCGGTGTGAGCTACCAGGAGCTGGTCGACCGGCTGATCCAGGCGGCGTTGACCCGGCCCACCGGTCTGCGCTGACCCGGCGCTACACGCTGCTGGGGACCGTCTTCCTGACGGCCGGGGCGAACGCCGCCAGCGGGCTGGCGTCATGGGCGTACGCCGTCGAGAGCGTCACCTCGACATACGCCTTGCGATAGGTCGTGGTGAAGCGCGGACCGGCGTCCTCCGGCTGCTCCAGCAGCCAGTTGACGCCGTCCGCCTCGGTCCCCTTGGCCATGGGATCGTCCATCTTCGCGGGCCGGTCGACACCGCAGCGCAGTACGATCGCCCCGTCCCCCCAGGAGGCGGTCAGCACGGACTTCGGCCCGGAGTCGTCACGGTTCTGTCCGGCGACGGTCTCCGGCAGCTCCTTGTGCAGGGCACCGCAGTAGGCTGCGACTTCCGGCATCGGGGTGGGGACCGTGATCGACGCCGCGGCGTCCGTTGTGGAGCAGCCCGCCGCGGCCAGCATCAGAACGGCAGCGGACGGACCGAGAAACACGGGGCGGCGGAGCCGGCGGCGGAAGGACGTCACCGGCCCAGCGTAGACGGGGGCTACAGGTGGACGACCGGGCAGGTCAGAGTTCTGGTGATGCCTTCCACCTGCTGGACCTTGGCGACCACCATGCGGCCGAGTTCATCGACTGTGCCGGCCTGCGAGCGCACGATCACGTCGTACGGGCCGGTGACGTCCTCTGCCTGGATCACTCCCGGGATTTTCGCGATGGTCTCGGCGACGGTCGACGCCTTGCCCACCTCGGTCTGAATAAGGATGTACGCCTGTACCACGGAACCTCCAGGGCGGCCACGAGGATCATGTGGGGGAAAGAGACGCCACGGTATCGCGTTGCCGAGGGCGGCGGGGAGACCTGTGGAACGGATGACGTCCACAGCGTGGCGCACGGATGCCATGAGTTGACGTATGCCTTGACAGTACCGACAGCACTGAGGGTCCGCGACCGCAAGCGCAGCGGTGCGGACGGGGGACAGGCATGCCGGTGACAACGGGGGCAGACTGCTCCCGGCGGCGGCCGGGCCACGGCCCGGACCACCGGTCGCCGACCCAGACCGGACGTCCGTCCGGCGCGACAGATGAGAGGTGAGACTCGGTGAAGGGAACCGTGGGCGAGTTGGGGGAGTTCGGGCTCATCAAGGAGCTCACGTCCCGGCTCACCAGCACTCCGGCGGTACGGCTCGGACCTGGCGACGACGCCGCGGTCGTGGCCGCTCCCGACCGCAGGGTCGTGGCCAGTACGGACATCCTGTTGGAGGGACGGCACTTCCGCCGCGACTGGTCGACGGCGTACGACGTCGGACGCAAGGCCGCCGCACAGAACCTCGCCGACATCGCCGCCATGGGCGCCGTCCCCACCGCGCTGCTGCTCGGCCTGGTCGTCCCGGCCGAACTCCCGGTCACCTGGGCGGGCGAGTTGATGGACGGCATCCGTGACGAGTGCCAGGTCGCGGGGGCGGCCGTGGTCGGCGGTGACGTCGTCGGCGGGGAGACCATCACCGTCGCGATCACCGCACTCGGCGATCTGCGCAACCACGAACCCGTCACCCGGGCCGGCGCCCGGCCCGGCGATGTCGTCGCCGTCACCGGCTGGCTCGGCTGGTCCGCCGCCGGGTACGCGGTCCTGTCCCGCGGTTTCCGCTCGCCGCGCGCCTTCGTCGAGGCCCACCGGCGCCCCGAACCGCCGTACCACGCGGGCCCCGCGGCCGCCGGACTCGGCGCCACCGCCATGACGGACGTCAGTGACGGACTCGTCGCCGACCTCGGACACATCGCCGAGGCCAGCAAGGTCCGGATCGATCTGCGGTCCGGGCTGATCGACATCCCCTCGCAGATGTCCGACATCGGCCAGGCGGTCGGCGTGGACCCGCTCCAGTGGGTGCTCACCGGGGGAGAGGACCACGCGATCGTCGCGACCTTCCCCCAGGACGTGAAGCTGCCCGCCCGCTGGAAGGTGATCGGCGAGGTCCTCAACCCGTCGGCGCTGCCCCAGGTGACGGTCGACGGGGCCCCGTGGACCAGCAAGGGCGGCTGGGACCACTTCGGCGGCATCGAGGACGCCCACTAGATCGAGGACGCCCAGTAGATTGAGGCGTATGCCCGTACCTTCTGCCGCACCGCAGGTACCGCTCGTTCCACCCCGTGTGCTCACCGTTGCCGGATCCGACTCCGGCGGCGGTGCGGGCATCCAGGCGGACCTCAAGACGATGCTGGCGCTCGGCGTGCACGGCATGAGCGTGATCACCGCGGTGACCGCGCAGAACTCGCTGGGCGTCCAGGGCGCATGGGAGCTGCCCGTGGAGGCGGTTCGGGCCCAGTACCGCAGCGTCGTCGACGACATCGGCGTCCAGGCGGTGAAGACCGGCATGCTCGCGTCGGCCGCCCTCGTCGAGACCGTCGCCGCACTCCTCGCGGGAACGGACGCCCCGGTGGTCGTCGACCCGGTGGGGATCTCCAAGCACGGTGACCCACTGCTCGCTGCCGAAGCCCTCGATTCCGTACGGACGAAGCTGCTGCCGGTCGCCACGGTGGCAACCCCCAACCTGGACGAGGTGGCGCAGCTCACCGGCGTGACGGTCACGGACGAGACCGGAATGCGGCAGGCCGCGGCGGAGATCCTGGGATACGGGCCGCGCTGGGTCGTCATCAAGGGCGGTCACCTGCCCGGCGAACCGGTCGACCTCCTCACGGACGGCACCGAGGAGCACTGGCTGCGCGCCCCCCGCCACGGCAACCGGCACACGCACGGCACGGGCTGCACCCTCGCCTCCGCGATCGCCTGCGGGCTGGCCCGGGGCAACGACGTACCGGCGGCCGTACGGGCCGCGAAGGCGTACGTCACCGGGGCGATCGCGGCGGGCTTCCCACTGGGCACCGGGATCGGCCCGGTCCGGCACGGCTGGCAGCTGTAACGGGCTCCCCCACGACAGGGAGTGGGGGAGCACAGCAAAAAGCCGGTCCACCGAGGTGGACCGGCTTTTTGGGCAACCGGAAGGCTGCGCTACGACGGGAACGTCAGCGCGCGACCTTGCCGGCCTTGATGCACGAGGTGCAGACGTTGAGCCGCTTCGGCGTCCGACCGACCACGGCACGCACGCGCTGGATGTTGGGATTCCAGCGACGGGACGTACGGCGGTGCGAGTGCGAAATGTTGTTGCCGAAGCCCGGCCCCTTGCCGCAGACGTCGCAGTTGGCAGCCACGGGTCACTCCAAAGACTTCAGGTGCACTTACAGTGAATTCCGGCGCGCCGGAATCATTTGACTGAAGTGGCGGTACCGGAGGAAAGGCCCGACTCTCATCGGGCAACCGAAGCAGCATACAACGGCTGCGTCGGTAGAAGGAAACTACCATGGGTTTCCCCGCCGTCCGCCCCGCCCCTGTCCCTGCCGGAGGCACCGGGCGGGACTAGTCTGCGGTTCAGTCCGCCCGCACGGCCGCTCTTCAGGAGGAACACCAGGTGCCGCAGACCGCCGACGACATGGACGCCGTCGCGGTGCGTACCTGGTGCTCACTGGCGCTGGAGGCGTTGGGCCGGGAGCGTGAGGCGATCGACGCGATCAACGTCTACCCCGTCGCGGACGGGGACACCGGCACCAACCTCTATCTGACGGTGGAATCGGCGGCGGCCGCCGTCGAGGCGGTCTTCGCCGCCCACGAGACCGGTACGTCCGTGCCCGCCCTCGCCGATGTCGTACGGGCCATGGCACACGGGGCGCTGATCGGCGCCCGCGGCAACTCCGGCACGATCCTTGCGCAGCTGTTGCGCGGCATGGCGGGGGTGCTGGCCGACGGGCACGACGCGGACCATCTGCGCCGCGCCCTGACCCGGGCCGCCGAGGCTGCCCGGCAGGCCGTCGCGCACCCCGTCGAGGGCACGGTGCTGACCGTGGCCACGGCGGCCGCCGTGGCCGCCGTGGCCACGGCGGGCGACCCGAGACCGGAAGCGGTCGCGCAGGCGGCGTACGAAGGGGCGCGTACGGCACTGGACGCGACCCCCGGGCAGCTCGCCGTCCTCGGGCGGGCGGGAGTCGTAGACGCCGGAGGCCGTGGCCTGGTGACCGTCCTGGGGGCGCTTGTCGAAGCGGTCTCCGGTGAGGCGCCCGCACGCGGGACCTGGGTGACGCCCGACATCGCCCCCGTGACCGCTGCCGCCGCCGACGACTGCGCGGCAGGCGGACCGGTGGACGGACCCGCCTTCGAGGTGATCTATCTCCTGGAGGCCTGGGACGACGCCGTCGACCGGCTGCGGGCCCGGCTCGACGGGCTCGGCGACTCGCTCGTCGTGGTCGGCGGCGACGGGCTGTGGAACGTCCACGTCCATGTCGACGACGCCGGTGCGGCGGTGGAGGCCGGGGTCGAGGCGGGCAGGCCGTACCGGATCCGGATCACCCACTTCGGCGCCGACCGGGTCCACCCCCACCACAGCGAGCCCGCGCAGCGCGGTGTCGTCGTGGTGGTCCCGGGCGACGGGCTCTCCGGGCTGTGCACGGAGGCCGGCGCGACCACGGTGCTCGCCCGCCCCGGAGAGCCGCCCGCCAGCGGTGAACTGGTCGATGCGATCCGTCGCGCCCACGCCCGTGAGGTGGTCCTGCTGCCCAACGACGCGGAGCTGCGCCACACGGCCGCGGCGGCCGCGGAGCAGGCCCGTACGGAAGGCATCCGGGTCGCCCTGATCCCGACCCGCGCCGCCGTCCAGGGCATCGCGGCACTCGCCGTCCACGAACCGGACCGCAGCTTCGACGAGGACGTGGTGGCGATGACCGCCGCGGCCGGCGCCACCCGGTACGCCGAACTGGCCGTCGCCGAGCGGCAGTCGTGGACCATGGCGGGCATCTGCCAGGCCGGCGACATCCTGGGTCTGATCGACGGCGATGTGGCGGTCATCGGCGAGGACGTGCCCGGCACGGCCCGGGCCGTCCTCGACCGGATGCTGTCGGCGGGCGGTGAACTCGTGACGCTGGTCCTGGGCGAGGACGTGTCGGACAGCCTGGCGGAGGCGCTGCAGGAGCATGTGCGCGAGGGGTACCTGGCGGTGGACACGGTGGTGTACCGGGGCGGCCGCCAGTGCGCTCCGCTGCTGATCGGGGTGGAGTAGGACAACCCGCCCCGGGGCGCGTTGTCGAGCGGGGACCCGGGGGACCGATCCCACGGGCGCCCAGACGTTTCCGACCAGGGGATTCCGGTGGTGCGGGCGACTTCTGTCAGTGGCTTGGTGTGCAATGGATCGCGTGTCCGCGTTCGATGAACCCCTGAAGAAGCTGCTCGGCGGTGCCACCGCGAAGGTGATGGCCGAGCACCTCGACCTGCACACGGTCGGTGATCTGCTGCACCACTACCCGCGGCGGTACGAGGAGCGCGGCCAGCTCACCGCGCTGACCGACCTCCCGCTGGACGAGCACGTGACCGTCGTCGCCCAGGTCGCCGACGCGCGGATCATGGTGTTCAACAACGGCAGGGGCAAGCGCCTGGAGGTGACCCTCACCGATGGCAGCGGCCGGCTGCAGCTGGTCTTCTTCGGCCACGGCGTGCACAAGCCGCACAAGGAGCTGCTGCCGGGCCGCCGGGCGATGTTCGCGGGCAAGGTCTCCGTCTTCAACCGGAAGATGCAGCTCGCGCACCCCACGTACCAGCTGCTCGACACCGCGGACGCCGACGAGGCCACGGAGGCGGTGGACGCCTTCGCCGGGCGACTGCTGCCCATCTACCCCGCCTGTAAGCAGCTCGACTCCTGGCGGATCGCCAAGGCCGTCGACACCGTGCTGCCCAGCGCCCGGGACGCCGTCGACCCGCTGCCGCTCCCGCTGCGCGAGGGGCGCGGCTTCACCCCGCTGCCCGAGGCGCTGCTGAAGATCCACCGCCCGCAGACCAAGGCGGACATCGCCGACGCCAGGGACCGGCTGAAGTGGGACGAGGCGTTCATCATGCAGGTCGCGCTCGCCCGCCGACGGTACGCGGACACCCAGCTCCCGGCGGTGGCACGCAGACCCGGGCACGGCAGGCTGCTCGACGCCTTCGACGCCAAACTGCCGTTCACCCTCACCGAGGGCCAGGAGAAGGTCTCCAAGGAGATCTTCGACGACCTGGCGACCGAGCACCCGATGCACCGGCTGCTGCAGGGCGAGGTCGGGTCCGGGAAGACCATGGTCGCGCTGCGCGCCATGCTCGCCGTCGTGGACGCGGGCGGACAGGCCGCGATGCTCGCCCCCACCGAGGTGCTCGCCCAGCAGCACCACCGCTCCATCACCGAAATGATGGGGGAGCTCGCCGAAGGCGGAATGCTGGGCGGCTCCGACCTCGGTACGAAGGTGGTGCTGCTGACCGGGTCCATGGGGATGGCGGCCCGCCGTCAGGCGCTGCTGGACCTGGTCACCGGCGAGGCCGGGATCGTGATCGGCACGCATGCGCTGATCGAGGACAAGGTGCAGTTCCACGACCTGGGGCTGGTCGTCGTCGACGAGCAGCACCGCTTCGGAGTGGAACAGCGCGACGCGCTGCGGTCCCGGGGGAAGCAGCCGCCGCACCTGCTGGTGATGACCGCCACCCCCATTCCCCGTACGGTCGCGATGACGGTCTTCGGCGACCTGGAGACGTCCGTCCTGGACCAGCTGCCGGCGGGCCGCTCGCCGATCGCCAGCCATGTCGTCCCCGCCAAGGACAAGCCGCACTTCCTCAGCCGCGCCTGGGAGCGGGTCCGCGAGGAGGTCGGGAACGGGCATCAGGCATACGTCGTCTGCCCCCGGATCGGTGACGACGCCGACGACGAGGCCGAGAAGAAGAACAGGAAGAAGGCCGCGGAGAAGGCGGCCGGGGACGACGGGGAGAAGCGCCCGCCGCTCGCGGTCCTGGAGATCGCCGAACAGCTCACCAAGGGCGCTCTCGCCGGTCTGCGCATCGAGGTGCTGCACGGCAGGATGAACCCCGACGACAAGGACGAGGTGATGCGGCGCTTCGCCGCGGGCCAGGTCGACGTCCTGGTCGCGACGACCGTCATCGAGGTCGGGGTCAACGTCCCGAACGCCACCGCGATGGTGATCATGGACGCCGACCGGTTCGGCGTCTCCCAGCTCCACCAGCTCCGCGGCCGGGTCGGCCGGGGCTCCGCCGCCGGCCTCTGTCTGCTCGTCAGCGAGGCACACGAGGCGAGCCCCGCCCGCGCCCGGCTCTCCGCCGTCGCCGCCACCCTCGACGGCTTCGAACTGTCCCGGATCGACCTCGAACAGCGCCGCGAGGGCGATGTCCTCGGCCAGGCCCAGTCCGGGGTCCGCACGTCCCTGAGGATGCTCTCCGTCATCGACGACGAGGAGGTCATCGCCGCAGCCCGCGAGGAGGCCGTGACGATCGTCGCGGCGGACCCGGAGCTGGTCCGCCTGCCGGAGCTGCGCACCGCGCTGGCCGCCCTGCTCGACAAGGAGCGCGAGGAGTACCTCGACAAGGGCTGAGGACGGGGGACGCACGGGGCCCCCAAGCCCCGGCGGGCCCGAAGCCATATCGTGGGATGCACGGCGCCCGCCCGACACCGGCGGGCCACCCCCCGACCCGAGGATCAGACACCCATGACCCGCGTGATCGCCGGCTCGGCCGGCGGACGCCGCCTGGCCGTCCCGCCCGGCACCGGCACCCGCCCCACCTCCGACCGCGCACGCGAGGGCCTGTTCTCCACCTGGGAAGCGCTCCTGGGCACCCTGGAGGGCATCCGAATCGCGGATCTGTACGCGGGCTCCGGCGCCGTCGGTCTCGAAGCGCTCTCCCGCGGCGCGGTCCACGCCCTGCTCGTCGAGGCCGACACCAAGGCCGCCCGCACGGTCCGGGACAACGTCCGTACGCTCGGTCTGCCCGGCGCCGAAGTCCGTACCGGCAAAGCCGAACAGATCGTGACAGGACCGGCGCCCGCGGACCCGTACGACGTGGTCTTCCTGGATCCGCCGTACGCCGTCACCGATGGCGATCTTGGCGAGATACTGCTCACACTCCGTGCTCAGGGCTGGCTCACCGGCGATGCCCTCGTCACCGTGGAACGGAGCACCAGAGGCGGAGAATTCAACTGGCCCAAGGGATTCGAGCCACTGCGGGCCCGTCGCTACGGCGAGGGAACGCTTTGGTACGGTCGCGCCGCCTCTACGTGCGAAGACGCACGATGACCGCACCGGAGAGCGAGGGACTCAAGTTGCGCCGCGCCGTCTGTCCGGGGTCGTTCGACCCCATCACCAATGGGCACCTCGACATCATTGGCCGCGCCTCGAAGCTGTACGACGTCGTACATGTCGCGGTGATGATCAACCAGTCCAAGAAGGGCCTGTTCACGATCGACGAGCGGATCGAGCTGATCCGTCAGGTCACCGCGGACTTCGGCAACGTCGAGGTCGAGTCCTTCCACGGCCTCCTGGTCGACTTCTGCAAGCAGCGCGACATCCCGGCGATCGTGAAGGGCCTGCGGGCCGTCAGTGACTTCGACTACGAGCTGCAGATGGCCCAGATGAACAACGGCCTCTCCGGGGTCGAGACGCTCTTCGTGCCGACCAATCCCACGTACAGCTTCCTGTCGTCCTCCCTGGTCAAGGAGGTCGCGGCCTGGGGCGGCGACGTCTCGCACCTGCTGCCGCCGCTGGTCCACGAGGCACTCGTCGAACGTCTCGCCCAGCAGTGATGCACTGACCGTCCGTCACCCGGTGTCGGACGGGCGCCGACTGGCCGTACAGTCGTGCCGTCCGTCTCCAATCAGCAGTAGAGAGTGGCGAGCACACGGTGGACGTGCAGAAGAAGCTCGACGAGATCGTCGAAGCGGTCGGGAACGCCCGGTCCATGCCCATGTCGGCGTCGTGCGTGGTCAACCGCGCCGATCTGCTCGCCATGCTCGAAGAGGTACGTGAAGCCCTCCCCGGCTCACTCGCCCACGCCCAGGAGCTCATCGGCGGCCGGGAGCAGATGGTCGAGCAGGCCCGGCAGGAGGCCGAGCGGATCATCGAGACCGCCCACGCCCAGCGCGGCTCACTGATCTCCGACACCGAGATCGCCCGGCAGTCCCGGACCGAGGCCGACCGCATCCTCGACGAGGCCCGCAGGGAGGCCGACGAGGTACGCGCCGAGGCCGACGAGTACGTCGACAGCCAGCTCGCCAACTTCGAGGTCGTCCTCACCAAGACCATCGGCTCCGTCGACCGGGGCCGCGAGAAGCTCCTCGGCCGTGGCCAGGGATTCGACGAGCAGGGGTACGAGGACCCCGACTTCGCCGAGGCCCCCGAGCGCAGCGCCGACCCGGAGACGCTCCGGCACCGCGCCGACGAGTACGTGGACACCAAGCTCGGCGCGTTCGAGGCCGTGCTCGCCAAGACCCTGGAAGCGGTCGGCCGCGGCCGGCAGAAGCTGCACGGCCGGGTCGCCACCGACGATCTCGGCGCGCACATGGCCGCCCAGGATGCCGCGGGCAGTCAGGGCCACACCAGCGACGAGGACCATTGGGCCGGTCTCGCCGAGCTCGCCACCCCGGAGCCGCAGCCGGTGCCCCAGCAGGTCCAGCCGCACTTCCCGGCACAGGCGCAGCCGAGCTACGCGGAGACGTACGCGTACCAGGAGCAGCCGCAGCAGGACATGTACGGGTACCAGCAGCCGGACCCGTACGCCGCCTATCAGCCGCAGGGTTACGACGAGGGCCGGGCACAGCTGCAGCCGCAGGGGTACGACGAGGGCCGGGCACAGCTGCAGCCGCAGGGGTACGACGAGGGCCAGGCACAGCTGCAGCCGCAGGGGTACGAGGGCTGGCAGCAGCCGATGCCGGCGCACCAGCCCCTTCCGCCGCAGGGCGAGAGCGCCCTCGACGAGACCAGCCTCTTCGACACCAGCATGATCGACATCAATCAGCTCCGCCGGTATGAGCAGGAGCGCTGACCGGGGCGATCCGGACGCAGGCCGAACGCGACCGGTTCCGGCCGGTTCGGGACCGGAATCGGCCCCGGTTGGGAGCAGGGTAACGCGTCCAGTATCCTGGTTCTTCGGTCGCGCGTAGATCTGCGGTCCCGGCTGTCCGCTTCGACTTCCGATCCGGTCGGCCCCTCCCCACGGTGCGCATTGCGCCATGCATACGATTTTCGAAAGCAGGAAAAGCCCTGAACGGCCACCTCGACCACCGAAACCCTCTCGTGTTCGATACGCACGAGCTGGGTCGGCGTCCCGGTGCCCTCCTGCGGCTGACCCGCTCGGTGGACGCGCCCCAGGACCTCGGTATCGACGGGGTCATCGGTGTGCCGGAAGGCGCACCCGTGGAGCTGGAGCTCCGCCTCGAATCGGTCATGGAAGGGGTGCTTGTCACAGGCACCGCCCGTGCGTCGGCCGAGGGGGAGTGCGTAAGGTGTCTGGAGCCGCTGCGCCAAGAGGTTGCGGCGGACTTCCAGGAGATGTTCTCGTACCCTGACGCCGATGACCGGGGCCGCAGCAAGGCGGCGGACCCGGCCGACGACGCCGAGGACGACGAGGACAGGCTCTTCATCGAGGACGGCTTGTTCGACCTCGAACCAGTGCTGCGTGATGCGGTGGTGCTCGCACTGCCGATGCAGCCGGTGTGCCGGGAGACCTGTGCCGGCCTGTGTTCCGAATGCGGGATCAGGCTGGACGAGAACCCCGGTCACCACCACGATGCCGTCGACATCCGTTGGGCGGCATTGCAAGGACTCGCCGAGACCGTTCAGGACGGCGAGAAGGACAACATGGGCGGCGCCGAAGCGGGCGTCGACGAGAAGCAGGAGAAGTAGCCGTGGCTGTTCCGAAGCGGAAGATGTCGCGCAGCAACACGCGCCACCGCCGGTCGCAGTGGAAGGCTGCGGTCCCCACCCTGGTTTCGTGCGAGCGTTGCCAGGAGCCGAAGCTGCAGCACATCGCGTGCCCCAGCTGCGGCACGTACAACAAGCGCCAGGTCCTCGAAGTCTGAGCGGCTGGTGAGAGGCCCGATGTCTGAGTTGTCCCACGCCAAGAAGCAGGCAGACAACGTCAACACAGCCTCGTCCCACACGCTTCTGGAAGGGCGGCTCGGGTATCACCTTGAGTCCGCCCTTCTGGTGCGTGCGCTGACCCACCGTTCGTACGCATACGAGAACGGCGGCCTGCCCACCAACGAGCGGCTCGAATTCCTCGGGGATTCGGTACTCGGTCTAGTGGTCACGGACACGCTGTACCGCACCCACCCCGACCTGCCCGAAGGCCAGCTGGCCAAGTTGCGGGCCGCGGTGGTCAACTCGCGTGCACTTGCGGAGGTGGGCCGCGGCCTCGACCTCGGCTCCTTCATCCGGCTCGGCCGGGGCGAAGAGGGCACGGGCGGCAGGGACAAGGCATCCATCCTCGCCGACACGCTTGAAGCGGTGATCGGCGCGGTCTATCTCGATCAGGGCCTCAGCGCGGCCTCGGAGCTGGTCCACCGGCTCTTCGACCCGCTGATCGACAGGTCCTCCAATCTCGGCGCCGGCCTGGACTGGAAGACCAGCCTCCAGGAACTCACCGCGAGCGAGGGCCTCGGAGTCCCCGAGTACCTCGTCACGGAGACCGGCCCGGACCACGAGAAGACCTTTACTGCTGCTGCTCGCGTCGGTGGTGTCTCGTACGGCACCGGCACCGGCCGTAGCAAGAAGGAAGCGGAGCAGCAGGCGGCGGAGTCCGCCTGGCGCGAGATCAGCGCTGCTGCGGAGCAGCGGGAGGCCGCGGCGAAGGCCGCAGCCGACGGAGGGGCCGCCGACACCCCTGCCGGCCCGTTGCTGTCCACGGACGTCACTCCGGCCTGACCCGGGAAACCCCTCGGCGCCTCGTGCACCGGGGGGTTCTCCCTGTCCGGACCCAGGGCGTGACCGCACAGTCACGCCCCGGGGGCGTCCGGCGGATCAGGGCCGTACACCCCGTAAACTGTCCAGTCTCTTGAGGAGCCACTCCGTGCCCGAGCTGCCTGAGGTCGAAGTCGTACGGCGCGGTCTTGAGCGCTGGGTCACCGGCCGCACGGTCGGTGAGGTCGAGGTCCTGCACCCGCGCGCGGTCCGCCGCCATCTCGCGGGTTCCACGGACTTCGCGGCCCGGCTCAGCGGTAGCCGCTTCGGTACGGCCATGCGCCGCGGCAAGTACCTGTGGGTTCCGCTGGACGACGACTCCTCCTCGCTCCTCGGCCACCTCGGCATGAGCGGTCAGCTGCTCGTACAGCCGCAGGACACCCCCGACGAGAAGCATCTGCGGATCCGGATCCGCTTCGACGACGCCCTCGGCACCGAGCTGCGCTTCGTCGATCAGCGGACCTTCGGCGGGCTCTCCGTCCACGAGAACACCCGGGACGGGCTGCCCGACACCATCGCGCACATCGCCCGCGACCCCCTGGACCCCGCCTTCGACGACGCGGCGTTCCACACCGCTCTGCGTCTGCGCCGTACAACGGTCAAGCGTGCCCTGCTCGACCAGTCGCTGATCAGCGGCGTCGGCAACATCTACGCGGACGAGGCGCTCTGGCGCACCAGGTTGCATTACGACCGGCCCACCGCGACCCTGACCCGGCCCAGGTCGGCCGAGCTGCTCGGCCATGTCCGCGACGTGATGAACGCCGCGCTCGCGCAGGGCGGCACCAGCTTCGACAGTCTCTACGTCAATGTGAACGGCGAGTCGGGCTACTTCGACCGGTCGCTCGACGCGTACGGGCGCGAGGACGAGCCCTGCCACCGCTGCGGTACGGCGATGCGCCGCCGCCCGTGGATGAACCGCTCCAGCTACTACTGCCCGAGCTGCCAGCGGCCGCCGCGGGTCAGCACGCCTAGAGCGTGACCTCGCGCGCCTCGTCGTAACGGCTGCGGGCGTCGAGGACCTCGGGCATCCGGCCCTCGACGAGGTGGATCAGCGCGAGCAGCCGGCCGGCGACCTCGCGTCCCAGCGGGGTCAGCTCGTAGTCGACGCGTGGCGGATTGGTGGGCTGCGCCTCCCGGAGGACGAGGCCGTCCCGCTCCAGTGCGTGAAGCGTCTGGGAGAGCATTTTCTCGCTCACCCCGTCGACCTTGCGGCGCAGCTCGTTGAAGCGGGCACCCGTCTCGTACAACGCGGTCAGCGTAAGGCTGCCCCAGCGCCCGGTGACGTGCTCCAGCGTGCCGCGCGAGGGGCACTGCCGGGAGAACACGTCGAAGGGCAGGCTGTCGGCGCCGTCCCGCGGGGTGGTCTCGTCCATGAGAAACAGCTTACGCCCGCACAGCGCTCCCTTTTGGAGTGCGCTGTGCGGGGGTAAGTGATGAGGCAGAAGTGCGGCCCGTGCGGTCCGGAAGGAATCCCGGAGAGCCCCGGAAGGATCAGAACCGAAGAAGTGACCTGCCGGGTCTTCGACCTGCGGTCATGTGAGCGATCAACGCTGTGACCTGCTGCTGAGCTGTCGGGCCTATCCACTGCGGGCGCGCGTCGGCGGCGGCAGCGCCGAGCGGGCCGCAGGCAGGAGCGCGGGCGCAGCCAGAGCCGGGTGCCTTGATGAGGTAGAGAAACCTGTAACAGTTCTAGGGTGAGCTTCCACCCACACAGCATGTCGGCCACGTGCTGTCCGGCATAGCACCTGGACGGCACGTCATCACAACAGGGCGAACGTTGCCGGGAGGGGCACTAGTTAGGGCGTGTATCGAAAGTAGATCTTGACCGCGCGATGATCTCGGCAAGTGCCGCCGATGTCGCCGACCTGTCAGCCGCCGGGTCCTCCACTGCCAAAAGCCCCACTGTTGTCATCCTTGTGTGCGTCCCTTGGCGAAGAGGGCCGGTTGATCTCATATGGGCTGAGACCTTCCCCGAAATCATCTGCATCCCTCAAGTTTTCGCCGCTTCGGGAGGAAGGCTGGGCCCGTGGTCCCTGCTGTCGTGCTCGAGACCGACGGCGCGTGTCCCACCAGACGAGGCCAAGCAGAACAGCGACTACGACCACTGCTATGCCGAGGGGGAAAATCCAGCGCACGGCCGAAGCGGCCACTGTGATGTCACTGATGGGCACCTGGCTCACAAGGTGGCTCATCTGGCCCACGTCCTTCCTGAGGGGATTCCACCGCTCACAACGCGAGGCAGAGGCTTCCGCTCATTGGAGAGAGCCCGCGATGGCCGGAGCCGCGGGAAACTCCGATCCCGCCGCCCTTGGCGGGATCAATCTCGCGGGGCCCGCCTGAACTGGACGTCTGGCAAGGCTCAAGCTCCCTGATAAGTCTACGGCGCGGAGCCGTACGGGGGACGCTCCGCGCCCGCCCGGACGGAGCCTCACGGTGGCGCACGCCTCTAGCTAGTGCCGCATCAGGCAACGTTCGCCGCGTTGCCTGATCGAACTCTGTTGCCGGTCTGGGCAGCGAGTTCTTTGGTCATGAAGACGCGGCTGGTGCCCGGCGGATCGCAGGGGACCTCTCCCAGGCGCTTCCACCCTTGTTTCCGATAGAAGCCGGGTGCCTGGAAAGTGATCGTGTAGAGCACGGCGGCGCGGCAGCCGTCGCCCGCTGGTGCGCGCGTGCCTGGACTGGACCGAGCGCCGCCCCCACCTGGCCGGCGCGGTGGGTGCCGCCCTGTGCAGCCACGCCCTCACCGCCGGCTGGGTCACGCGGATCGGCACGACCCGCGCGCTCGCCGTGACCGTCACCGGCCGCCGGGCATGGCACGATCACCTGGGCCTGCCGCTGGCTGATCTCTCGTTCTGCCACCCGGACGCCGTGACGACAGCGCACTGTGGGGACCAGTATCCGAACGGCGCGTCACGTCACAACGAGCATCAAGGCTCTCAGTGAACACCTCGGCCGCCATGACCCCGGCTTCACGCTGCGGACCTACACGCATCTGATGCCGTCGAGCGAGACCCGTACGCGGGCCGCCGTAGACACAGTTTGGGCCGCCTCGGTTGCCGATAACGGCCCCGAGGCGGCCCAAGAAATCTGACAGGTCGCTGACCTGTGAAAATCTCAGAAACCGAAGTCCTGGGTCCACCAGGGGCCGCCGGAGCCGAAGTGCACTCCCACGCCGAGGGTCTTGTAGTCACAGTTGAGAATGTTTGCTCGGTGGCCTTTGCTGTTCATCCAGGAGTCCATCACCGCCTGTGCGTCCGCCTGGCCGCGGGCGATGTTCTCGCCGCCGAGCCCCGTCACACCGGCCTTCGACGCGCGGTCCCAGGGGGTCCGGCCGTCGGGGTCGGTGTGGTCGAAGAAGCCGCGGGCCGCCATGTCGTCACTGAAGTTCTGGGCGAGCGAGGTGAGCGGGGCACTGGCCGTGACCGGGCTGCAGCCGACCTTCGCGCGCTCCTGGTTGACCAGCGCGAGCACGGCGGCCTGGGCGGAGGTGTCGCCGGCCGGGGGCGTGGCCCTGCGCGCCGGAGCGGCGGCAGATGTCGTCGGCGCCGCCGAGGCCGTGGCGGACGGCGCGGAACCGGTCGCCCCGGCTGCCGCGGGCGCCTTCGTCCTCTCTGTCTGCTCGGCCGCCTTCGAAGGGGAGGCGGACGGCGTGACCGAGGTGCTGGGGGAGCCCGACCGCTCGGACTTCCGGGGCCCCGGGGAACGCTCGGTGCTGCGGCCGGCCTCGGCCGACGCGATACCGCGGTCGGCCGGAGCGGTGGTGGAGCCGCCCTGCGTCAGCAGGTCCGGCGCTCCCTGGGAGCGGATCTGGTCGGTCGCCGCGCCACCGGTCACCTGGTACGTGCCGCCGCCGGGCAGCAGACCCGAAGCCACGGCCACGACTCCGACGGCCATCGCAGCGGAGACGCCGATCAGTCCCGTACGCATGGGCACGCCGGACCGCTTCCTGCGGCGCGCGCCGCGGCGCGCGCGGGCTTTCGCGACCGCGGGCGTGTCAGCGACCGAACCTGCCACGGGACCTGCGGCGGAGCGTCGATGGCGTCCCATCTGCCGTCCCCTTCTGATGGTCTGGACGCCAGAATCGGCGTCAATACGCCTCACCCGATCGAGTGAGGCTCTGGTTTCGACGGGACTGTACGCCATGGCTCAACGGGGCGAAGTGACCCTTGAGCAATTTGCCGGTTAGCGTTCGGCCATGAACGAAGATGTACGACTCACCGCCTGGGTGCGCGGCCGAGTACAGCAAGTAGGGTTCCGCTGGTTCACCAGGGCAAATGCTTTGGAGATCGGTGGCCTCACCGGATTCGCCCTCAATCTCGACGACGGTCGAGTACAGGTTGTCGCCGAGGGGCAACGTGAGAATTGCCACCGCCTGCTGGAGTGGCTGTGCTCCGACGACACACCCGGACGCGTGGATGGAGTCACTGAGATCTGGGGCACCCCGCGCGGCGGTTACGAGGGGTTTGCGATCCGCTGATCCCGTTCCGAATGAGGTCCGAATTCGGGGTCGTGTTCGGACCGTGTTCGATGGGCGGCGAGGGGTGACGAGAAAGCCCGCTCATCTGCGTACACATGAAATGACCTGCGGAAGGACCGGACAGTTGCCAAGATTCGGCTGCCGTGCCAGGCTGCGGCAGTAAGGATGATCTCCACGCCCCCCAGGGCCCCGCAGGAGAGTCGCGCCGCGTGATCGTCAAGCCGCGCGCCCCCGGGTCACCCGCGTCTACGGGGTGTGATCGTGTTGACCGTCAAACTTTTTGGTGAGACGCTGAAAACCCCGCGCACCTTAGCTGTTTGGCAGAGTTCTTTGGCAGCAGAACCGCAGTGATGACAGGGCACTGCCGAGCACCGCGGGTGCGATTCCCTCACGACCCACACCGCATCGGTCGGTCACTCAGTGTGGAGGACCATCCATCATGGCAAAGGCGCTTCTCGGTTACGTCGGCGGTTCCGACCCGCGACTCCTCGCCGAGATGCGACGGCTCCAGCAGCGCGTCCAGGACCTGGAATCCGAGCTCGTACGGATCCAGGACGAGAACGACGCGCTCAACGCCGCCGCCCAGCACCAAGAGTCGCTGCTCGACAGCATCGACATCGACGTACCTCAGGCGGAGCCGGCGCTGACCTGACCGAGGGCCCACAGGGGCCGGTCGGGCTGCTCGCGTCAGCCGTCTGAGTTCATCACCGGATCGTCACCGGAATCGTCACCGGATCATTGAAGATCATCACTGTGATCTGTCGCCTTCTTGATCCGCCGCGTTCTTTGATCCGTCACGCAGCACTTCGCAAGATTTGCAAGGGGCGCTTCGGCGTCCCTTCTTTCTTTTCCCCGACTGCGACAGACCCGCCCCGGATGTACACCCCTTCCCTTACGGCCTCCCGCGCGATAGGGAGTGGGCTCCCGACGCCCTGCGGCTCCGCTTGCCGCGTTGTCGTCAGTCACCGACGCTCCGCGTCGACTCCCTCGTCCGCCTTGCAGTCGAAGCCGCACGACGCCGCTCGCTGATCCACTCCCTATCGCGCGGGAGGCCGTTACCGTCTGATGTGCCCTGCACCTTCATCAGTGAAACCGAGAGCGAAAGGTAGAGTCCGGCGGCGTGCATCTCAAGGCCCTGACCCTGCGTGGTTTCAAGTCGTTCGCCTCCGCCACGACCCTGCGGTTCGAACCCGGGATCACCTGCGTCGTCGGTCCCAACGGTTCCGGCAAATCCAATGTGGTGGACGCGCTCTCCTGGGTCATGGGTGAGCAGGGAGCCAAATCCCTGCGCGGCGGCAAGATGGAGGACGTGATCTTCGCCGGCACCACCGGGCGGCCGCCGCTCGGACGCGCCGAGGTGTCGCTGACCATTGACAATTCCGACGGTGCGCTGCCTATCGAGTACGCCGAAGTGACGATCACGCGGATCATGTTCCGCAACGGCGGCAGCGAATACCAGATCAATGGCGATACGTGCCGGCTCCTCGACATCCAGGAACTTCTCTCCGACTCCGGTATCGGCCGGGAGATGCACGTCATCGTCGGACAGGGCCAGCTGGACTCCGTACTCCATGCCGATCCGATGGGGCGCCGCGCATTCATCGAAGAAGCCGCTGGTGTGCTCAAGCACCGCAAGCGGAAAGAGAAGGCGCTGCGGAAGCTGGACGCGATGGGAGCCAATCTGGCCCGTGTCCAGGACCTCACGGACGAACTGCGGCGGCAGTTGAAGCCGTTGGGCCGGCAGGCGGCCGTCGCCCGGCGGGCCGCCGTCATCCAGGCCGATCTGCGCGACGCGAGGCTGCGGCTGCTCGCCGACGACCTGGTGCGGCTGCACGACGCGCTGCGCAGCGAGATCGCCGACGAAGCGGCGCTGAAGCAGCGTCGGGAGGCGGCGGAGGCGGAGCTGAAGGCGGCGCTGACGCGTGAGGCGGAGCTGGAGGACGAGGTACGACGGCTGGCGCCGCGCCTGCAGCGGGCCCAGCAGACCTGGTACGAGCTGTCGCAGCTCGCCGAGCGGGTACGCGGCACGATCTTGTTGGCCGATGCCCGGGTGAAGAGCGCCACCGCAGCGCCCGAGGAGGAGCGGCGCGGTACGGGATTCAGGGACCCGGAAAGCATGGAGCGCGAGGCCGCCCGGATCCGGGAGCAGGAGGCGGAGCTGGAGGCCGCGCTGGCGGCGGCGGAACACGCGCTGGAGGACACCGCCGCCCACCGGGCCGAGCTGGAACGGGAGTTGGCGGCCGAGGAGCGCAGGCTGAAGGACGCTGCCCGCGCCATCGCCGACCGGCGCGAAGGGCTCGCCCGGCTGACCGGGCAGGTCAACGCGGCGCGCAGCCGGGCCGGTTCGGCGCAGGCGGAGATCGACCGGCTGGCCGCCTCGCGTGACGAGGCGCAGGAGCGGGCGGTCAGGGCGCAGGAGGAGTACGAGCAGCTCAAGGCCGAGGTGGAGGGGCTGGACGCGGGTGACGCGGAGCTGGGCGAGCGCCACGACGCCGCCAAGGGGGAGCTCGTCGAGGCGGAGTCGGCCCACTCCGCCGCCCGGGAGGCCGCCACCGGCGCGGAACGGAAGCGGGCGGCGGTCGCGGCCCGGCACGAGGCCCTGGCCCTGGGCCTGCGCCGCAAGGACGGCACGGGCGCGCTGCTCGCCTCGCGCGACAGCCTGTCGGGCCTGCTCGGCCCGGCCGCGGAACTGCTGACGGTGGCCCCGGGCCACGAGGTCGCGGTCGCGGCGGCACTGGGCGCGGCGGCGGACGCGGTGGCGGTGACGGACCCGGCTACGGCAGCGAACGCCATCCGGCTGCTGCGCAAGCAGGACGCGGGGCGGGCGGCGCTGCTTTTGGGGGGTGCGAGCGCGGGTGCGGGTGCGTCCGACGCTGATACGGGGCAGGTGCTCCTCCAGGGCGGGGCCGCGACGCAGCAGGTACCCGGGCAGGGTTCGGCGCCCGCCGCGGCCGGGGACGTCCCGGCGCCGGGTCAGGCCCCCGACGTCCCGTCCCACGGCCCCGCCGGCCGCCCCGAGGCACCCGGCCACGTGCTCCGCGCCGCTGCCCCGGACGCCCCGCCCGCAGTCGCCGATCTTGTCCGCGGACCCGCTGAGCTGATGGCTGCCGTGCGTCGGCTCGTGCGTGGCATGGTCGTCGTCCCCACCCTGGAGGACGCCGAGGATCTTGTTGCCGCGCATCCCGAGCTGACCGCCGTGACCGGTGAAGGAGACGTCCTCGGGGCGCACTTCGCGCACGGCGGTTCCGCCGGGGCGCCCAGCCTGCTCGAAGTGCAGGCGGCCGTCGACGAGGCCGCCGCCGAACTGGCGGACCTTGCTGTCCGGTGCACCGAACTGGCCCAGGCCCAGCGGCTCGCGGGGGAGCGACGCAGTGCCTGCGCCGCGCTCGTCGAGGAGCTGGGGGAGCGGCGCAGGGCCGCAGAGCGGGAGAAGTCGGGGGTGGCCCAGCAGCTCGGCCGGCTCGCCGGGCAGGCCCGCGGGGCCGCGGGCGAGGCCGAGCGGTCGGCCGCCTCCGCCGCCCGCGCCCAGGACGCCCTGGAGCGGGCGACCGAGGAGGTCGAGGAACTGGCGGAACGGCTGCTCGTCGCAGAGGAGATGCCGGTCGAGGAGGAGCCGGACAACTCCGTGCGCGACCGGCTCGCCGCCGACGGTGCCAATGCCCGCCAGACCGAGATGGAGGCCCGGCTCCAGGTCCGTACCCACGAGGAACGGGTCAAGGGACTCGCCGGGCGTGCGGACTCCCTCGACCGCGGTGCCCGCGCCGAACGCGAGGCCCGTGCCCGTGCCGAGCAGCGTCGCGCCCGGCTGCGCCACGAGGCTGCGGTGGCCTCGGCCGTTGCCTCCGGTGCCCGTCAGCTCCTCGCCCATGTCGAGGTGTCCGTCGAACGCGCCGGGCAGGAGCGGGTCGCCGCCGAGGCGGCGAAGGCGGAGCGCGAGCAGGAACTGATCGTCGAGCGTGGCCACGGACGTGAGCTCAAGGGTGAGCTGGACAAGCTGACCGACTCCGTTCACCGTGGTGAGGTGCTCGGCGCCGAGAAACGGCTGCGGATAGAGCAGCTGGAGGCGAAGGCCCTTGAGGAGCTGGGCGTGGAGCCGGCCGGGCTGGCCGCCGAGTACGGCCCCGACCAGCTGGTGCCCCCGTCGCCGGCCGCGGAGGGTGAGGAACTGCCGGAGGACCCTGAGCATCCGCGCAACCAGCCGAAGCCGTTCGTCAGGGCGGAGCAGGAGAAGCGGCTGAAATCCGCCGAACGGGCGTATCAGCAACTCGGGAAGGTGAATCCGCTCGCCCTTGAGGAGTTCTCGGCACTGGAGGAGCGGCACAAGTTCCTCTCCGAGCAGCTCGAAGACCTGAAGAAGACCCGGGCCGATCTGATGCAGGTCGTCAAGGAGGTCGACGAGCGGGTCGAGCAGGTGTTCACGGAGGCGTACCGGGACACGGCCCGTGAGTTCGAGGGCGTCTTCTCACGGCTGTTCCCGGGCGGTGAGGGGCGGCTCATCCTGACCGATCCGGACAACATGCTGGCGACCGGGGTCGATGTCGAGGCGCGCCCGCCGGGCAAGAAGGTCAAGCGGCTCTCCCTGCTCTCGGGCGGCGAGAGGTCTCTGACGGCTGTGGCGTTGCTGGTCTCGATCTTCAAGGCCCGGCCGAGTCCGTTCTATGTGATGGACGAGGTCGAGGCGGCTCTCGACGACACCAATCTGCAGCGGCTGATCCGGATCATGGAAGAGCTCCGGGAGAGCTCGCAGCTCATCGTGATCACGCATCAGAAGCGGACGATGGAGGTCGCGGACGCGCTGTACGGCGTCTCGATGCAGGGTGACGGCGTCTCCAAGGTCATCAGCCAGCGGCTCCGCTGAGGCTTTACTAAATCTTCAAGTCTTCAACGCACCTTTTGGGTGGCCCTGGGTAGATGTCGACTTACGCGTGATTGACTTCGAAACTTGAAGGCATAGGCTCTGGATCGTCTTTTTTGACTTCAAGTGGTGGCGCCTCTGGAGTTATGCGCCACTTGGAAGAGTTCCCCCCACGCCTGACGACGCGGCCAGGCACCAGGAGATCATGTGACCAGCACATCGCAGACACCGGGATCCGGAGCCCGCGCGGCCCATCCGGAACACCTCGGCCACGTCATCTTCATTACGGCAGCCGCTGCGATGGGCGGCTTCCTCTTCGGCTACGACAGCGCCGTGATCAACGGCGCCGTCGAGGCGATCCGGGACCGCTACGACATCGGCTCCGGAACGCTGGCCCAGGTGATCGCCGTCGCCCTGATCGGCTGCGCCATCGGCGCCGCCACGGCGGGCCGTATCGCCGACCGGATCGGCCGCATCCGCTGCATGCGGATCGCCTCGGTCCTCTTCACCATCAGCGCCATCGGCTCCGCGCTCCCGTTCGCCCTCTGGGACCTGGCCTTCTGGCGGATCATCGGCGGCTTCGCGATCGGCATGGCCTCGGTCATCGGCCCGGCCTATATCGCCGAGGTCTCACCCGCCGCCTACCGTGGCCGGCTCGGCTCCTTCCAGCAGGCCGCGATCGTCATCGGCATCGCCATCTCGCAGCTGGTGAACTTCGGCATCCTGCAACTCGCCGACGGCAAGCAGCGCGGAACGATCGGCGGCCTCGAGGCCTGGCAGTGGATGCTCGGCGTCATGGTCGTACCGGCGCTCCTCTACGGCCTGCTGTCGTTCGCGATCCCCGAGTCGCCGCGCTACCTGATCTCCGTCGGCAAGAACGAGCGGGCCAAGAAGATCCTCTCCGAGGTCGAGGGCAAGGAAGTCGACCTCGATGCCCGCGTGGCCGAGATCCAGACAGCCATGCACCGCGAGCACAAGTCCACCTTCAAGGACCTGCTCGGCAGCCGCTTCGGCTTCCTGCCGATCGTCTGGGTCGGTATCGGTCTCTCGGCGTTCCAGCAACTCGTCGGCATCAACGTGGCGTTCTACTACTCGGCGACGCTGTGGCAGTCCGTCGGTATCGACCCGACCACGTCGTTCTTCTGGTCGTTCACCACATCGATCGTCAACATCATCGGTACGGTGATCGCGATGGTCCTCGTCGACCGAGTGGGCCGCAAACCGCTCGCGCTCGCCGGCTCCACCGGCATGGCGATCGCACTGGCCTGTGAGGCCTGGGCCTTCTCCGCCGAACTGGTCAACGGCAAACTCCCCACCACTCAGGGTGTTGTCGCCCTCATCGCGGCCCATGTCTTCGTGCTCTTCTTCGCCCTGTCATGGGGTGTGGTGGTCTGGGTCTTCCTCGGTGAGATGTTCCCGAACAAGATCCGCGCCGCCGCGCTCGGTGTCGCCGCGTCCGCTCAGTGGATCGCCAACTGGGCGATCACCGCGAGCTTCCCGAGCCTGGCCGACTGGAACCTGTCGGGCACCTACATCATCTACACATGCTTCGCCGTGCTCTCGATCCCCTTCGTGCTCAAGTTCGTGAAGGAGACCAAGGGCAAGGCGTTGGAGGAGATGGGCTGATCCCCGCTGCCCATCTCCTCGACCACCCGTCCCCGGCCCGCGCCCGCGGGCCGGGGACGCGCGTCCGTCCCTGCGTACGTCAGCCGGAGATCGCCTCGCAGAACAGCCGCAGGCCGCGCCACCCCTCCTCGACCGGCATTCCGACGCACAGCGGATACAGCACCAGGCTGTCGGCGTCCAGCGCGACCAGCTGCTCCGGGGTGACGATCCGGTAGACCTCTTCGTCCCGCAGCTCCGCCACCGTCGTGGCCGCCGAGCGCACGGCCGACCGGACGTCCTTCGACTGCCAGGAGGCGTAGGTCCGGGCCTCGTGCAGGAAGTGCCCGCCGTGCCGGCCCCACGTCCGCTCCGGATCCTCCGACACATGCAGCAATGGCGTCTTTGTCGCCGGCACGGCGAAGCCGCCGGTGCACCAGTAGGCGCCCGCGGGACGGGTGTCCAGCAGCGCCGCATCGTACGAACGCCCCCGCAGCTGATCCACTCCGAATACGCCGATCCACATACGCCGATCCACGCCGAGAACGTCACGGCGAGCAAGGTCGGAAAGGGGATGAACGAATCCAGGGAAACTCGTCGCCACCATCATCAGCAGACTCCCCGGAAGGAGACTGATCGCGGCATTCATACCGATCGCCCAGGTGGGAGGGGACGCGAATCCCAGTGCCTGTGCGGTGAAACCGGCCGAATGCATCGACATCGCATTGATCAGCACGATTCCGACCGCGGCAGTCGGCAGATACGGCATGGAGATCCAGTCCGGCCGGTGCGCTCGCTGTCGGGGACGGGGTCCAGGCCGCGGGTCCCCGCGGGCCGGATCGTACCTTTGCCGCCAAAAGGGCCATAACGACCTTCCGGATCCCGGAGTGGTCCTCCGGGGCCGCCACCTGGCGGGGATGTGACTGATACTGGGTGGGTTATGGAATTCGTCATCCTTGCTGTAGTCATCGCCGCCCTGGTCGTGGCCGGCCTGATCAGCGGGCTCGTGGTCAGCGGCCGTAAGAAGAAGCAGCTGCCCCCGGCACCGTCGAGCACGCCGACCCTCACTCCCGCCGAACCCCATGTCGGCGAGGAAGCCGAGACACCGCGCGAGGAACCGCGCCGCACCATCGAGGAGGCCGGTCCCGCCGGCGCCGAGGCTCCCGCCGAGGAAGCCCCGGCAGTCGCCGAACCGGCGGCGCCCGCAGTCCCCGCGCTGGAGATCCCGGAGCCCACCGCGGGCCGTCTCGTACGGCTGCGCGCCCGGCTCGCCCGCTCGCAGAGCACCCTCGGCAAGGGACTGCTCACGCTTCTGTCCCGCGACAACCTCGACGAGGACACCTGGGAGGAGATCGAGGACACCCTCCTCACCGCCGATGTCGGCGTCGCCCCCACCCAGGAGCTGGTGGAGCGGCTCCGAGAGCGCGTCCGCGTCCTCGGTACCCGTACCCCCGAGGGGCTGCGCGGCCTGCTGCGCGAGGAGCTCCTGGCGCTGCTCGGCACCGACTTCGACCGTGCGGTCAAGACGGAGAGCGGCGTCGACACGCCCGGCGTCGTGATGGTCGTCGGCGTCAACGGCACCGGCAAGACCACCACCACGGGCAAGCTGGCCCGGGTCCTCGTCGCCGACGGCCGCAGCGTGGTGCTCGGCGCGGCCGACACCTTCCGTGCCGCCGCCGCCGACCAGCTCCAGACCTGGGGCGAGCGTGTCGGTGCCCGGACCGTGCGCGGACCCGAGGGCGGCGACCCGGCGTCGATCGCCTTCGACGCGGTGAAGGAAGGTATCGCCGAGGGTGCCGATGTCGTTCTCATCGACACCGCCGGCCGGCTGCACACCAAGACCGGGCTCATGGATGAGCTCGGCAAGGTCAAGCGCGTTGTCGAGAAGCACGGCCCGCTCGACGAGATCCTGCTCGTCCTCGACGCCACGACCGGGCAGAACGGCCTGGTTCAGGCACGGGTGTTCGCCGAGGTCGTCGACATCACCGGCATTGTTCTCACCAAGCTGGACGGCACCGCCAAGGGCGGCATCGTCATCGCCGTCCAGCGCGAACTGGGCGTACCGGTGAAGCTCGTGGGTCTCGGCGAGGGACCGGACGACCTGGCTCCGTTCGAGCCGGAGGCGTTCGTCGACGCACTGATCGGCGACTGACGGGCCGATTGCGGCTCCTCCGCCCCCGAACGCCGGGCGGGCTCGACAGCGAGCCCGCCCGGCGTCGTCGTTCCCGCCGCTGGTGCCGTGTCCGGCAGTGTCTGCCCCATGAGGAGCGTCGTCCGGTGCGTGCGATCGCGAGGCGGCCGGACGTCCTTGGACGGGGTCTCCCCTGCTCGAACGAAGCTGAGAGCTTGGGGAAGGAGCTACCAGGGCTTTTGGCCGACGCGGCGAGCGGGCGTGCCGGGCGGTGCGACGGGGCAGAGCGTGCCGGGAGGGGCACCAGGAGGGCACTGAAGATCTCGGCCGGGCTCCCGGCGTCTTGCACGCACATCTGCGGCGTTGCCAAAACGGCCTGATAGCTCCGTTATGAGGCCGCTTCGGCGCCTTGCAGCTGCACGCACCAGACGCCGCTCGCTGATCCGGCCAAGACCTTCAGCACCCTCCTAGGAGCGATGGCAGATGTACGCCAGGGTGCCCAGCAGCAGCCGCGCCTGCGGTGGCGTGGCCGCCGTGTCCAGGACCGGCGGACGCAGCCAGCGGACCGGCCCGAGACCGCCCTCGTCCGACGGCGGTGCGGTGATGTGGCAGCCGTGCCCCAGCGCCCGCAGATCCAGATCCGCGTCGTCCCAGCCCATCCGGTAGAGCAGCTGCGGAAGTTCGGCGGCGGCGCCCGGCGCAACGAAGAACTGCGCCCTCCCGGACGGCGTCACGGCCACCGGGCCGAGCGGCAGCCCCATCCGCTCCAGCCGCACCAGCGCCCGCCGCCCGGCCTGTTCGGCGACGTCGAGCACGTCGAACGTGCGCCCCACCGGCAGCAGCATCGAAGCGCCTGGCACCTCCGCCCATGTGCGTGCCGCTGTGTCCAGCGTGGCGCCCGCAGGCACCTCGTCGGCGAACTCCAGCGGATGAGTGCCGGGGGAGAGGCAGGCGGTGTCCCCGCAGGAGCACCTTCCGGCCGCGGCCCGCGCCCCCGGCGCGACGGCCCAGCCCCACAGCCCTGTGTACTCGGCCACCGCGGTGCACTCGGCCGCACGGCCTCGACGCCGTGAGCCGGATCGCATCTCCCGGATGCCGCCGATCGTGAAGCCCATGCCCCCTCCAACGGGTCCCGCTCGCCGGTGGTTACGACGCGGAGTAGCGTTGTGACACTCCGTCGCCCCGTCGATCCGGCAGCGCCCGGATGGTGCCCGGGGTCCTGCGACACGAGCCACGCGCCCCTGCGCGCTTCACTGCGTCGGCTGCTGATCGTCGTCTGTCAAGTGAATCGCGCCGGGCGGCAGGCGCGTTCATTCGAAGGGGTGGCGAATGGTGGCGTTTCTGTGAATGCCGTCGCGGGTCGGTGATCGTAGGATTACCGTCGGTACACGAACCATGGAAGTATGTGCGCCTGTGGGTATGCCGGAGGCAATCCGATTTCCTGTTCGATGGCGCCCCACCCCCATAGGGGCGGCTTTGGCTCACGGCAATCTGATAGTGGTTCGCGCGACAGTATTCAGCGGGATGGGGGCGTTCCAGTGAGTGGCAGCGGCGCAGGCGATTCGAATGCCGGTAAGCGCCCCAACGGGCAGTTGGGATCATGGTTCGTGCGCAGCGGCTGGTCGAAGGGCGAGCTGGCACGGCAGGTGAACCGCAGGGCGCGCCAGATGGGTGCCCACCACATCAGCACCGACACCTCCCGGGTGCGGCGCTGGCTCGACGGCGAGCAGCCGCGCGAACCGATCCCGCGCATCCTTTCCGAGCTCTTCTCCGAGCGCTTCGGCACCGTCGTCGCCGTAGAGGACATCGGGCTGCGCTCCGCCCATCAGTCACCGTCGGTGTCCGGCGTGGACCTGCCCTGGGCGGGCCCGCAGACCGTCGCCCTGCTCAGCGAGTTCTCCCGCAGTGACCTGATGCTCGCCCGCCGCGGCTTCCTCGGCACCTCGCTCGCCCTTGCCGCCGGCCCGGCCCTCATCGAACCCATGCAGCGCTGGCTGGTGCCGGTCGCCGCCGCGGCACCCGCGGAGCCCGAGTCGCCGGCCGCCGCCCGGCGCCCCTCCCGGCTCTCCGGCCCAGAGCTCGACCTGCTGGAATCCACCACCGTGATGTTCCGCCAGTGGGACGCGCAGTGCGGCGGCGGACTGCGACGCAAGGCCGTCGTGGGCCAGCTTCATGAGGTCACCGACCTGTTGCAGGAACCGCAGCCCGCGGCCACCGCCAAGCGGCTCTTCCGGTGTGCGGCCGAACTCGCCGAACTGGCGGGCTGGATGAGTTACGACGTCGGTCTCCAGCCCACGGCCCAGAAGTACTTCGTCCTTGCGCTGCACGCCGCGAAGGAGGCCGGCGACAAACCGCTGGGCAGTTATGTCCTGTCCAGCATGAGCCGTCAGATGATCCACCTCGGACGGCCCGACGACGCCCTCGAACTCATCCATCTCGCCCAGTACGGCAGCCGGGACTGCGCCACCCCGCGCACCCAGGCCATGCTGTATGCGATGGAGGCCCGCGCGTACGCCAACATGGGCCAGCCCAGCAAGTGCAAGCGAGCCGTCCGAATGGCCGAGGACACCTTCCTCGACGCCGGGACCGACGGCGAGCCGGAGCCCGACTGGATCCGCTTCTTCTCCGAGGCCGAACTCAACGGCGAGAACTCCCACTCGTACCGTGACCTCGCCTATGTGGCCGGCCGCAGCCCCACGTACGCCTCGCTCGCCGAGCCGGTCATGGAGAAGGCCGTCGAGCTCTTCGGTGAGGACGACGAGCACCAGCGGTCGTACGCCCTGAACCTGGTCGGCCTCGCCACCGTCCATCTCCTCAAGCGCGAACCCGAACAGTCCACGGTGCTCGCCGAGCGGGCCCTGCGGATCGCCAAGAAGGTCCGCTCCGAGCGCGTCAACACCCGGCTGCGCAAGACCGTCGACACCGCTGCCAGGGACTTCGGCGACATTCCCGCGGTTGCCCAACTCACCGATCTCCTCACCGAGCAGCTGCCCGAGACCGCCGAAGCGGTCTGACCGGGCACCCCCTCACTCCGGCCACGACGACCACCCTGCACAGACCGACTTCGGCTCCCCCTTGCCAGGTCAGCGGGTGATCGGCGTGGCCGGTTCGCGTTCCCGCTCCCGTACTCCAGAGTTGTCACCGCACCGTATGCGGCCACGGCGGCAGGGTAGGCCCGGCCCCGGATGCGCCACTCGCGGTTCATGGGGACGTAACACGCCACACCTCTTCGTCACTGCGGCGAAACACCGTGCGGCATCGGCGGAAACCGCGCTGGGCGAACCTCATGGCGCATAACCGGCCCGCACCCTTTCCACCGTGGTCCCGCACGTGGTCCCGCAGGTTTCGCCCCACGCGGCCGCACCGACGACGAGGAGACGCCGATGCCCCCAGGCATCACGACGCTTGCCGCAGACGCCCCGACGCTGTCTGCCGCCAACACAGGGTTCATGCTCATCTGCTCCGCCCTCGTGATGATCATGACCCCGGCCCTCGCCTTCTTCTACGGAGGCATGGTCCGCGTCAAGAGCACCCTCAACATGCTGATGATGAGCTTCATCAGCCTCGGGATCGTGACGATCCTGTGGGTGCTCTACGGATTCAGCCTCGCCTTCGGCACCGACATCGGCTCGTTCATCGGCTGGAGTTCGGACTTCGCCGGCCTGAGCGGGATCGGCATCACACAGCTCTGGGACGGCTACACCATCCCGGTCTACGCGTTCGCCGTCTTCCAGCTGATGTTCGCCGTCATCACCCCAGCCCTGATCAGCGGCGCTCTCGCCGACCGCGTCAAGTTCACCTCCTGGTCCCTGTTCGTCGCCCTGTGGGTGACCGTCGTCTACTTCCCGGTCGCGCACTGGGTCTGGGGCGCCGGCGGCTGGCTCTTCGAGCTCGGCGTCATCGACTTCGCCGGTGGTACGGCCGTCCACATCAACGCCGGTGCGGCAGCCCTCGGCGTGATCCTCGTCATCGGCAAGCGCGTCGGCTTCAAGAAGGACCCGATGCGGCCGCACAGCCTGCCGCTCGTCATGCTCGGCGCCGGTCTGCTGTGGTTCGGCTGGTTCGGCTTCAACGCCGGCTCGTGGCTCGGCAACGACGACGGCGTCGGCGCGGTCATGTTCCTCAACACGCAGGTCGCCACCGCCGCCGCGATGCTCGCCTGGCTCGGCTACGAGAAGATCCGCCACGGCTCCTTCACCACCCTCGGCGCCGCGTCCGGCGCGGTCGCCGGACTCGTCGCCATCACCCCGTCCGGCGGTGCGGTCAGCCCGCTCGGCGCGATCGCCGTCGGCGCGATCGCCGGTGTCCTCTGCGCCATGGCGGTCGGCCTCAAGTACAGGTTCGGCTACGACGACTCCCTGGACGTCGTCGGCGTCCACCTCGTCGGCGGTGTCGCGGGCTCGCTCCTCATCGGCTTCTTCGCCACCGGCGGTGTCCAGTCCGACGCCAAGGGCCTCTTCTACGGCGGTGGCCTCGACCAGCTCGGCAAGCAGGCCGTCGGAGTCTTCGCGGTCCTCGCGTACTCTCTGGTCGTCTCCGCGGTCCTCGCCCTCCTCCTCGACAAGACGATCGGCATGCGGGTCGACGAGGACGACGAGATCTCCGGCATCGACCAGGTCGAACACGCCGAGACCGCGTACGACTTCAGCGGCGCCGGCGGCGGTGCGGCCCCGCGTACGGCCTCCGCACCGGCATCGGAGACCACGGCAGCAGCGCAGACCAAGAAGGTGGACGCATGAAGCTCATCACGGCAGTCGTGAAGCCGCACCGGCTCGACGAGATCAAGGAGGCCCTCCAGGCCTTCGGCATCCAGGGCCTCACGGTCACGGAGGCCAGCGGATACGGGCGCCAGCGCGGCCACACCGAGGTCTACCGGGGCGCCGAGTACACCGTCGACCTCGTCCCCAAGATCCGTATCGAGGTCCTCGTCGAGGACGAGGACGCCGAACAGCTCATCGATGTCGTGGTCGAGGCCGCCCGAACCGGCAAGATCGGAGACGGCAAAGTCTGGAGCGTTCCCGTCGAGACAGCCGTACGGGTACGCACCGGCGAACGCGGCCCGGACGCACTCTGACCGACGGCCTCGCAAACTGAAAGGCAGCTGGGTGACGAGCACCGAAGTGACCACCGAATCCGAAGACTCGGGACCCAGCGGCTACGCGGCGGCCCGGCTGCGCCTCCTCCAGGAGACGGCGCGGTCCGGGCCGCCGCGCCGTGCGGCCCTCGCCTCACTCACCGACGACTGGCTGACCGCCCTGTTCGCCACCGCCACCGACCAGACCGGCGTCCGCGGCGCCGCCCTGGTCGCCGTCGGCGGCTACGGCCGCGGCGAACTCTCCCCGCGCAGCGACCTCGACCTCGTGCTCCTGCACGACGGCAGAGCCGACGCCGGAGCCATCGCCTCCCTCGCCGACCGCATCTGGTACCCCGTCTGGGACCTCGGCCTCGCCCTCGACCACTCCGTACGGACCCCCGGCGAAGCCCGGAAGACGGCCGCCGACGACCTCAAGGTGCAGCTCGGACTGCTCGACGCCCGGACCGTCGCCGGAGACCTCGGCCTGGTCGCCGCGATGCGCACCACGATCCTCGCCGACTGGCGGAACCAGGCTCCCAAACGGCTTCCCGCCCTCGACGAACTCTGCCGCGAACGCGCCGAGCGCCAGGGCGAGCTCCAGTTCCTCCTCGAACCCGACCTGAAAGAGGCCCGCGGCGGCCTGCGCGACGCCACCGCCCTACGCGCGGTTGCCGCCTCCTGGGTCGCCGACGCCCCCCGTGAAGGCCTCACCGAGGCCCGCCGCATCCTCCTCGACGCCCGCGACGCCCTGCACCTGACCACGGGCCGCGCCACCGACCGCCTCGCCCTCCAGGACCAGGACCAGGTCGCCACCGCCCTCGGCCTCCTCGACGCCGACGCACTGCTGCGCCAGGTGTACGAGGCCGCGCGCACCGTCTCGTACGCCACCGACGTCACCTGGCGCGAGGTCGACCGCGTCCTGCGCGCCCGGTCCGTACGCCCCCGGCTGCGCGCCATGCTGGGCGGCGGCAAGACCGCCGCCACCGAACGCACCCCACTCGCCGAAGGCGTCGTCGAGGCCGACGGCGAGGTCGTCCTCGCCCGCACCGCCCGCCCCGAACGCGACGCCGTGCTGGTCCTGCGCGCCGCCGCCGCGGCCGCCCAGTCCGAACTGCCGATCTCCCGCCACGTCGTGCGCCGCCTCGCCGCCGCCGCCCGCCCGCTGCCCGTGCCCTGGCCCGCCGAGGCCCGTGAGGAGCTCGTCACCCTGCTCGGCGCGGGCGAGGCCACCATCCCCGTCTGGGAGGCCCTCGAAGCGGAAGGGTTGATCACCCGGCTGCTGCCCGACTGGGAACGCGTCCACTGCCGCCCGCAGCGCAACCCCGTCCACACCTGGACCGTCGACCGTCACCTCGTCGAAGCGGCCGTCCGCGCCTCCTCGCTCACCCGCCGCGTCGGCCGTCCCGACCTCCTGCTCGTCGCCGCCCTGCTCCACGACATCGGCAAGGGCTGGCCAGGCGACCACTCCGTCGCCGGGGAGGTCATCGCCCGCGACGTCGCCGCCCGGATCGGCTTCGGCCAGCACGACGTGGGCGTCGTCGCCACCCTCGTACGCCACCATCTGCTGCTCGTCGAGACCGCCACCCGCCGTGACCTCGACGACCCGGCCACCGTCCGCTCCGTCGCCACCACCGTCGCCAGCGCGTCCACGCTGGAGCTCCTGCACGCCCTCACCGAGGCCGACGCGCTCGCCACCGGGCCCGCCGCCTGGTCCACCTGGCGTGCCTCCCTCGTCGCCGACCTCGTCAAACGTGTCGCCGCGGTCCTCGCCGGCGAGGCAACCACCGATCCGGAACCCGTCGAACCCAGTGCCGAACAGGAACGGCTGGCCATTGAGGCGCTGCGCACCGGCGAACCCGTCCTCGCCCTGCACGCCCAGGCCGAGACCCCGGATGAGGACGGCGAACCGGAACCCATCGGTGTCGAACTCCTCATCGCGCTCCCCGACCGCCCGGGCGTCATGCCCGCCGCAGCCGGAGTTCTCGCCCTGCACCGTCTGACCGTCCGCGCGGCCGACCTGCGCGCCGTCGAACTCCCCACCGAGCTCGGCGAGTGCGCCGACGTGCTGCTGCTCAGCTGGCGGGTGGCGGCGGAGTACGGCTCCCTGCCGCAGGCAGCCCGGCTCCGCGCCGATCTCGTACGCGCCCTGGACGGTTCCCTCGACATCCCGGCCCGTCTCGCCGAACGCGAAGCCGCCTACCCGCGGCGCCGCGGGGTGAAGGCACCACCACCTCGGGTGACGGTCGCGGCGGCGGGCTCGCGGCTGGCGACCGTGATCGAGGTGCGCGCCCAGGACGCCCCCGGGCTGCTGCACCGGATCGGGCGGGCGCTGGAACAGAGCGCGGTACGGGTGCGCAGCGCGCACGTGTCGACGCTCGGCGCCAACGCGGTGGATGCCTTCTACGTCACAGGGACGGACGGGGAGCCGCTGTCCGACGCACGCGCAACAGAGCTGGCCCGAGAGGTCGAGCGGACCCTGGGCTGACTCCCGCGCGCTACGCGGAAGGGCCCTCGTCCGTCACGAGAAACCGGGCGAGGGCTTTGCGTTTCCCGGTGTCCGGATACCCTTGGGGACGACTGACCTGCACCCGACCCCGACCCTGAGGACCGACGAGCGCCGTGTTCGATACTCTCTCCGACCGCCTTAGCGCGACTTTCAAGAACCTCAGGGGCAAGGGCCGCTTGTCCGAGGCGGACATCGACGCCACGGCCCGCGAGATCCGTATCGCCCTGCTCGAGGCCGATGTCGCGCTTCCCGTCGTGCGCGCTTTCATCGCCAACGTCAAGGAGCGGGCGCGCGGCGTCGAGGTCTCCCAGGCGCTGAACCCCGCCCAGCAGGTCGTCAAGATCGTCAACGAGGAGCTTGTCGGCATCCTCGGTGGTGAGACCCGGCGGCTGCGGTTCGCCAAGAACCCGCCCACCGTGATCATGCTCGCGGGTCTGCAGGGTGCCGGTAAGACCACCCTCGCCGGAAAGCTCGGCCTCTGGCTCAAGGGCCAGGGCCACTCCCCGCTGCTCGTCGCCTGTGACCTCCAGCGCCCCAACGCCGTCAACCAGCTGAGCGTCGTCGCCGACCGCGCCGGTGTGGCGGTCTACGCCCCGCAGCCGGGCAACGGCGTCGGTGACCCGGTCCAGGTCGCCAAGGAATCCATCGAGCACGCCCGCTCCAAGCAGTACGACGTGGTCGTCGTCGACACCGCCGGCCGCCTCGGTATCGACGAGGAGCTGATGCAGCAGGCCGCGGACATCCGCGACGCCGTCAGCCCCGACGAGATCCTCTTCGTCGTCGACGCGATGATCGGCCAGGACGCGGTCAACACCGCCGAGGCCTTCCGGGACGGCGTCGGCTTCGACGGCGTGGTGCTCTCCAAGCTCGACGGTGACGCTCGCGGTGGTGCGGCCCTGTCGATCGCCCACGTCACGGGCAAGCAGATCATGTTCGCGTCGAACGGTGAGAAGCTCGAGGACTTCGACGCCTTCCACCCCGACCGCATGGCGTCCCGCATCCTCGACATGGGTGACCTGCTCACCCTGATCGAGCAGGCGGAGAAGACCTTCAGCCAGGAAGAGGCCGCCAAAATGGCCTCCAAGCTGGCGTCCAGCAAGGGCAAGGACTTCACCCTCGACGACTTCCTGGCCCAGATGGAGCAGGTCAGGAAGATGGGCTCCATCTCCAAGCTGCTCGGCATGCTGCCCGGTATGGGGCAGATCAAGGACCAGATCAACAACATCGACGAGCGCGACGTGGACCGTACCGCCGCGATCATCAAGTCGATGACGCCGCACGAGCGCCAGGAACCGACGATCATCAACGGCTCGCGCCGGGCCCGTATCGCCAAGGGCTCCGGTGTCGAGGTGTCCGCCGTGAAGAACCTGGTGGAGCGGTTCTTCGAGGCGCGCAAGATGATGTCGAAGATGGCGCAGGGCGGCGGCATGCCCGGCATGCCGGGGATGCCGGGCATGGGTGGCGGCGCGGGCCGGCAGAAGAAGCAGGTCAAGCAGGCCAAGGGCAAGCGCAAGAGCGGCAACCCGATGAAGCGGAAGGCCGAGGAGCAGGCCGCGGCCGTCCGTCGCGAGCAGGCGGCGGCGCAGGGGGGCGCGTTCGGTCTCCCGGCGGCGCAGGAGGACCAGAGCTTCGAGCTTCCCGACGCGTTCAAGAAGTTCACGGGCTGACACCCGACGCCCTCAGGGGCACACAGGTAAGGGGCATTCGCCATGGGCGGGTGCCCCTTACCCGTGCCACCTGGTTGCGCGCCCGTATCGCGTCGGCGTCCCTCCACGGGCCCAGCGGACAGCTCCTCCGAGGGCTTTGATCGTATTTCTCCTTTAATGTCGGCTCAACGGCTGTCGGCAAAGGAGCGCGCGTGACCAATTCCGTACCGCCACGCGATCGGACCGACCAGCCGTGGCGCTCCGAAGGTGCCCCACCGCCCACGCCGAAAGGCCGGAAGATGCCGGGCGGCTGGGGCCGACTGCTGCTGACCGCGCTGGCCGTCTATCTGATCGCCAACCTGGTGCTGTCCTTCTTCAACGGCAGGAACGAGCCGACCATCGCGTACACGGAGTTCAGCAAGCAGGTCACGGCGGGCAACGTCTCCAAGATCTACTCCAAGGGCGATTCCATTCAAGGGCAGCTCAGGAAGGAGGCGAAGGTCCCGGGCACCGACCGCACGTACACGAAGTTCGTCACCCAGCGGCCCGCGTTCGCCGACGACAACCTCTGGGCCGAGCTGGTCAAGGAGGACGTCACCGTCACCGCCGAGCCGGTCGTCAAGGAACGCAGTTTCCTCGCCAACCTGCTGATTTCGCTGGCGCCGATGCTGCTGCTCGTCCTGCTCTGGGTGGTCATCGCCCGGCGGATGTCCCGGGGCATGGGCGGCGGGATGGGCGGCTTCGGCCGCAAGGCCCCGCCCAAACCGGTCGAACTGGAGGAGGGCAAGCGCACCACCTTCGAGGATGTGGCCGGTATCGACGAGGTCGAGGGCGAACTCAACGACGTCGTCGACTTCCTGAAGAACCCGCAGCAGTACCGGAGGATGGGCGCCCGGATGCCCGGGGGAGTGCTGCTCGCGGGTCCGCCCGGCACAGGCAAGACACTCCTGGCGCGGGCCGTGGCCGGCGAGGCGGGCGTGCCGTTCTTCTCCGCCTCCGCCTCCGAGTTCATCGAGATGATCGTCGGCGTCGGTGCCGGCCGGGTACGGGAACTGTTCGCGGAGGCCCGCAAGGTCGCCCCCGCCATCATCTTCATCGACGAGATCGACACCATCGGCCGGGCCCGTGGCGGCGGCTCCGGCATGGGCGGCCATGACGAGCGCGAACAGACGCTGAACCAGATCCTCACCGAGATGGACGGCTTCTCCGGATCGGAAGGCGTCGTCGTCCTCGCCGCGACCAACCGCGCCGACGTCCTCGACCCCGCCCTCACCCGGCCCGGCCGCTTCGACCGGATCGTCCATGTGAGCCCTCCCGACCGGACCGGCCGGGAGGCCATCCTGAAGATCCACACCCGGCAGATCCCGCTCTCCGACGACGTGAGTCTCGGCCAGGTGGCGCAAACGACCCCCGGCATGACCGGTGCCGACCTCGCCAACCTCGCCAACGAAGCCGCGCTTCTCGCCGTCAAGCGCAAGCAGTCCGAGGTCAGCCAGACCGACCTGTCGGACGCCCTGGAGAAGGTCCAGCTCGGAGCCGAACGACCGCTCGTCATGCCGGAGGAGGAGCGGCGCAGGACCGCGTACCACGAGAGCGGCCACGCTCTGCTCGGCATGGTCCAGCCGGGCGCCGACCCCGTGCGCAAAGTGACCATCGTGCCGCGCGGCCGGGCCCTCGGCGTCACTCTCTCGACGCCGGACGCCGACAGGTACGCGTACACCGAGCAGTATCTGCGCGGCCGTATCATCGGCGCCCTCGGCGGCATGGCCGCGGAACAGCTGGTCTACGACGTGGTCACCACGGGCTCGGAGAGTGACCTGGAACAGGTCACTCTTCTGGCGCGCGGAATGGTCGGACGCTGGGGGATGAGCAGCAGGATCGGCAGGCTGACGGCGATCCCGGGCGACGTCCAGCAGGCGTACGGACTCTCGGCGGCGCCGGCCACGCTGGACGCCGTGGACGACGAGATGCGGCGCATCGTCGACGAGTGCTACACCGAGGCGCAGCGGCTGCTGCGCGAGCACCGGGAGAAGCTGGACGCGCTGGCGTCGGCGCTGCTGCAGAACGAGACGCTGGACGAGGAGGCGGCCTACCGGACGGCCGGTATCCCGCGCCTGGCCAAGTAGGACCGCCCCACCGCGTTCGCACCGGCTTCAGGAGGTGCAGACGAGATAGCGGAAGACATTCGGCATCCACACCGTGCCGTCCTGGCGCCGGTGCGGGTGCAGTGCCTCCGCGACCTCCTTCTCCACCTGGGAGCAGTCCGTCGCCCGCACCGCCGCATCGAACAGCCGCGTCGACAGCAGCCCGCGCACCGCACTGTCCAGGTCCGCGTAGCCGAACGGGCACGCCACCCGCCCCGAGCCGTTCGGATTCAGTCCGGCCCGGAACGCCACGTCCTCCAGATCGTCCCTGCGCGCCGGGCGCCAGCCGCCCGCGCGGGGCGCCCGCGCCCCGTCGGTGAGCCGGGCCGCCACCCGGAGCACCGCCGCGGTCGCGCACCGCTCGGGGGGACCCCAGCCGGTCAGCACCACCGAGCTGCCCCGGGCGAGCAGCGCCACGGCGGACTCCAGGGCGGGCAGCAGCCCTTCGGAGTCACCCGCCGAGCAACCGATCGGGGTGAACGCGGTGAGCAGGTTGTACGGGACACCGTCGGCCGGCGCGACGGCGGACGGATCACCGGCGAAGAGCTGGGGCGGCCCGGCCGGGGCAGGATCGGGACCGCCGTCCCACGCCGCTCCCGGCAGCAGCCGTTCGCGGGCCAGGTCAAGGCGTTCACCGTCGGTGTCGACGCCGGTGACGCGAGCCCCGCGGGCGGCCGCGATCAGCAGCGCGAGCCCGGAGCCGCAGCCGAGGGAGAGCATCCGCGTACCGGCTCCGACCTCGAGCCGGTCGTACACCGCTTCGTACAGCGGCGCGAGCATCCGCTCCTGGATCTCGGCCCAGTCACGAGCACGGGTTCCGGGGTCCACCGGGGCGGACGGATCCGTCTGCCCGTGGTGCCGGACGAGCGTTGGTGTCATGGAAAGCGCCCCAATCCGCCGAGAGGTAGGTCGTTCCCGAGTGATGGACGGCCCCCGTGTGTGCGTGCCCGCACTCCCCCCGTATGTCAGAGAACTGCGCATCCGCGGCCGCGTCCAGAGGGCGGATGGCAATGGTTGTGCGCCTCGGTGGTGCGCCCCCGCAGACAGTCGGCCGTGACCGGTCCCGTCACTCCGTGGGAAAGGCGATGTCACCGTACGATGCGCGCCATGGCAAAGGCACCCGTTCTCACACCCCAGGCCGAGGACTTTCCCCGCTGGTACCAGGATCTGATCAACAAGGCAGAGCTCGCGGACAACGGCCCGGTGCGCGGCACCATGGTCATCCGACCGTACGGATACGGCCTGTGGGAGCGGATGCAGCAGGAGATGGATACCCGCATCAAGCGCGCGGGCGCCCAGAACGCCTACTTCCCGCTCTTCATCCCCCAGTCTTACCTGACACGCGAGGCCGAGCACGTCGAGGGCTTCGAACCCGAGCTGGCCATCGTCACCCACGGCGGCGGGAAGGACCTCGAAGAGCCCGTGGTGGTGCGGCCGACGTCCGAAACGATCATCAATGAGTACTTCTCGAAATGGGTGCAGAGCTACCGGGATCTGCCCCTGCTGATCAACCAGTGGGCGAACGTCGTCCGCTGGGAGATGCGCCCGCGGGTCTTTCTCCGTACGACCGAATTCCTCTGGCAGGAGGGCCACACGGCCCACGCGACCTACGAGGATGCCCGCGACTACGCCGCGTACATCCACCGGGACGTCTACGCGGACTTCATGACTCAGGTCCTCGGCATCGATGTGGTGCTCGGCCGCAAGCCCCCGAGCGAGCGGTTCGCGGGCGCCATCAACACCCTCACGCTCGAATCGATGATGGGCGACGGCAAGGCCCTGCAGATGGGTACGAGCCATGAGCTCGGCACCAACTTCGCCAAGGCGTTCCACACCGAGTACCTGTCCCGGGAGGGCAGGCAGGAGCTGGTCTGGCAGACCTCCTGGGGCACCTCGACCCGGATGGTCGGCGGCCTGATCATGTCCCACGGTGACGACCGGGGGCTCCGCGTCCCGCCGCGGCTCGCCGCCGTGCAGGCGGTCGTCCTCGCGATCAAGGAGGACGACGCGGTGCTGACCGCGGTCCGCGAGATCGGCGACCGGCTGCGGGAGGCCGGGATCAGGGTCCAGATCGACGATCGCACCGACACCCCGTTCGGCCGCCGCGCGGTCGACTGGGAGCTGAAGGGTGTGCCCGTACGGATCGAGATCGGTCCGCGCGACCTGGAGAACGGCACCGCGATGCTGGCCCGCCGCATCCCCGGCGGGAAGGAGCCGGTCGCGATCGAGGCACTGCCGGCCCTGCTCCCGGCGGTCCTGGAGGAGGACCAGGCGACGCTGTTGCGCGAGTCCCGGGCCCGCCGCGAGTCCCGCACCAGCGAGGTGTCCACCGTCGACGAGGCCGCGGAGGCGGCGGTCGCGGGCGGCTGGGCGCGTATTGCGTGGGATGTCCTCGGCCCGGCGGGGGAGGCCCGGCTCGCGGAGCACGGGGCGTCGGTACGGTGCCTGGTGGCCGAGGACGGGTCGGTGCCGGAGTCGGACGACGCCCCGGGTACTGTCGCCGTGGTGGCCCGCGCCTACTGACGCCCCGGGCGCTCCCGGAGCCGTCGGAACCCCGGCGCGGAGGCATCGTCTACGCACCGGGGCGTACCCGGCACTACGTACCACCTTGGTGTGAGCTGTGAGAGTTCTCCACAGATCTGCGCACCCGCCCTCGTCAGGGCGCATCAACGGCAACTGACTGGTACGTGCAAATTATTTGGGATGCCCCGGAATAGGAACACCGGGGCACTCGCGCTCGTTGTCACGACGTGAGCACGACACCACCTGTACTTGCCGCAGAGCTGGCACAGGCGTGGGCCGACATTCAGCGGTACCACCCCGAGCTGCCCGATCTTGCCGCGCCAGAGTCCCTGATCGGAGAGTCCTCGTCCGCCTGTGGCGGCGAGCTCTCCTTCGAGCGACTGCTGCATGAGGCAGTCCATGGAATCGCCGCCGCACGAGGTGTCCGCGACACCTCCCGCGCCGGCCGCTACCACAACCGCAGATTCCTCGCGATCGCCGAGGAGCTGGGCCTCGACCATGCCGAGGAGCCCCACCCCAGCAGTGGATTCTCGCTGGTCACGCTCAATCCCGAGGCGAAGCGCAGGTACCGCCCGACGATCGAGCGGCTGCAGCGCGCCCTCAAGGCGCACACGGTCGCCACCGCCGCCGACACCAAGCGCTCCTTCCGCGGGCCCGCCGCCCGGCACGGCTCCTCCGGAGGAGGCGTGCGGGTCAAGGCCGTCTGCGACTGCGGACGCAACGTCCGGGTCGTTCCCTCGGTCCTCGCCCAGGCGCCGATCGTCTGCGGTGGCTGCGGGAAGCCGTTCCGTATCCCGGAAGCAGTGGTCGCGGTGGGGTGACCCGACGTGGTGTGGCACAATGGCAAGCTGTACTCGACAGTCGCACAGGACCCCTCTCTCCTCCGGCTGACGCGTCCATCGGGCACCCGAGTACCGCAACCCCACGTGGCATCTTCGTTGTGCCCAACCACGTCATAGACCAGGAGACACCACTTCCGTGGCAGTCAAGATCAAGCTGAAGCGTCTGGGCAAGATCCGTTCGCCTCACTACCGCATCGTCGTCGCCGACTCCCGTACCCGCCGTGACGGCCGGGCCATCGAGGAGATCGGCCTGTACCACCCGGTGCAGAACCCCTCGCGCATCGAGGTCAACTCGGAGCGCGCGCAGTACTGGCTGTCTGTCGGCGCCCAGCCGACCGAGCCGGTTCTCGCGATCCTGAAGCTCACCGGTGACTGGCAGGCCCACAAGGGTCTCCCGGCCCCCGCGCCGCTGCTGCAGCCGGAGCCCAAGGCTGACAAGCGCGCCCTGTTCGAGGCCCTGGCCAAGGACACCGGCGAGGAGTCCAAGGGCGAGGCCATCACGCAGAAGGCAAAGAAGTCCGACAAGAAGGCTGACGAGGCTGCTGCCGCGCCGGCCGAGTCGACCGAGGCCTGAGCATGCTCGAGGAGGCTCTCGAGCACCTCGTGAAGGGCATCGTCGACAACCCTGACGATGTGCAGGTCGCCTCGCGCAACCTGCGCCGTGGTCGTGTGCTGGAGGTCCGGGTTCACCCCGATGATCTCGGCAAGGTGATCGGCCGCAACGGTCGCACCGCACGCGCACTGCGAACCGTCGTGGGCGCCATCGGCGGCCGTGGCATCCGCGTCGACCTCGTCGACGTGGACCAGGTTCGCTGACAGAGTTGAACACCGGCACGGGCCGGGGAGGGCCATGCGCCCGCCCCGGCCCGTCGTCGTATGACAGGAGAGACACAAGGTGCAGCTGGTAGTTGCGCGGATCGGCCGCGCCCACGGCATCAAGGGCGAGGTCACCGTCGAGGTACGCACGGACGAGCCCGAACTCAGGCTCGGACCCGGGGCCGTACTCACCACCGACCCGGCCGCGAACGGACCGCTGACGATCGAGACCGGCCGGGTGCACAGCGGCAGGCTGCTGCTGCGTTTCGAGGGCGTACGGGACCGTACGGCGGCCGAGGCCCTCCGGAACACCCTGCTGATCGCCGACGTCGACCCGGCGGAACTTCCGGAGGACCCCGAGGAGTTCTACGACCACCAGCTCATCGACCTCGATGTGGTCCTCGCCGACGGCACCGGGATCGGCCGGATCACCGAGATCTCGCACCTGCCGTCCCAGGACCTCTTCATCGTGGAGCGCCCGGACGGCAGCGAGGTGATGATCCCGTTCGTCGAGGAGATCGTCACCGAGATCGATCTGGAGGAGCAGCGCGCGGTCATCACCCCGCCGCCCGGCCTGATCGACGACAGCCAGGCCGTGGTCGCCTCCGCGCGGGACGACGAGGCCGCCGAGCAGGAGAACGAAGCCTGATGCGGCTCGACGTCGTCACGATCTTCCCCGAGTACCTGGAACCGCTGAACGTCTCGCTCGTCGGCAAGGCCCGCGCCCGCGGCCGCCTCGATGTGCATGTGCACGATCTGCGGGACTGGACGTACGACCGGCACAACACGGTCGACGACACCCCGTACGGCGGCGGTCCCGGCATGGTCATGAAGACCGGCCCGTGGGGCGACGCCCTGGACGAGACGCTGGCGAACGGCTACGAGGCGGGGGCACACTCCCCGGTGCTCGTGGTGCCCACGCCCAGCGGCCGCCCGTTCACCCAGAAGCTCGCTGTGGAGCTCTCCGAGCGACCGTGGCTGATCTTCACCCCGGCCCGCTACGAGGGCATCGACCGCCGGGTGATGGACGAGTACGCCACCCGGATGCCGGTCGTCGAGGTCTCCATCGGCGACTACGTGCTGGCCGGCGGGGAAGCCGCCGTACTCGTGATCACGGAGGCGGTGGCCCGGCTGCTGCCCGGCGTGCTCGGCAACGTCGAATCGCACCGCGACGACTCCTTCGCCCCCGGCGCCATGGCCGATCTGCTGGAGGGCCCGGTCTTCACCAAGCCCCCCGAGTGGCGCGGCCGGGGCATTCCGGACGTCCTGCTCAGCGGTCATCACGGGAAGATCGCGCGCTGGCGGCGGGACGAGGCGTTCCGCCGCACCGCGCTCAACCGGCCCGATCTGATCGAGCGCTGCGAGGCGAGCGCCTTCGACAAGAAGGACCGTGAGATCCTCTCCATCCTCGGCTGGTCCCCGGAGCCCGGTGGCCGATTTTGGCGCAGGCCCGAAGCCGTGGAAGAATGAGCCGCTGCTGTACGTCCGGTGTGCGCCCCTGCCACAGGGGGAACGACGCCCGCCCGACGCGATCAGCACCCCATCTCCTTACGATCTCCCGTCGATGACCTGTGGCATCGGCGAAGAAAGCAGACAACATGGCTTCCCTGCTCGATGGCGTCAACGCCGCTTCCCTGCGTACGGACGTCCCGGCGTTCCGTCCCGGTGACACCGTCAACGTCCACGTGCGAGTGATCGAGGGCAACCGCTCCCGTATCCAGCAGTTCAAGGGCGTAGTCATCCGCCGCCAGGGCGCTGGCGTCAGCGAGACCTTCACGGTCCGCAAGGTCTCCTTCAGCGTCGGCGTCGAGCGCACCTTCCCGGTGCACAGCCCGATCTTCGAGAAGATCGAGCTCGTCACCCGCGGTGACGTCCGTCGCGCCAAGCTGTACTACCTCCGTGAGCTGCGCGGCAAGGCCGCGAAGATCAAGGAGAAGCGCGACAACTGAGCTGGTGCCCCTCCCGGCAAGCTTTGCCCCGTCGCGGCAAACATTGCCGGTCACGGCACTAGCTCCCAGCTCCACGGCTCGGCCGGATAAACTCTGGCCCCGATGGACACGGAAGCAGAGCACACGGAGCGCGACCGCTCTTCCGCACCCGAAGCAGGGGCGGAGGGGAGGTCGCGCTCTTTGCGTATCCCGGACCGGTTCGCCTCGTTGTCGTGGCGGCGCGCAGCCTTCCTGGGCGCCGTCTGCGCGGTCTTCCTGCTGCTCTTCAGTACCTATGTGCTGCAGCCGTTCCTGATCCCCAGTGGCTCGATGGAGTCCACCCTGCGCGTGGGGGACCGGGTGCTCGTCAACAAACTGGCGTACCGTTTCGGCTCCGTACCGCACCGCGGCGACGTGGTGGTCTTCGACGGCACCGGATCCTTCGTCCAGGTGGCGCCCGCCGAGAACCCCGTCACCGGGCTGCTGCACGGCGCGGCAGCGTCCCTGGGGCTGGCGCAACCTGCCGAGACCGACTTCGTGAAGCGGGTGGTGGGCGTGGGGGGCGACCGAGTGGTCTGCTGCGACGAGCGGGGCAGGATCGAGGTGAACGGCCAGCCGGTGGACGAGGACTATCTTCATTCCGGCGACGACCCGTCCCGGGTGGCCTTCGACATCGTCGTCCCCGACGGCACGCTGTGGATGATGGGCGACCACCGGAGCAACTCCCGCGACTCCCGTGACCATCTCGGAGAGCCCGGCGGCGGCATGGTGCCGGTCGACATGGTCATCGGCCGGGTGGACTGGATCGGCTGGCCGCTGGGCCGGCTGGGCTCGATCCGGGAGACCGGCGCCTTCGACTCCGTACGGGTACCTGGCGGGACGCATGGGTAACCGCGGACGGGCGAGCGGCGCGTCCGACGCCGACGATCCGCTGCCGACCGGCACCAGGCCGACGGTCGCGCGCTCGCTGCCGACCCGGGCGGAGCGGCGCAAGCTGGCCCGCCGGGTCAAACGGCGGCGGCGCAGGTCCGCCGTGAAGGAGATACCCCTCCTCATCACCGTGGCGCTGCTCATCGCACTCGTCCTCAAGACGTTCCTGGTACAGGCCTTCGTGATCCCGTCGGGGTCGATGGAGCAGACGATCCGGATCGGCGACCGGGTGCTGGTGGACAAGCTGACGCCCTGGTTCGGATCCAGGCCCCAGCGCGGCGACGTGGTCGTCTTCAAGGACCCGGGGAGCTGGCTGGGACAGGAGAACGTCGCGAAGAGGGATCCACCCGTCGTCGTCAAACAGGTGAAGGAAGTTCTCACCTTCATCGGGCTGCTGCCGTCCGACGACGAACAGGATCTGATCAAGCGGGTGATCGCAGTCGGCGGTGACACCGTGAAGTGCTGCGACAAGGACGGCAGGGTCACCGTCAACGGCGTACCGCTCGACGAGCCCTATCTGCATCCGGGCAATCCGCCCTCCACGCTCAAATTCGAGGTAAAGGTTCCGGCCGGCCGAATCTTCGTCATGGGCGACCACCGCTCCAATTCCGCCGATTCGCGCTACCACCTGGACGAGCCGGATCACGGCACGGTCTCCGAGGACGAGGTCGTGGGACGGGCTGTGGTCATCGCCTGGCCCTTCGGGCACTGGCGGAGACTGGAAGAGCCCGAGACGTTCGCTTCGGTCCCGGACGCGCGTGCCGGGACGTCGGTGGCGTACGCACCGTCGAATAGTGTGTCGTCCCAGGACCTCAATGGAGTGGTCCGGCTCCCGACCCCTGCGGAACTCCCGCTCGTTATGGGAGTGGTGGGCCTGCACCTACGAGGGGGCAGGCGGTGGCACGGAGTGAGGAGTGGATGTGGGGGATTTGGCGGTCGGCGCACGATCCGGACACGACGAACCCGAGGACCGGCCCGAGAGCGAAGGGTCTGCCGAGGCGACGCCGGGCCGGGCGGAGAGTGACGGCGACTCCCCGGACGGTGGTGGTAGGGCTCCGGCGAAGCCACGCTCCTTCTGGAAGGAGCTGCCCCTGCTCATCGGCATCGCGCTGATTCTGGCGCTGCTGATCAAGACGTTTCTGGTGCAGGCGTTCTCGATCCCCTCGGACTCGATGCAAAACACGCTCCAGCGGGGCGACCGGGTGTTGGTCGACAAGCTGACCCCCTGGTTCGGCTCCGAGCCGCAGCGCGGCGAGGTCGTGGTCTTCCACGACCCGGGCGGCTGGCTGCCGCCCGGCGAGTCGGCGCCGCAACCCAACCTCGCGCAGAAGTTCCTCAGCTTCATCGGACTCATGCCGTCCGCCGAGGAGAAGGACCTGATCAAGCGGGTCATCGCGGTCGGCGGTGACACGGTGGAGTGCAGCAAGAACGGGCCGGTCATTGTCAACGGCAAGGCGCTGGACGAGCAGTCGTTCATCTACCCGGGGAACACCCCGTGCAACGACGAGCCGTTCGGTCCGATCAAGGTGCCCGAGGGCCGTATCTGGGTGATGGGCGACCACCGCCAGAACTCCCTGGACTCCCGCTACCACCAGGCCCTGCCGGGCGGCGGCACGGTCTCCAACGACGAGGTCGTCGGCCGAGCCATCGTCGTGGCGTGGCCGATCAACCGCTGGGCGACCCTGCCGGTCCCGAGCACCTTCGACCAGCCGGGGCTGAACGCCGCGATGGGGCTGGCGCCGGGAGCACTCGGTGTAGCCGGAGCGCTGCCCCTCGTGTTGTGGCGTCGCAAGAGGCTGACCGCCGGGCGTACTGCCGGGTAGGGTGCCGACTCGGATCAGCGATTGTCGATCTCCGAGGTGGGGGACGCTGGGATGAGTGGAACAGGACGTACGGGTGACGGCCACGGTCGGCTCGGCAGCATGCTGTCGGGGCTGGCCGTGGCCGTCGGCTGTGTGCTCTTCCTCGGCGGGTTCGCCTGGGCGGCGGTGGTGTACAAGCCGTACACCGTGCCGACCGAGTCGATGACGCCGACGGTGAACGCGGGTGACCGGGTGCTCGCGAAGCGGGTGGACGGCGCCGAGGTGCGCCGAGGTGACGTGGTGGTCTTCAAGGACCGCGCGTGGGGCGACATGCCCATGGTGAAGCGGGTCGTGGGCATCGGTGGCGACAGGATCGCCTGCTGCGAGAAGAGTGGCCGGCTCACCGTCAACGGCAAGCCCATTGAGGAACCGTATCTGCAGACCAAGGGCCTCGCCTCGGTGGAGAACTTCACGGCGGAGGTGCCCAAGGGGCAGCTCTTCCTCCTCGGGGACGAGCGCAGCGGCTCCCTGGACTCCCGGGTCCACCTCGACGACCCGGGGCAGGGTTCGGTACCGCGCAGTGCCGTGCAGGCCCGGGTGGACGCCATCGCATGGCCGATGAACGGGATGATCGAGCGACCGCAGGCGTTCGCGGACCTTCCCGGCGGGGTGTCGGAGCCCGGCCCGCTGAAGCTGCAGCTCGCGGCCGTGGTGGCGGGTGTGGTGCTCATCGTCGGCGGCGCGGCGTACGGACCGATCGCGGCACGGTCCGCAGGGAGCAGGCGCGGACAGGGCGGGAAGGTGCCTGCGGGTGCCCGCTGAGACCCGGAAGGTCGCCCGGGTGATCCTGCTCGACCCCGACGACCGCATTCTGCTGATGCACGGCTACGAACCGGACAACCCCGACATCACCTGGTGGTTCACGCCCGGAGGCGGCCTGGAGGGCGACGAGACCCGCGAGGAGGCCGCGCTGCGCGAGCTCGCCGAGGAGACCGGGATCACGGATATCGAGCTCGGCCCCGTGCTCTGGCGGCGCATCTGCTCCTTCCCGTTCGACGGGCGGCGCTGGGACCAGGACGAGTGGTACTACCTGGCACGAACCACGCAGACCGACACGGATCTGAGCGGGCTCACAGGGCTGGAACAGCGCAGTGTCTCGGGCCTGAGGTGGTGGACCTGCGCCGAACTGTCGGTGGCGCGTGAGACGGTGTATCCGACCAGGCTCGCCGGGCTGCTGCGCACGCTGCTCGACGAGGGTCCGCCACGTACGCCAGTGGTTCTGGCCCCCGAAATCGTCTGAGCCTTCGGGGGCGCGGGAGCCTGGCGCACAATAGGTGGACGCACGGCTGAAGGGGAACATGCCAATGAGCGCCGAGGACCTCGAAAAGTACGAGACCGAGATGGAGCTGAAGCTCTACCGGGAGTACCGAGACGTCGTCGGTCTGTTCAAATATGTGATCGAGACCGAACGGCGTTTCTACCTCACGAATGACTACGAGATGCAGGTGCACTCGGTTCAGGGTGAGGTCTTCTTTGAGGTGTCCATGGCGGACGCATGGGTCTGGGACATGTACCGGCCCGCCCGGTTCGTCAAGCAGGTACGCGTCCTGACCTTCAAGGACGTCAACATCGAAGAACTCAACAAGAGCGATCTCGAACTCCCTGGCGGCTGAGTCGCTCCGGCGGTGGCCGGTCCGTCCGGGTGACGGAGTTGTCCACAACCGCTGAGTTGTCCACCAAGATCCACCAGCGGGGTCCGGACGCGTCAGAGTCGGTGCCGGAGGTGGTGCCGACATGAACGCACGGGGGGCACTCGGGCGGTACGGCGAGGATCTGGCGGCGCGGCTGCTGACCGACGCCGGCATGGCCGTACTGGAACGGAACTGGCGCTGTCGCGCCGGTGAGATCGACATCGTCGCGATGGACGGGGACGCGCTGGTCGTCTGCGAGGTCAAGACCCGCAGGGCGGGGGCGTTCGAGCATCCGATGGCGGCCGTCGGCCCGGTCAAGGCGGACCGGCTGCGGCGGCTCGCCGAGATCTGGCTCGACCGGAACGGCGGCCCGCCGCCGGGCGGGGTACGGATCGATCTGATCGGCGTGGTGCTGCCCAGACGGGGCGCGCCGGTCGCCGAGCATGCGCGCGGGGTGGCCTGATGGGGTTCGCGCGGGCGTGCTCGGTGGCGCTGGTCGGCGTCGAAGGCGTGGTGGTGGAGGTCCAGGCGGACCTGGAGCCGGGCGTGGCGGCGTTCACCCTGGTCGGTCTGCCGGACAAGAGCCTGGTGGAGAGCCGGGACCGGGTCAGGGCCGCCGTGGTCAACTCCGGGGCCGAGTGGCCGCAGAAGAAACTCACGGTTGGGCTCTCCCCGGCTTCCGTGCCCAAAGGAGGCAGCGGCTTCGATCTCGCTGTCGCGTGTGCCGTACTCGGCGCGGCCGAGCGGATCGATCCCTCGGCCATCTCCGATGTGGTGATGATCGGGGAACTCGGCCTCGACGGCCGGGTGCGGCCGGTCCGCGGTGTGCTGCCTGCCGTGCTCGCCGCGGCGGAGGCGGGGTACCGGAAGGTCGTCGTGCCCGAACAGACCGCGGGCGAGGCGGCGCTGGTGCCCGGGGTCTCGGTCCTCGGGGTGCGGAGCCTGCGGCAGTTGATCGCCGTGCTCAGCGACGAGCCGGTACCCGACGAGCGGGAGAGCGACGAGGAGGGACGCCCGTCCACGATGCTGGCGGGGCTGATGGTGCCGGGCGCGGGCATCGGTACCGGACTGGCACGGGTCTGCGCACAGGGCGAGGGACATCACCCGGACCTGTCGGACGTCGCCGGCCAGGAGACGCCGCGTCTGGCCCTCGCGGTCGCGGCGGCGGGCGGGCATCATCTGCTGCTCTCCGGACCCCCGGGCGCGGGCAAGACCATGCTGGCCGAGCGGCTGTCCGCGATTCTGCCGACGCTGACCCGGCAGGAATCCCTGGAGGTGACCGCGGTGCACTCGGTGGCGGGCATTCTGCCGCCGGGTGAACCGCTGGTCACCCGGGCGCCCTACTGCGCACCGCACCACTCGGCGACGATGCAGTCGCTGGTCGGCGGGGGGAACGGACTGCCGAGGCCCGGGGCGGTCTCGCTGGCCCACAGAGGTGTGCTGTTCCTGGACGAGGCGCCGGAGTTCTCCGTCCGGGCGCTCGACGCGCTGCGCCAGCCGTTGGAGTCGGGGCATGTGGTGGTGGCGCGCAGCGCCGGGGTGGTGCGGCTGCCCGCCAGATTTCTGATGGTGCTGGCGGCCAATCCCTGCCCCTGCGGGCGCCACACCCTCATCGGCGCCGGTTGCGAATGCCCGCCCTCTTCGGTCCGCCGCTACCAGGCGAGACTCTCCGGGCCGCTGCTCGACCGGGTGGATCTGCGGGTGGTCGTCGCACCAGTCACGCGCGAGGACCTGATGGGCAGGGGAGGCCGGGGCGAGTCCACGGCCGTCGTCGCGGCGCGGGTACGGGAAGCCAGGGCCCGGGCGGCAGAACGGCTTGCGGGCACGGGATGGACCACCAACAGCGAGGTACCCGGCCATGAGCTGCGAACCCGGCTGCTCACGGCGCCGGGGGCGCTCATGGAGGCCGAACGGGACATGGAGCGGGGGCTGCTCACCGCGCGGGGACTCGACCGGGTGCTGCGGGTGGCGTGGACCGTCGCCGATCTGCGCGGCGCGGATCGCCCGGAGGCGTCCGATATCGCGGCGGCCCTGGAACTGCGGACCGGGATCGCCCGGGGAGCCTTGGCCCGGGGCGGGGCGTCATGACGCCGGAGTCGGTGGGAGACCGCGAATCAGGGCGCGGGCAGGAGGCGGTGGGCGGCCGGCAACCGGTACGTGCGCCAGGGACGGTGGGGGAGCGGGAGCGGCTGGCACGGGCCGCACTGACCCGCGTGCTGGAGCCGGGGGACGAGCACGGTGGCCGCTGGCTGCGCCAAGTCGGCGCCGTCGAGCTGATGCGGAGGCTGACGTCCCGGGACGGGACCGCGGAAGAGCTGAGCGGCATGACGCCGAAGCGGCTCGCCGGATACCGGTTGCGGGTCGGGTCCGCCGAGCCCGAGCGGGACCTGGCGGCGGTCGCCGCGGTGGGCGGCCGTCTGGTCTGTCCCGGTGACCGGGAGTGGCCCAGCCAGCTCGACGACCTGGGCGACTCCAGGCCGACCGCGCTCTGGGTGCGGGGCCGGCCCGATCTGCGGCTCTGGGCGCTGCGTTCCGTCGCCGTGGTCGGCGCCCGCGCCTGCACTCCGTACGGGGCGCACATGGCGGCGAGCCTCGCTTCCGGGCTGGCGGAGCTGGGGTGGGTGGTCGTGTCGGGCGCCGCGTTCGGGGTGGACGGGGCGGCTCACCGCGGCGCACTCGCGGCCGGCGGGGCGACCATGGCGGTCCTGGCCTGCGGTGTCGACATCGCCTATCCCCGAGGCCACGCCGAGCTGATCGGACGCGTGGCGGAACAGGGTCTGGTCATCGGCGAGTTGCCGCCGTCCGATCATCCGACACGCAGCAGATTTGTCCTTCGGAACAGGGTGATTGCCGCGTTGACGCGGGGGACGGTCGTGGTGGAGGCGCAGTACCGCAGCGGTTCGCTGGTCACGGCGCGCAGGGCTCAGCAGCTCGGCCGCTTCACCATAGGGGTTCCGGGACCCGCCACCAGCGGGCTGTCGGCCGGTGTCCATGAACTGCTCCGGGGCGAAGGTGTCCTGGTCACAGACGCCTCGGAGGTGGCCGAACTGGTGGGGGACATCGGTGATCTCGCTCCCGCCCGACGCGGCCCTCTGCTTCCCAGGGACCTGCTGGACGCCGTCTGCGCCCGGGTCCTCGACGCACTGCCCTCCCGCGGTTCCGTCAACGCGAGGGACGTCGCCCGCACTGCGGGGACCGGCGCCGACGAAGCGCTCGGAAAGTTGTACGAACTCCACTCACTGGGGTTCGTCGAACGTGATGGCGAAGGATGGCAGTTGACGCGGCGGCCGGCATGCGACGGGGACGCGCGGCGAGGCGGTCCTTGACCTGGAGCATTCGGGTGAAAAGGTGATGCCGATGACCTCGGCGGATCCTTCAGCGACCCCTCCGGGACCGCTGCACAGGCGACGGGCCCGGAGCGTAGTCGTGTCCGTTCCCCCAGAAGTACCCGGCGTCGATGCTCTATCCTGCGCGCACCGCGACGCTTCAGTCACGCTACGCTCACAAGGAATCCGACTCAGACACAAGTCCCCCGGCACTTCACAGCAGAACGGCTCAAGGCACCACATGCCCCAGCACACCTCCGGGTCTGACCGCGCAGCAGTGCCACCCGCTGCGCGTGGCACTGTGCGCCCCCCTGCCCCCTCCTCGCTCGACGAGTTGTGGCGTTCGTACAAGTCCACGGGCGACGGCCGGCTGCGGGAGCAGCTGATCCTTCACTACTCGCCGCTGGTGAAGTACGTCGCGGGCCGGGTGAGCGTGGGACTGCCGTCCAATGTCGAGCAGGCGGACTTCGTCTCCTCGGGAGTCTTCGGACTGATCGACGCGATCGAGAAGTTCGACATCGAACGGGCCATCAAGTTCGAGACGTACGCGATCACGCGCATCCGCGGCGCGATGATCGACGAGCTCCGGGCGCTCGACTGGATCCCGCGCTCCGTACGGCAGAAGGCGCGGGCCGTGGAGCGCGCCTACGCGACACTGGAGGCGCAGCTGCGGCGTACCCCGTCCGAGGCGGAGGTCGCGGCGGAGATGGGCATCGCCCTGGAAGAACTGCATGCGGTTTTCAGCCAGTTGTCGCTGGCGAACGTGGTCGCGCTGGAGGAGCTGCTGCATGTCGGCGGCGAGGGCGGCGACCGGCTGAGCCTGATGGACACCCTTGAGGACACCGCCGCCGACAATCCGGTGGAGGTCGCCGAGGACCGTGAGCTCCGCCGGCTGCTCGCCCGGGCGATCAACACGCTCCCGGACCGCGAGAAGACTGTCGTCACCCTCTACTACTACGAGGGGCTCACCCTTGCCGAGATCGGCAACGTGCTCGGGGTGACCGAGAGCCGGGTCAGCCAGATCCACACCAAATCGGTGCTGCAGCTCCGTGCGAAACTGGCCGACGCGGGACGTTGAGCAGGCGTCCGGCCGGGCGATGTTGGCTGCCCGCGCCCCTCTCGAACACCTGCCGCCGTAGAGTGGATCCGTGCCCAGGATTCGAGCGGCCTCCGTGGCCGAGCACCGGACCATGCAGCGCGGCGCCCTCCTGGACGCTGCCCGCTCCCTGCTGTCCGAGGGCGGTACGGAGGCGTTGACCTTCCCCGCTCTCGCCGAGCGCACGGGCCTTGCACGGTCCTCCGTCTACGAGTACTTCCGTTCCCGCGCGGCCGTCGTCGAGGAGTTGTGTGCCGTCGACTTCCCCGTCTGGGCGGCCGAGGTCGAGAACGCGATGGAGCGGGCGCAGACGCCCGAGGGAAAGATCGAGGCGTATGTACGCCGCCAGCTCGATCTGGTCGGGGACCGGCGGCACCGCGCTGTCGTCGCCATCTCGGCGAGCGAGCTGGACGCGGGCGCACGGGAGAAGATCCGGGCAGCGCACGGCGGGCTGATCGCCATGATCGTCGAGGCACTCGGTGACCTCGGCCATGAACAGCCGAGGCTGGCGGCGATGCTGCTGCAGGGCTCGGTGGACGCCGCCGTGCGCCGTATCGAACTGGGTGTGGCGGAGGCGCCCGGGGTGATCGCTGACACCGCCGTCGCCATGATCCTGCGGGGCGTACGGGGCTGACGCCCGTACCAGGCCCCCGTCGCGACGAGGAGCACGGCAGGGTCTGCGTACCCGACGGCGCCCGGCGCCCGCGGCTCCGGTACGCCGAACACCGGCAGCAGCCGCGCAGGGCCCCGCCGCAGCAGCGCCGGAGGCAGCAGCGACAGCGGATCCAGATACGCGTCACCACGCCGCAGCCCCCAGTGGAGACACCCGGACTCGCAGTGGAACGGTCCGCCCTCCACGACCGCGACCGTCTGGCCGGCGCGGACCTCGTCACCTTCCGAGACCAGCGCCCGCACCGGCTCGTACGTCGTGCGCAGCGGCGGATCACCGGTCCCCGCCACCTCGATCGCCAGCACCCCCCGTCCGGCGACGCGCCCCGCGAACGAGACCCGGCCGTCGGCGGCGGCTCGCACCCGGGCACCCGGCGCGGCGGTGAGGTCGACGCCACGGTGCCCCCGCCCGTAGGTGCCGGCCGGCGGCTCCCACCCCCGTACGACCGCGGGCCGCCCCGCGAGCGGCCACGCGCGCCCGCCGTCCGGCATGGGGTCGTCCGCGGCGGCGCCGCCCGCACCGCACAGCATCGTGAGCACGGCCATGAACGCCGCCACGAGCGCCGCCCGGGCGCGGCGAGCCGTCGGTTCTGGTGTGTATCGCATGGCCCGAACCGTTCCGCACCCGGCGGATCCGTGGGGATCATGGACTGGATCTGTGGACTACTCGCCGGTTGTGGACAGCGCCGTCACCCGGCACTCGACGGGTCCCGTACACTTCTTGTGGCGATCCGGGTCACCGGGTCGACTTCGCACGCCCCGCCACCTCCCTCTCTGCGGACGGTGGCCGCGCTCCTCGGTCCCTTGTGGCACGGCGCGTCGGGGCGTCAGGCGCGACCGCAATCCTGCGGTTGCGACAACCGAGCACCTCAAGGAGTACGGCCATGGCCGTCGTCACGATGCGGGAGCTGCTGGAGAGCGGCGTCCACTTCGGTCACCAGACCCGTCGCTGGAACCCGAAGATGAAGCGCTTCATCTTCACCGAGCGCAACGGCATCTACATCATCGACCTGCTCCAGTCGCTGTCGTACATCGACCGCGCCTACGAGTTCGTCAAGGAGACCGTCGCACACGGCGGTTCCATCATGTTCGTGGGTACGAAGAAGCAGGCCCAGGAGGCCATCGCCGAGCAGGCGACGCGCGTCGGCATGCCGTACGTCAACCAGCGTTGGCTCGGTGGCATGCTCACCAACTTCTCCACCGTCTACAAGCGCCTTCAGCGTCTGAAGGAGCTTGAGCAGATCGACTTCGAGGACGTGGCCGCCTCCGGCCTCACCAAGAAGGAGCTCCTGGTCCTCTCCCGCGAGAAGGCCAAGCTGGAGAAGACCCTCGGTGGTATCCGCGAGATGCAGAAGGTGCCCAGCGCCGTCTGGATCGTCGACACCAAGAAGGAGCACATCGCCGTCGGTGAGGCGCGCAAGCTCCACATCCCGGTCGTCGCGATCCTCGACACCAACTGCGACCCCGACGAGGTCGACTACAAGATCCCGGGCAACGACGACGCGATCCGCTCCGTCACCCTGCTCACCCGCGTGATCGCCGACGCCGTCGCCGAGGGCCTCATCGCCCGCTCCGGCGCCGCGACCGGCGACCAGAAGCCGGGCGACAAGGCTGCCGGTGAGCCGCTCGCCGAGTGGGAGCGCGACCTGCTCGAGGGCGACAAGAAGGCAGACGCCGAGGTGCAGACGTCCGCCGAGACCGAGAAGGTCGCGGACGCCGCCGAGGCGCCGGCCGAGGCCGCTGCCGAGGCTCCGGCCGCGGACGCCGAGCAGGCCTGACAACTCCGTCACGGCTGAATGACGGCGGGGGCCGGTGCCACAGGCACCGCCCTCGCCGTTCACCCGTAGATCTTTCAGACTTCGAGAGAGAACACAGACTCATGGCGAACTACACCGCCGCTGACGTCAAGAAGCTCCGCGAGCTCACCGGCGCCGGCATGATGGACTGCAAGAAGGCGCTCGACGAGGCCGACGGCAACGTCGACAAGGCCGTCGAGGAGCTCCGTATCAAGGGTCAGAAGGGCGTCGCCAAGCGCGAGGGCCGTTCTGCCGAGAACGGTGCCGTCGTCTCCCTCATCTCCGAGGACAAGACCTCCGGCGTCCTGCTCGAGCTGAAGTGCGAGACGGACTTCGTCGCCAAGGGCGAGAAGTTCCTGGCCGTCGCCGACGCTCTCGCCGCTCACGTCGCCGCGACCTCGCCGGCCGACCTGGCCACGCTGCTCGCCTCCGAGATCGAGGCCGGCAAGACTGTTCAGGCCTTCGTCGACGAGGCCAACGCCAACCTCGGCGAGAAGATCGTCCTGGACCGCTTCGCGCAGTTCACCGGCGGTTACGTGGCTGCGTACATGCACCGCACCATGCCCGACCTTCCGCCGCAGGTCGGCGTCCTGGTCGAGCTGGACAAGGAGAGCGCCGAGGTCGCCAAGGACGTCGCGCAGCACATCGCCGCCTTCGCCCCGAAGTACCTCAACCGCGACGAGGTCCCGGCCGAGACGGTCGAGAACGAGCGTCGTGTCGCCGAGGCCACCTCTCGCGAGGAGGGCAAGCCCGAGGCCGCCCTTCCGAAGATCGTCGAGGGTCGCGTCAACGGCTTCTTCAAGGACGTCGTCGTCCTGGAGCAGGCCTTCGCCAAGGACAACAAGAAGTCCGTCCAGAAGGTCCTGGACGAGGCCGGTGTCACCCTGAAGCGCTTCTCGCGCATCAAGGTCGGCATCTGAGTCCGTCCGCGAAAAACGGTGGACCCCGATAGGGTCCAGTGCAGTCGTCGGCCGCACACCCGCCGTACGACCGCAGATCTGACGAGGAGGCCATTGCCGCTGAGGGACACCAGACCCACCGGCAATGGCCTTCTTCGTATGTGCACGAGGAGAATCTCCATGAACAAGGGCGCGGACGCCGCCAAAGGTGACCACAAGCGCGAGGACGGCAAGGTGGCCGGACGCTTCATGCTGAAGCTGTCCGGGGAGGCATTCGCCGGCGGCGGGGGCCTCGGCGTCGACCCCGATGTCGTACACGCCATCGCCCGGGAAATCGCGGCTGTCGTCCGGGGCGGCGCGGAAATCGCGGTTGTCATCGGCGGCGGCAACTTCTTCCGCGGCGCCGAGCTCCAGCAGCGCGGCATGGACCGGGCCCGGTCCGACTACATGGGCATGCTCGGCACCGTCATGAACTGCCTGGCGCTCCAGGACTTCCTGGAGAAGGAGGGCATCGACTCCCGCGTCCAGACCGCCATCACCATGGGGCAGGTCGCGGAGCCGTACATCCCGCTGCGCGCCGTGCGCCACCTGGAGAAGGGACGCGTCGTCATCTTCGGCGCCGGTATGGGCATGCCGTACTTCTCCACCGACACCACCGCCGCCCAGCGCGCCCTGGAGATCGACGCCGAGGGTCTGCTCATGGGTAAGAACGGGGTGGACGGGGTCTACGACTCCGACCCGAAGACCAACCCCGACGCGGTGAAGTTCGACGCGCTGGAATACAGCGAGGTGCTCGCCCGCGATCTCAAGATTGCCGACGCCACCGCCATCACCCTCTGCCGTGACAACCAGCTGCCGATCCTCGTCTTCGAACTGACCGCAGCCGGCAATATCGCCCGCGCCGTCAAGGGTGAGAAGATCGGCACGCTCGTGAGCGACCAGGGCACCCGGGCCTGACAACCGGGGGGCCGCCCGGGGGAATCCCCCGACGGCCCCGGGGCCGGCCGGGGACACCCGGGGGACGGTCCCGAAGGATGGACAACGGCCTGCCGGTCGGACACCGTGCAGGTGAGGACGCGACGCAGGACCCGCCGGGCCCGAGCACGCCGGGCCCACTCAAGACACGCAGGAGCACGTGGTGATCGAAGAAACCCTCCTCGAGGCCGAGGAGAAGATGGAGAAGGCCGTCGTGGTCGCGAAGGAGGACTTCGCCGCGATCCGCACCGGCCGTGCGCACCCGGCGATGTTCAACAAGATCGTCGCCGACTACTACGGCGCGCTGACCCCGATCAACCAGCTGGCCTCTTTCTCGGTTCCCGAGCCGCGCATGGCCGTCGTGACGCCGTTCGACAAGAGCGCGCTGCGCAACATCGAGCAAGCCATCCGCGACTCCGACCTCGGCGTCAACCCGAGCAACGACGGCAACATCATCCGAGTGACCTTCCCCGACCTCACGGAGGAGCGTCGTCGCGACTACATCAAGGTCGCGAAGACGAAGGCCGAGGACTCCAAGATCTCGATCCGGGCCGTCCGCCGCAAGGCGAAGGAGACCCTGGACAAGCTGGTCAAGGACAAGGAGTCCGGCGAGGACGAGGTGCGCCGCGCCGAGAAGGAGCTCGACGACACCACTGCGAAGTACGTCGCGCAGGTCGACGAGCTGCTCAAGCACAAGGAAGCCGAGCTGCTCGAAGTCTGATGAACGACTCTTCCTGGGGCGCCCCGCAGGGAGCCGGCTACGGGGGTACGCCCGAGATGAGGGCTGCCCCGGCAGGTCCTGCATACGATGTGCATGACGCCCAGCAGACTCGGCCCATGCCCATCGTGCCGGACGTTCCCGATGCAGGTAGAGACGCTCACGACCATGACGACCGGAACGGGGGAGCCGCCGGCCGGCGCGGCGGCCCCCCGTACCGTGACGAGAAGCAGCAGGAGCCCATGTCCACCGCGCCGCCGCCCCCGCAGAAGAAACGTGCGGGCCGTGACCTGCCAGCCGCCATAGGGGTCGGTGTGGGGCTCGGGGCCGTCATCGTCGCCTCGCTGTTCATCGTGAAGGCCGTCTTCATCGGCGTGATAGCGATCGCCGTCGTCGTCGGCCTCTGGGAGCTCACCTCCCGGCTGCAGGAGCGCAAGGGCATCAAGGCACCGCTCGTACCGCTCGCGATCGGCGGCGCGGCGATGGTCGTGGCCGGCTATGTGCGCGGAGCCGAGGGCGCCTGGGTCGCCATGGCCCTGACCGCTCTGGCGGTGCTCGTCTGGCGGATGACCGAGCCGCCCGAGGGGTACCTCAAGGACGTCACGGCCGGTGTTTTCGCCGCGTTCTACGTACCCTTCCTGGCCACCTTCGTCGCGATGCTGCTGAGCGCCGACGACGGGCCGCAGCGGGTCCTCACCTTCCTCCTGCTGACCGTGGTCAGCGACACGGGCGCGTACGCCGTCGGCTGGCGCTTCGGCAAGCACAAGCTCGCGCCGCGGATCAGCCCCGGGAAGACCCGCGAGGGACTGTTCGGAGCCGTCGCCTTCGCGATGGTCGCCGGTGCGCTGTGCATGCAGTTCCTGATCGACGACGGCACCTGGTGGCAGGGGCTGCTGCTCGGCCTGGCCGTCGCTGCCAGCGCCACCCTGGGTGACCTGGGCGAGTCCATGATCAAGCGGGATCTCGGGATCAAGGACATGGGTACGCTGCTCCCCGGTCACGGCGGGATCATGGACCGACTGGACTCGCTGCTGCCGACCGCTCCGGTGGTCTGGCTCCTGCTGGTGCTTTTCGTCGGCTCCGGCTGAGAAGCCGGGCCCCCAGCCTGACCTGCGTTTTTATGAGTGAGGGTCCGTTGTCCACAGGACAGCGGACCCTCACTCCTCTGTCTCGGCGAGGATCACCGCCGGCCGGACGCGGTCGCACCCTGTCCCGCCTGAGCCGGCGACGACAGCTGGCACCACGGCGTGTCTGCGACACTGGAGGAACCATGCCTAAGCCCGGAGAACTCACTTTCGTCGCGCCCCGCGGAGCCAAGAAGCCGCCGCGGCACCTCGCCGACCTCACGCCCGCCGAGCGCAAGGAAGCCGTCGCCGCGATCGGCGAGAAGCCGTTCCGCGCGCAGCAGCTGTCGCAGCACTACTTCGCGCGGTACGCGCACGACCCCGCCGAGTGGACCAACATCCCGGCCGGTTCACGGGACAAGCTCGCCGAGGCGATGTTCCCCGACCTGATGTCCGTGGTCCGGCACATCAGCTGCGACGACGACACCACCCGTAAGACGCTGTGGAAGCTGCACGACGGGACGCTGGTCGAGTCCGTCCTGATGCGCTACCCGGAGCGGGTGACGATGTGTATCTCGTCGCAGGCCGGGTGTGGGATGAACTGCCCGTTCTGCGCGACGGGGCAGGCCGGTCTGGACCGCAATCTGTCGACCGCCGAGATCGTCCACCAGATCGTGGACGGCATGCGGGCGCTGCGCGACGGGGAGGTTCCGGGCGGGCCCGCGCGGCTCTCCAACATCGTCTTCATGGGCATGGGTGAGCCGCTCGCCAACTACAAGAGGGTGGTCGGCGCGATTCGCCGGCTGACCGACCCGGAGCCGGACGGTCTCGGTCTTTCGCAGCGCGGCATCACCCTCTCCACCGTGGGCCTGGTGCCGGCCATGCTGCGCTTTGCCGACGAGGGCTTCAAGTGCCGTCTCGCCGTCTCGCTGCACGCGCCGGACGACGAGCTGCGGGACACGCTCGTGCCGGTGAACACGCGCTGGAAGGTGCGCGAGGTGCTGGACGCGGCGTGGGAGTACGCGGAGAAGTCCGGCCGCCGGATCTCCATCGAGTACGCGCTGATCCGCGACATCAACGACCAGGCCTGGCGCGGTGATCTGCTCGGCCGGCTCCTCAAGGGCAAGCGCGTCCATGTCAACCTGATCCCGCTCAACCCGACGCCCGGCTCGAAGTGGACCGCTTCCCGGCCCGAGGACGAGAAGGCGTTCGTCGACGCGATCGCCTCCCACGGAGTGCCCGTGACCGTGCGGGACACCCGCGGCCAGGAGATCGACGGGGCCTGCGGGCAGCTGGCGGCATCCGAGCGCTGAGGCCGAAAGAGCCCGTGTAACCTGGGCCCGAAATCAACTTCATATTCCGACAGGGGAGCGCCACAGCGCTGAGAGTGCGGCACCGAGGACAGGTTGGCCGCAGACCCTCTGAACCTCGCCCGGGTCATTCCGGGTAGGAAGTTCGGTCATCAACTCATGCTGTTGCGCCCTGCCCGCTTCTCCAAGGGCAGGGCCGCGTCTCTTCCTGGTCAAACCCAGGAGGAATTCATAATGAGCACCACCCGCACCACGCGTGGGACCAAGCAGCTCGCGGCGACGGCCCTCGCTGCCGCGCTCGGCGTCACGGCACTCGCCGGCTGCGGCAGTTCCGACGACTCGGCGTCAGGGGCCGGTGACACGAAGGGTTCCGGCTCCAAGACCGTGACCCTTGTCAGTCACGACTCGTTCAACGTCTCCAAGGACGTGCTGAAGGCGTTCACGAAGGAGACCGGCTACACGGTCAAGGTGCTGAAGAGCGGTGACGCAGGCGCTGCCCTCAACCAGGAGATCCTGACCAAGGGTTCCCCGCGCGGTGATGTGTTCTTCGGCGTCGACAACACGCTGCTCTCCCGCGCCCTCGACAACGGACTGTTCACCCCGTACGAGGCGAAGGGCATCGACCGCGTCGCGGCCGATGCCCAGCTGGACGCGGCCAAGCACCGGGTCACTCCGATCGACACCGGCGACATCTGCGTCAACTACGACAAGAAGTACTTCGCCGACAAGAAGCTCGCGCCGCCGAAGACCTTCGACGACCTGGCGAAGCCCGCGTACAAGAACCTTCTCGTCACCGAGAACGCCGCGACCTCGTCGCCCGGTCTCGGCTTCCTTCTCGGCACCGTCGCCACCTACGGCGAGAGCGGATACCAGGACTACTGGAAGAAGCTGAAGAGCAACGGTGTGAAGGTGGTCGACGGCTGGGAGCAGGCGTACAACGAGGAGTTCTCCGGGTCCGCGGGCGGCAAGAAGGCCAAGGCGGACCGGCCGCTCGTCGTCTCGTACGCCTCCAGTCCGCCGGTCGAGGTGCTCTACGCGAAGCCGCAGCCGAGCGAGGCTCCGACCGGGGTCGCGACCGGGACGTGCTTCCGGCAGATCGAGTTCGCCGGTCTGCTGAACGGCGCGAAGAACGAGGCGGGCGGCAAGGCGCTGCTGGACTTCCTGATCAGCAAGAAGTTCCAGGAGGACATGCCGCTCAACATGTTCGTGAACCCCGTCACCAAGGACGCGAAGCTGCCGGAGCTCTTCACGGAGTTCGGCGCCACGGTCGACAGGCCCACCACGGTGGCCCCGGACGCCATCGCCAAGAACCGTGAGCAGTGGGTCCGGTCGTGGTCCTCGCTCGTAGTGAAGTAGCGAAGAGTCCCGTACGCGGTCCGGGCGCGGGCGGGAAGGGTTCGCGCGCCCGGTCCGGGCTCGCGCGTCCCCGGCGCGCGGGGGCGTGGCGGGGGAGCGTGGTGCGGCTCGGTCTGATGGCCGTGCCCGTCGCGTTCTTCGCGCTGTTCTTCGCCTACCCCGTCGTCGCGATCGTCGGCCGCGGGCTGAACGCCGACGGCGCCTGGCAGTTCGGCCGGATCGGCGAGGTGCTGACCCGGCCGGACATCCTCGACGTCCTCTGGTTCACCACCTGGCAGGCCCTCGCGTCGACTGCGCTGACCCTGTTGATCGCGCTGCCCGGCGCGTATGTCTTCGCCCGCTTCGACTTCCCCGGCAAGCAGGTGCTGCGGGCGGTCGTCACCGTGCCGTTCGTCCTGCCGACCGTCGTCGTGGGGACGGCCTTCCTGGCGCTGCTGGGGCGCGGCGGTTTCCTCGACGAACTGGCGGGCGTGCGTCTCGACACCACGGTGTGGGCGATCCTGCTCGCCCATGTCTTCTTCAACTACGCGGTCGTCGTGCGGACCGTCGGCGGGCTGTGGTCGCAGCTCGACCCGCGGCAGGAGGAGGCCGCCCGGGTGCTGGGCGCCGGGCGGTTCGCGGCGTGGCGGCGGGTCACTCTGCCGGCCCTCGCGCCCGCGGTGGCCGCCGCCGGGCTGATGGTCTTCCTCTTCACGTTCACCTCCTTCGGTGTCGTACAGATCCTCGGCGGTCCGGCCTACTCCACGCTGGAGGTCGAGATCTACCGGCAGACCGCCCAGCTCCTCGACCTTCCGACGGCCGCCGTGCTGACGCTGGTTCAGTTCGCCGCGGTCGGCGCGATCCTGGCCGTGCACGCGTGGACCGTGCGGCGCGGGGAAACGGCGCTGAAGCTGGTCGATCCGGCGCGTACCTCCCGCAGGCCGCGCGGCACCGGGCAGTGGGCGCTGCTCGGCGGGGTCCTGCTGACGGTACTGGTGCTGATCCTGCTGCCGCTCGGTGTGCTCGTGGAACGTTCGCTGGACACGCCCGGCGGCTTCGGCTTCGGCTACTACCGCGCCCTGCAGTCCGCGGAGGCGAGCGGCAGCACGTTCCTGGTCGCACCTCTCGAAGCGATCGGGAACTCACTGCAGTACGCGCTGGTCGCGACTGTGATCGCGCTGATCGTCGGCGGGCTCGCGGCGGCCGCGCTGACGCTCCCCCAGCCTCGAACGGACTCGGCCGGGGGGACCCCCCTGGCCGGGCGGCTGGTCCGGGGTTTCGACGCGCTGCTGATGCTGCCTCTCGGGGTGTCCGCCGTCACCGTCGGCTTCGGCTTTCTGATCACGCTGGACAAGCCCCCGCTGGACCTGCGGACTTCGTGGATCCTGGTGCCGCTCGCCCAGGCGCTGGTCGGCGTTCCCTTTGTCGTACGGACGATGCTGCCGGTCCTGCGGGCGGTGGACGGCCGGCTCCGGGAGGCGGCGGCGGTGCTCGGGGCGTCGCCGCTGCGGGCCTGGCGCGAGGTCGATCTTCCGCTGGTGCGAAGAGCGGTGCTGGTCGCGGCGGGCTTCGCGTTCGCCGTGTCGCTCGGCGAGTTCGGGGCGACGGTGTTCATCGCGCGGCCCGACAACCCGACCCTGCCGGTGGCCGTGGCGCGGCTGCTGGGACGGTCCGGGGAGCTCAACTACGGGCAGGCGATGGCGCTCAGCACGATTCTGATGCTGGTGTGCGCGGTGTCGCTGCTGCTGCTCGAACGTATCCGCCCGGACCGGTCCAGGGAGTTCTGACGATGCTCGGGGTGTGGACATGCTGACACTGGAATCCGCCACGGTCCTCTTCGGGAAGCGGGCGGCGCTCGAAGCGGTGGATCTGAAGGTCGCGGACCACGAGATCGTCTGTGTCCTGGGGCCCAGCGGCAGCGGCAAGTCGACCCTGCTGCGCGTGGTTGCCGGACTGCACCCGCCGGACGGCGGCCGGGTGCTCCTCGACGGCGTCGACCAGGCCGGCGTGCCGGTCCACCGGCGCGGTCTCGGCCTGATGTTCCAGGATCATCAGCTCTTTCCGCACCGGGACGTCGGCGCCAACGTCGCCTTCGGGCTGCGCATGCACGGCGTCACACGCGGCGACCAGGACCGCAGGGTCGCCGAACTTCTCGAACTGGTGGGTCTGCCCGGCGCCGAACGGCGGGCCGTCGCCGCACTGTCCGGCGGAGAACAGCAGCGCGTCGCCCTCGCGCGGGCGCTCGCCCCGCGGCCGAAGCTGCTGATGCTGGACGAGCCGCTCGGCCAGCTGGACCGCAGCCTGCGCGAACGCCTCGTCGTCGAACTGCGCACCCTGTTCGCCCGGTTGGGGACGACGGTGCTCGCCGTCACCCACGACCAGGGCGAGGCCTTCGCCCTCGCCGACCGGGTCATCGTGATGCGCGACGGGCGGATCGCCCAGGCGGGCACCCCGTTGGAGGTCTGGCAGCGCCCTGCCTCAGCGTTCGTCGCCCGGTTCCTCGGCTTCGACAACGTGGTGGACGCGACGGTGACCGGCGCGGTGGCCGGTACGGCGTGGGGGAAGGTGCCGGTGCCGGACGGCTCGCCGCACGGCCCGCGCGCTCTGCTGGTGCGTCCGGCGGGCGTACGGCTCGGATCCCCGGAGTCCGGGCTGCGCTGCACGGTCGGCGCGCGCACCTTCCGGGGCAACCATGTCGCCGTGACCCTTCACCCCGAGAGCGGACCGCTCCTGGAGGCGGAGTGCCCGCTGCGGGACACCCCGCAGGAGGGCGCGTCGGTGGGTGTGACCTTCGACGCGTCGGAGACAGTGGTACTGCCCGCGACGTTCTAGGCGCAGCGCGCCCCGGTTGACGGGGCAGTTCCGCGCTATATTAAACACATCGGTTAATTAACGAGGTGGTTAAGGGCGTGGCTGAAACGGACCGGCTCAGCACCGTCTTCGCGGCTCTGGCCGACCCGACGCGTCGCGCGATCCTCGCGCGACTCGCCGTGGGCGAGGCCACGGTCACCGAACTTGCCGAGCCGTTCGACATGAGCCTTCCTGCGGTTTCCCGGCATCTGAAGGTGCTGGAGCGCGCCGGGCTGATCACGCGCGGCCGGTCGGCGCAGTGGCGGCCGTGCAGGCTGGAGGCGGCGCCGCTGGCGGACGCCACGGAGTGGCTGGACCATTACAGGACGTTCTGGGAGAGCAGTTTCGACCGCCTCGGGGAACACCTCACGCAGCTTCAGAAGATCCGGAACGATTCCGAGAAGGACAGGGGCCATGACTGAATCGGTACGCGAGGGCATCGACATCACCCGTATTTTCGACGCCCCGCGGGAACTCGTCTTCGAGGCCTGGACGACCCCCGAGCACTTCGCCGCCTGGTACGGCGGGGACGCCGAGGTGCCGCTCGACCGGGTGTCGATGGACGTCCGGCCGGGTGGCATGTGGAGCCTGGTCATCGTGGTGCCGGGCACGGAGATGCCGTTCCACGGTGTCTACCGGGAGGTGGTCGCACCCGAGCGGCTCGTCTTCACACTGAAGGACGCGACCGCGCCCGACGACATCGAGGGCGAGATCGTCACCGTCACGTTCACCGATCGCGGCGACAAGACCACCGAGATGGTCTTCCAGCAGCGCGGCGGCAACCTCACGGCCGAGCAGTACGCGGCGGCGGAGGACGGCTGGGAGGCGTTCTTCGACGCGCTGGCCAACCGGCTCGCGACGATCTGAACCGCTCAGCCGGACAGCCGGGCGAGTGCCTCGGGGGCCTCGTCCACCGTGTCGACCAGGGCGATACGGGACTCCATCGGCCGGCCGGCGGCCAGCGTCCGCAGCAGTGGCCAGGCGGGCACTTCCTCCGTCCAGTGGGCGCGGCCGACCAGCACCATCGGGGTCGGTGTGCCGCGTGAGCCGTAGTAGTTCGGTGTCGCGTTGTCGAAGACCTCCTGCACGGTTCCGGCGGCGCCCGGCAGGAAGACGACGCCCGCCGTGGAGCGGGCGAGCAGCCCCTCCTCGCGCAGCGCGTTGACGAAGTACTTGGCGATGTGGTCCGCGAACGGGTTCGGCGGCTCATGACCGTAGAACCAGGTGGGGATCGAGACCGAGCCGCCGCCGTCCGGCCAGCGTTCCCGCACGGCGAAGGCGGCCAGCGCCCAGTCGGTGACCGACGGGGTGAAGGACGGGGCGGCGGCAAGGAGTTCGCATGCCTTGTCCAGCATCGGATCGGGATGCGGCGCCGCGTACGCGCCGAGGTTCGCCGCCTCCATCGCGCCCGGACCGCCGCCGGTGGCCACCGTCAGCCCGCCGCGCGCCAGGGTCCGGCCCAGCCGGGCGGCGGCCGCGTACGCCGCGCTGCCGCGCGCGGTCGCGTGGCCGCCCATCACCCCGACCACCCGCGCCCCGGTGAGGACCTCGTCCAACGCGTCGGAGACCGCGTCGTCATGGAGTGCGCGCAGCATCGAGGCGAAGGCGTCGCCGTTCGCGCGGGTCCGCTGGAACCAGCGGTACGCGCGCGCGTCGGGCGTCGCCTCGTAACCCCCCTCCGCCAGCCCTTCGTAGAGCGCGTCGGGGGAGTAGAGCAGGCCGCGGTACGGATCGAAGGGCAGCCCCGGCACGGGCGGGAAGACGAACGCCCCGTCGGCCCGCACCTTCGCCGCCGCGTCCGGCTCCATCCGGCAGCCGAGGAAGACCGCGCCGGACGTGTCCGCGGCGAACAGCGCGGCGCTGCGGTCCGTCAGATCGACGGACTGGACGCGATATCCCGCCAGTGACCCGCCGGCGATCACCGCGTCGAATTCGGCGAGCGACTCGATCTCGATGCCGGGTGCAGGAATGCTGTCGTCCGGGTTCTCCACGCTGTCATGCTACGTACCGGCCGGGGTGTACCGCTCCAGCCGTACGGTCATATGCCCCCGAGTGGGAGGTGGCACCGTGACGGACGTGGCGCCTGGGGCGGAGCGGGACGGAGTGGTGCGAGCGCCCGTACCGTCGGGCCCGCCTTCCGTCGCACTGCGTGGCATCGCCGCCGTCTGCGCCGTACCGGGATCGTGGCAGTCGGCGGTGCCGATCGAGAACGGGTACGGCGTCGACGACGAGGAGCAGGGCGCGGGGGTCCGGATCTGCCGGGGGCTGCGCGAGCCCCGGCCGGAGATCCGGCCGGCCTTCCGGCACCTCGGCCGGCTGCCGGTCGGCTCCACGGCCGGCCGGCGGACCCTCAGCCGGTCAGCGGCAGCGCGGCCAATTCGGCGATCGCCCAGGTGATCGGGGTGAATACGACCAGCAGAATGCCGACCCGCAGGGCCGTCGCTGCCCGCAGCGCCGAGGCCGGCGCACCGAGCCGCAGCAGCGTCTGAGCCAGGTGGGCGCGGGCCTGCTTCGCCTCCAGGGCGGAGGTCAGCAGCGTCGCCGTCGTGCAGCCCAGTACGAGTACGGCGCCGAGCGCGGTGAGCGGGCCGAAGGGACGCGGACCCGTCCCGTACAGCGCGAACGCCGCGATCACCGCGGAGAGCACCGCGCAGACCACACCCAGCGGCCGGCCGATCCGGCGCGCCTCGTCCATCAGCACCCTTCCGGCCAGCAGACGTACGGCTCCGGGACGCACCGCCTGCAGCAGCTGTCCGCAGAGGTGCGTCAGTCCGGGACCCGCCATGGCCAGACCGATTGCCGTCAGCGACCACCCCGCCAGCACCCACACCGGGGTGCCGTCGGGAATTCCCGGCAGGGGGAACGGGCTGCCCGCGCCATCGCGGCTCGCGTACGCCTCGACCGCGAGACCGGCTGCCGCCAGCGCCACGCCCCACGGCAGTCCGGTCGGCGGAGCCGCCGGAGCCGGAATCTGCTCGTCCGGCACGATGTCCTGCGTGCCGTCCTCCGGCACCGCCGCCTGTAGCGGCCGGGTGCGCAGCGCCATCGCGCTTGCCGCCGCCGCGGCCACCGGCACCAGCGTCAGCAGAACAAGGGTCGCGGCCACCGGCAACGGGGCTCCTGCGCCCAGCGGTTCGGCCGCCGCACCGTCGAACGGCAGCCCGGTCAGATCGCCGCGCAGATGCACGAAGAGAAGCAGCGCCACCATCGACCCGAGGGTGCAGGACATGGCGGTGGAGACTGCGGCCAGCACGCCGAGCCTGACCGGCCCCAGACCGACGGCGGACAGCCCCGGACGCGGGCGGGTGCTCGGGTCCGTACGGGCCACCGCGACCGCGAACTGCACGGTGGCGGCCAGCGGCACGAAGCACCACAGCAGCCGCAGCACCGAGGCGGTCGAGTACGCCGGATGCGTCGACGCGTATGCCAGGGTGCACAACAGCAGGAAGCCGACCCCGGCTGAGGCGGCCGAGACCAGCAGTCGCCGCACCAGGACCAGCGGATGGGTACCGCGGGCTAGACGGAGAGCGAGCACGCCGCGCGGCCTTCCGTATCGGACACCGCGGGCAGGGCGACGGTGGCGACGCGGCGGCCGTCCAGCAGCGGGACCGTGCGGTCTGCCAGCGAGGCGACCTCCACGTCATGGGTGGCGAGCACGACCGTGATGCCGTGCGAGCGGGCCGCGCTCGTCAGTGTCCGCAGCACGTGGGTGCGGTCCGTGCGGTGCAGCGTCGCGGTCGGCTCGTCGGCGAAGATCACCGTGGGTGAGCCGGCCAGCGCGCGGGCGACGGCGATCCGCTGGCGCTGTCCCTGGAGCAGCGTGTGGGGACGCTGCTTGGCGCACATGCCGATGTCGAGCCGCTCCAGCCACTCCATGGCGGTCTTCTTCGCGGCCCGGTGCGAGGTGCCGCGCAGCAGCAGGGGAAGCGCTGCGTTCTCCCAGGTGCTCAGCTCCGGTACGAGCTGGGGATCGGGTGCGATCCAGCCGAACCGGTCACGGCGCAGCCGCTCGCGCAGCCGCGGACCCATGGTGTGGACTGGGACGCTGTTGAACCACACCTCGCCCTGCTGAGGCACCAGTTGGCCGGAGAGGCAGTGCAGCAGAGTCGTCTTGCCGCTGCCTCGCGGGCCGGTCACGGCGAGGATCTCGCCGTCGTGGACCTCCAGGGAGATCCCGCCGAGCGCGGGTGAGCCGTTGTGGGAGTGGTGCAGGGAACGCGCCCAGATCACGTCGTTGTCCGGCGGGGCCACCATGGCGTACACCTCGGTTCAGATCAGATTTCCCGTCCCCCGTACGGGGGAACGAAGAGGAGGCCGATCGGTCACTCGGCACCGTAAGGATTCGGACCGCGGTGTGCGCACAGCACGCGGCCCGGGTGCGCTTCTTCCCACTCGAATGGGCGCATCCGGGCCGCGTGGACCATATGAAATGACCGCTGGAATGCGGTCGGCCGGTGATCGGGCCGGGGTCAATCGGTCAATCGATCCGTGGTCGATCAGCCGATCGACCCGCGGCCTGGGTCACCGTCCCTCTCAGAGCTTCGTCCAGGCTTCCGTCAGGACGCTCCGGAGGATGCCCTCGATCTCGTCGAACGTCGACTGGTCGGAGATCAGCGGCGGCGCGAGCTGGACGACCGGGTCGCCGCGGTCGTCGGCCCGGCAGTACAGACCGTTGTCGTACAGCGCCTTGGAGAGGAAGCCGTAGAGAACGCGCTCGGTCTCCTCGTCGGTGAACGTCTCCTTGGTGACCTTGTCCTTCACCAGCTCGATGCCGTAGAAGAAGCCGTTGCCGCGGACGTCGCCGACGATCGGCAGGTCGTGCAGCTTCTGCAGCGTCGTGAGGAACGCGTTCTCGTTGTCCAGGACGTGCTGGTTGAGACCCTCGCGCTCGAAGATGTCGAGGTTGGCGAGGCCGACCGCCGCGGAGACCGGGTGGCCGCCGAAGGTGTAGCCGTGCAGGAAGGTGTTGCCGCCCTCGTAGAACGGCTCGGCGATGCGGTCCGAGACGATGCAGGCGCCGATCGGGGAGTAGCCCGACGTCATGCCCTTGGCGCAGGTGATCATGTCCGGCACGTAGCCGAACTTGTCGCAGGCGAACATCGTGCCGAGGCGGCCGAAGGCGCAGATGACCTCGTCGGAGACGAGCAGCACGTCGTACTTGTCACAGATCTCGCGGACCCGCTGGAAGTACCCGGGCGGCGGCGGGAAGCAGCCACCGGCGTTCTGCACCGGCTCCAGGAAGACCGCGGCGACCGTCTCCGGTCCCTCGAAGAGGATCTCCTGTTCGATCTGGTCGGCGGCCCAGCGGCCGAAGGCCTCCGGGTCGTCGCCGTGGATCGGGGCGCGGTAGATGTTGGTGTTCGGCACCTTGTGCGCGCCGGGGACCAGCGGCTCGAAGGGGGCCTTCAGGGCCGGCAGGCCGGTGATGGACAGGGCGCCCTGCGGGGTGCCGTGGTAGGCGACCGCACGCGAGATGACCTTGTACTTGGTCGGCTTGCCCTTGAGCTTGAAGTACTGCTTGGCGAGCTTCCAGGCGGTCTCGACGGCCTCGCCGCCGCCGGTGGTGAAGAAGACCTTGTTGAGGTCGCCCGGCGCGTAGTCGGCGAGCCGCTCGGCCAGTTCGACGGCCTTCGGGTGGGCGTAGGACCACACCGGGAAGAAGGCCAGCTCCTGGCCCTGCTTGTAGGCCGCTTCGGCGAGCTCGTGACGGCCGTGACCGGCGTTGACCACGAACAGGCCGGACAGGCCGTCGAGGTAGCGCTTGCCCTGGTCGTCATAGATGTAGGTGCCCTCGCCACGCACGATGGTGGGAACGGGCGCGTTCTCGTAGTCCGACATGCGGGTGAAGTGCATCCACAGGTGGTCGTACGCGGTTCGGCTGAGGTCCTTGCTCACGGCTATCGGGTTCCCCACATATAGGTCTGCTTCTTGAGCTTCAGGTAGACGAAACTCTCGGTGGAGCGCACGCCGGGGATGGCCCGGATGCGTTTGTTGATCGTTTCCAGCAGGTGGTCGTCGTCCTCGCAGACGATCTCCACCATCAGGTCGAAGGAGCCCGCGGTCATCACCACGTACTCGCACTCGGCCATGGCCGACAGCGCTTCCGCGACAGGATCGAGGTCGCCTTCGACATTGATGCCGACCATCGCCTGCCGCCGGAACCCCACGGTGAGCGGGTCCGTGACGGCGACGATCTGCATCACGCCCTGATCGAGCAGCTTCTGGACGCGCTGCCGCACGGCCGCCTCGGAGAGGCCGACGGCCTTGCCGATCGCGGCGTACGGACGACGCCCGTCCTCCTGGAGCTGCTCGATGATTGCGAGGGAGACGGCATCGACCGCTGGTGACGATCCGTTCCCGGTCCTGGAGTCTGCGCTGCGACTGGCCACGCGTCCACTGTGCACCGAGACTCGTCTGTCTTGCAACCCTCAATCGATGAAATTCGTTGTTTGAGGATCCAGATCTCACTGAATCCGAAGTTCTCAGTGGTTTGGTATGTCGAAAGCGATACCTCTGCGACTAGGCTGGACGTCTCACCCATTGGACGTGTCGACAGGAGGGGTGGTTGTGACCACCGAGGTGCGCCGTCTGCGCAACTACATCAACGGGGAGTTCCGGGACGCCGCGGACGGGCGGACCATCGACGTGGTCAACCCGGCGACGGAAGAGGTCTACGCGACCTCCCCGCTCTCCGGCCAGACCGATGTCGATGCCGCCATGGACGCCGCCGCGGCGGCCTTCCCCGCCTGGCGCGACATCACGCCCGCCGAGCGCCAGAAGGCCCTGCTGAAGATCGCGGACGCGTTCGAGGCGCGGGCGGAGGAGCTGATCGCCGCCGAGTCCGAGAACACCGGCAAGCCGATCGAGCTCACCCGCACCGAAGAAATCCCGCCGATGGTGGACCAGATCCGCTTCTTCGCGGGCGCGGCGCGGATGCTCGAAGGCCGCTCGGCCGGCGAATACATGGAGGGGATGACCTCCATCATCCGCCGCGAGCCGGTCGGCGTCTGCGCCCAGGTCGCGCCGTGGAACTACCCGATGATGATGGCGGTATGGAAGTTCGCCCCGGCGCTCGCCGCGGGCAACACCGTCGTCATCAAGCCGTCCGACACCACCCCGGCGTCGACCGTGCTGATCGCCGAGATCATCGGCGACATCCTGCCCAAGGGCGTCTTCAACGTCCTCTGCGGCGACCGCGAGACCGGCCGCGCGATGGTCGAGCACCGGACCCCGGCGATGGCCTCCATCACCGGTTCGGTACGGGCCGGCATGCAGGTCGCCGAGTCCGCCGCCAAGGACGTCAAGCGCGTTCACCTGGAGCTCGGTGGCAAGGCGCCCGTCGTCGTCTTCGAGGACTCCGACATCGCCAAGGCCGTCGAGGGCATCTCCGTCGCGGGCTTCTTCAACGCGGGTCAGGACTGTACGGCCGCGACCCGCGTCCTCGTCCACGAGTCGATCCACGACGAGTTCGTCACCGCGCTCGCCAAGGCCGCCGCCGACACGAAGACCGGGCAGCCGGACGACGAGGACGTGCTCTACGGCCCGCTCAACAACGCCAACCAGCTGAAGCAGGTCAGCGGGTTCATCGACCGGCTGCCCACGCACGCCAAGGTCGAGGCGGGCGGCCACCGGGTCGGCGAGAAGGGCTACTTCTACGCCCCGACCGTCGTTTCCGGTCTGCGGCAGGACGACGAGATCATCCAGAACGAGGTCTTCGGACCGGTGATCACGGTCCAGTCGTTCACCGACGAGGACCAGGCCGTGGAGTACGCGAACGGCGTCGAGTACGCCCTCGCCTCCTCGGTGTGGACCAAGGACCACGCCCGCGCGATGCGCATGTCCAAGAACCTCGACTTCGGCTGTGTGTGGATCAACACCCACATCCCGCTCGTCGCCGAGATGCCGCACGGCGGATTCAAGAAGTCCGGCTACGGCAAGGACCTCTCCGCGTACGGTTTCGAGGACTACACGCGCATCAAGCACGTCATGACCTCGCTCGACGACTGACACCCCGCGGTGGTGACGGCCCCTCGAATGCGCTACTTCGAGGGGCCGTTCCCGTGTGCGCCGCCTGACGGGGTATCGACAGGGTGTGCGGGAGAGGCCCGCTCTGCTGGACGGTTGGTCCATTGTCCGCGGCGTTCCCGGCCGGGCATCCTGCGCAGGTGCGAGCGATCCCGAACAACCCCATGTCCCGCCGGTCCCTGCTGCGCGCCTTCGGGGCGGGAGCGGCCGGTGTCACGCTGGCCGGCTGCGGAGTGCCCGCCGCCTACGTGCAGCCCGGCGACCGCACTGGACACGACTACTCCGGTGGCGACCACACGCTGCATTTCGCCAACTGGCCGCTGTACATCGACACCGGCGACAAGGACCCGTCGAAGCGGCCCACCCTCGACGCCTTCACCGAGCGCACCGGGATCTCCGTCACGTACACCGAGGAGATCAACGACAACGACGAGTTCTTCGGGAAGATCAGCCCAGCGCTGATGAACCATCAGCAGACCGGCCGGGACGTGTTCGTCATCAGCGACTGGATGGTCGCCCGGTTCGTACGGCTCGGCTGGGTGCAGGAGATGGACCGGGCCAAGCAGCCCAATGTTGCCAAGTACCTGGACCCGCAGCTGCGTTCCCCCGCCTTCGACAAGGGGCGGACGCACAGCGTTCCCTGGCAGTCCGGGATCACCGGCATCGCGTACAACCGCAAGAAGCTCGGCCGCGAGGTCCGGCACATGAGTGATCTGTGGGCGGACGACCTGCGGGGCAAGGTGACGCTGCTGTCCGGGCTCGACGAGTCCATCGCCCTGCTGATGCAGGGCAACGGCGTCGACATCGCCCGGTGGACGCTGGACGACTTCTACACGATGTGCGACCAGGTGGAGAAGCTGGTGAAGACGAAGCACATCCGCCGCTTCACCGGGAACGACTACATCAAGGACCTCTCGACCGGTGATGTGCTCGCCTGCCAGGCGTATTCGGGAGATGTCATCCAGCTGAAGGCGGACAACCCGGAGATCGAGTTCGTGGTGCCGGAGGAAGGAGCCGAGCTCTGGGCGGAGTCGCTCGTGATCCCCAACCTCGCCCGGCACAAGCGCAATGCGGAGAAGCTGATCGACTACTACTACGAGCCGGAGGTCGCCGCGGAGCTCGCGACCTGGGTCAACTACGTCTGCCCCGTCCCGGCCGCCCGCGAGGTGCTGGCCTCCTCGAAGGACGAGGAGACCGCGGCGCTCGCCGAGAATCCGCTGATCTTCCCCGACGACGCGATGCGCGGACGGCTGGCGATCGCCCGCGACATCACGCCAGAGGAGCGTACCGAGATGGCGAAGAAGTGGAACTCCATCGTCGGGTTGTGAAACCGGCCCCGGGGTGGCGTAAACGGCGGGTAAACACGGGCGTACGCTGCGGACATGAGCGAGCGAAGAGCCCTGCTGAGGCGCATACGCGTGTGGTTGGTCGTCTTTATCGTCTGTCTGGTGCTGAGCGGGCTGACCGCCTTCCCGCTCGTCCATGAACTCCACTGGGCCGAGGATCTGCTGAGGTCCTCGACCTCTCCCGTGCCCGAACACTTCCCGGCCCTCATGGAGTGGATCACCCGGGTCCGGACCGGCCTCGACGAGGCCGACGCGACGTACCCGTTCGTGCTGTACGGCACCGACTGGCTGGCTTTCGCGCATCTCGTCATCGCGGTCGCGTTCTACGGTCCGTACCGCGACCCGGTCCGCAACATCTGGGTCGTCGAGTTCGGCATGATCGCCTGCGCCGGGATCATCCCGCTCGCGCTGATCTGCGGACCGATCCGGGACATTCCGTTCTGGTGGTCGGTCATCGACATGTCGTTCGGCGCCTTCGGAGTGCTTCCGCTGCTCGTCGTCCGCCGGATGATCAAGCGGCTGGAAGCGCTGGGCCGGACGCCGGACCCGGTGGCCGGGCCGGCGTCCGCGGCGACGGTCTGAGTCACTGGGCCGACGGGGCACCGTACCGATGCCCTGGGCAGGGTGAACATCTCCTCCAGCAGCGGCCCGCGCACCACCTGCCCGCGGAACAGGGCCCGGATGAAGTGCTCCAGATCGGCGGTGGTGGAGATCAGATCACCCGCCGCCCAGGCGTCCGTCGCCCCCCCACACCGTCACATCCCGCAGTTCGCTGGTTCCGTCGGCCCCGGCGAAGACCTGGTAACCGTGGTTGTGCGGGCCGCGGATCGTCGGGTCGATGCCGGGGAAGCCGGTGTCCTTCAGTCCCAGGGGATCCAGGATGCGGCGGGACACCTCCGACTCGTACGTGCGGCCCGTGACCTTCTCGATCAGCAGGCCCGCCACGGTGTAGCCGATGTTGTCGTAGTGCTGCCGTGTGCCGGGCGCGAAGTCCGGCCGCTGGGAGGTGGCTTCGCGCACCGTGTCCGCCGCGTCATGCAGATCGAAGCGGTGCGCGTACCACTCGTCGAGCGTGTCGCCGCCGGAGCCGACGGACGGGATGCCGCTGGTGTGGTTCAGCAGCTGGCGCACGGTGACCTTCTTGTACGCCGCCGGGATCAGCTCCGGCAGATAGTGCCGGACCGGCAGGTTCAGGTCGAGCTTCCCCTCCCCGGCCAGCTGGAGTACGACGGCCGCCGTGAAGACCTTGGTGACCGAACCGGCCCGGAAGCGGCCCCCCGGGTCCGCCGGGAGCCCCGACTCCAGATCGTGCACACCGGAGCTACCCCGCCAGGTTCCCGCGGTGCCTGCGACTCGGACGAGTGCGGCCGTGGCGTCGGTCCTCGGGAGCCCGGCGATCGCGGCCCGCAGGGCCTCGGCGTCCGGAGCGGCCTGCCCGGTGGCCGCGGCGGCGGTCGCCGGGGTGAGGTCTGCCGCGAGCGCCGGTCCGGCAGGGCCGACGGCGATGCCGAGGAGCAGGGCGGCTGCGACGACGGTACGGGAAGTGCGGGCGTTCATGTCCGGTGCCTCCTGGGCGTGGAATCCGTAACTGCTGATGGACTCCATCCTGTTGATCCGCAGGCCCCGGCGGATCACCCGGCCGAGCGGTCCTCGCCGGGCGTATTTCTCACCTGTGCGGGGGAGGCGGGTGACGGCTGTCCGTCCGGCGAGGGAGTGACGACACCACACTCGTACGCGCAGATGACCGCCTGGATCCGATCGCGCAGTCCCAGCTTGGACAGCACATTGCCCACATGGGTTTTCACCGCGTGTTCGCTGACGACCAGCGCGGCCGCTATCTCCGCGTTCGACAGACCGCGGGCCAGGTGCAGCAGCGTCTCGCGCTCGCGGGCGGTGATCGGCGGGGTGGCGTTCTCGATGTCGGAACGGACTCGGGCGGGACGGGGGCTGCTGTGCGGATCGGTCACATCTGCTCCTCGGGCACCAGTCTCCCTCACCGACGGTGAGACACCGCCCATCATGCCGGATCGATCAAGAAAGCTCAGCGGACCGGGAGTTGGCGAGCAGGCCGTGCAGGGCGTCGACCCGGTTGGTGGTGATCGAGTCGACGCCGTGTCCGATCAGACGGCGCATCGTGCGCTTGGTGTCGGCCGTCCAGGCGGAGACCAGCAGCCCGTCCCGGTGGATACGGTCCGTCAGGTCCCGGTTCAGCAGCCCGAACCGGTAGTTCAGCCAGCGCGGCCTCACCACGTCCAGCAGGGCGGAGCGCGGCGGGGCGAGTGTGGTCCAGGTGAGGGCGATCTCGGCGGACGGATCCGCGGCGCGCACCCGCAGCATGGCCTCGGGGCCCGCGCAGTAGTACGTACGCTCCGCGGCCCCGCACTCGCGGACCAGGCCGACGGTCTTCCGTACCGACTCGTCGGTGGAGCCGGGCAGATCGAGCATGAGGCGGTGCGCCCCGGCGGCGAGCAGCGCCTCGCGCAGGGTGGGCACACCGCCCGCGGTCAGCTCGGTGAGCTCCTGGTGGGTGAGCCGGTCCAGTCTGCGCTCGTGGCCCCACAGCCGTTCCAGCGTGGCGTCGTGAAGCAGGACCGGCACCCCGTCGCGGGTGACCCGGACATCGATCTCGACCGCGTCCGCCCCCCGTTCGATGGCGGAGCGGATCGAGGGGAGGGTGTTCTCGCGGGCACGGTACGGATCGCCGCGGTGAGCTACGGCGGTGACAGAGGTGGCCATGGGGCCATTGTCACCACCGGTGGTCACCGGCCGGTGCGCCGCAGCCAGTCCGACGTGTACGTGTCGATCTCGGCGGCCAGCGTCCGCTTGCCGGCCGGGTCGAGGTACGAGGCCTCCACCGCGTTCTTCGCGAGCACGGCAAGACCCCGCTCGTCCAGACCGAGGAGGCGGGCCGCGACCCCGTACTCGTTGTTGAGGTCGGTGCCGAACATCGGCGGGTCGTCGCTGTTGATGGTGACCAGGACTCCGGCGTCCACCATCTCCTTGACCGGGTGCAGGTCGAGATCGGTCACGGCGCGGGTTGCGATGTTCGAGGTCGGGCAGACCTCCAGCGCGATCCGGTGCTCGGCGAGGTGGTCGAGGAGCCTGCGGTCCTGGGTGGCGCTGGTGCCGTGGCCGATGCGCTCGGCGCGCAGTTCGGTGAGGGCGTCCCAGATCGTCTGCGGGCCCGTGGTCTCCCCGGCGTGCGGGACGGAGTGCAGCCCCTCGGCGATCGCCCGGTCGAAGTAGGGCTTGAACTGCGGTCGGGGCACGCCGATCTCCGGACCGCCGAGCCCGAACGAGACGAGCCCCTCGGGTCGCAGGTCCACGGCGAGCCGGGTGGTCTCCTCGGCTGATTCGAGCCCGGCCTCGCCGGGAATGTCGAAGCACCAGCGCAGGACGACCCCGAGCTCGGCCTCGGCGGCCTTGCGGGCGTCCTCTATCGCCTCCATGAACCCCTGCTCCGGAATGCCGCGCCGGGTCGAGCTGAACGGGGTGACGGTCAGTTCCGCGTACCGGATGTTCTGGCGGGCCATGTCACGGGCGACCTCGAAGGTCAGCAGCCGGACGTCCTCCGGGGTGCGGATCAGGTCCACGACGGAGAGATAGACGTCGATGAAGTGGCCGAAGTCGGTGAAGGTGAAGTAGTCGGCCAGCGCCTCCGGGTCGGTGGGGACCTTGGAGTCCGGGTGGTGGGCGGCCAGTTCGGAGACGATGCGGGGCGAGGCGGATCCGACATGGTGGACATGCAGTTCGGCCTTGGGCAGCCCCGCGATGAAGGCGTGCAGATCGGTCATCGGATCCTCCGGGGGCATGACGTGGAGCGGTCCGGGCACGGGACGGCCCGGTGTGGGACGGGGATCATCGTAGGCCGGAGCGGCGGTTGTCTGGGCGGGCCGTAGCATGACGGGACCACGATGGGGGAGGCCCATGTCAGAGAACACAGAGCAGCCCGCGAACGGGGCTGCGCCACGCGATCCGTGGGCTCCGCCGGACAACAGGGTGCCGCTGGAGAAGCAGACCGGTGACCCACTCCCGCCCGCTGTGCACGACCAGCAGACGGTCACCTCGATGCCGACCGCAGGAACGGGACCGGCGCCCACGGCGGGGTTCGGCGCCGCACCGGGGACCGGCCCCTTTGCCGCCCCGGGGACCGGCCCCCTGCCCGGAGCGGGACCGGGGCCCGGGAACGTACCGCCGCCGCCGATCGCGCCGAACGGTCCCGGGCAGCAGGTCCCTCCGGCAGGACCGTACGGATACCCGGCCGCACCCGTTCCGCAGTACGGCGGTTATCCGGGATACCCCGGCTACGGCCAGGCGGCCTGGGGCGGACCGGCGCCCGCGAACGGGCTCGGTATCGCGTCGATGGTGCTCGGCATCATCGCCGTGGCCGGCTTCTGCATGTGGGGGCTCGGGGTCGTCCTCGGCGTCCTCGCGCTGATCTTCGGTCTCATAGGCCGTGGCCGGGTCAACCGGGGTGAGGCGAACAACGGCGGCGTCGCGCTGGCCGGCATCATCCTGGGCTCGCTCGGCATCGTGATCAGCGGAGCGTTCCTGGGCTTCCTGATCTGGAGCGTGAGCCACGACTTCAACAATCACGACAGCTACCCCTACGACGACACGTACGGAACGTCCCTGGTCGTGGACGGCACGCGATAGAGGCAGGAATGCCGCCGCACAGAGCAAGGCCCGCGGGGCGGTGGGGAGAACCCCGACCGCCCCGCGGGCCTTTTCATATCGCGTCGGGCACAGCGCGCAGCCGTGTTCGCGCCTCCATGAGGGCGAACCCCAGCAGATTCAGCCCCCGCCAGGACGCCGGATCCTCCGCTCGCGGGTCGTCCGCCGCCAGTCCGATGCCCCAGATCCGGTCCACGGGGCTGGCTTCGACGAGCACCCGGTCCCCGGTGTTCACCAGGAACTCCCGCAGCTCGGCGTCCTGGCCGAACTTGTGGACACTGCCCGCCACCACCAGGGCGAACCGCTCCCGCTCCCACACCGTGTCGTCGAAGGCGCGGACCAGCCGGCCTGCCTTCTTCGCCGCCGCGGGGCTGCTCGCGGACAGCGCACGGTGCTCCGCCTCCGTGTCGCCGAAGAGCCGCGCCTTGCCGGCCATCATCCAGTGCTCGGCCGACGCGTACGTCACCCCGTCGACCGTGAACGGCGAGGGCCACCACTGGCTGAGGCAGCTCGCGCCGATCCGCCCGTCCGGCCGAGGGCGGTGCCCCCAGAACGGCAGGTACTTCACCTTCTCACCGCGACGGGTTCGCGCCACGAGCTCGCTCAGGTGTTCCATGACATGCGAGTGTGGCATCCGCCACTGACACTCCGTACGTGGATTTCCGCGGCGACGCGACACATGGTCGACAGATTCCGTTGCGTAACCAAAAGGCAACAACGGAATCACTTGTTGGGCTCCGTCTCCTCTGTCAGGATCGGCACTCAAATCGAGCAGAAGCTACGCCGCCCCGGTACACGGAGACAGCGGCGGAGGAGAGCGTCATGGGCAAAGGCTTCCACGTGCGGGACCGCTTCGCGGCCGGCGCGCAGTACATCGGCGGAAAGCTGCGCTCCGGCACATCGGGACGCAGCCACGACGTCGTGAACCCGGCTACGGGCGAGATCGTCTACACCTACGAACTGGCGGGCACCGCCGATGTCGACGCGGCCGTCGCGGCCGCCCGCGAGGCGTTCCCCGGCTGGTCGGGTGCCACCCCGGCCGAGCGGTCCGAGGCGATGCACCGGTTCGCCGCCGTCCTCGCGGAGCAGGCCGACGACTTCGCGTACGCCGAGTCGCTCCAGTGCGGCAAGCCCATCAAGCTCTCCACCGAGTTCGACGTGCCCGGCACCGTCGACAACACCTCCTTCTTCGCGGGCGCCGCCCGCCACCTGGAGGGCAAGGCCGCCGGGGAGTACGACGGCGACCACACCTCGTACGTACGCCGTGAGGCCATCGGCGTCGTCGGCTCGATCGCCCCCTGGAACTACCCGCTCCAGATGGCCGCCTGGAAGATCCTCCCGGCGGTCGCGGCGGGCAACACGATCGTGCTGAAGCCCGCCGAGATCACCCCGCTGACCTCGCTGATGTTCGCCCAGGCGGCCACCGAGGCAGGCATCCCGGACGGTGTGATCAACATCGTCACCGGCGCGGGCAAGGACGCGGGCGAACATCTCGTCGGCCACCCGGACGTCGTGATGACCTCCTTCACCGGCTCCACCGCCGTCGGCAAGCGGGTCGCGGAGATCGCCACCGCCACCGTCAAGCGCCTCCACCTCGAACTCGGCGGCAAGGCCCCCTTCCTGGTCTTCGACGACGCCGACCTGGAGGCCGCGGTCAACGGCGCGGTCGCCGGAGCGCTCATCAACACCGGCCAGGACTGCACCGCCGCCACCCGCGCCTACGTCCAGCGGCCGCTCTACGACGCCTTCGTGCAGGGCGTCGCCGAGCTGATGGAGACCGTCCGGCTCGGCGACCCCTTCGACCCGTCGACCGACCTCGGCCCGCTGATCAGCCACGCCCAGCGGGACCGGGTCGCCGGCTTCGTCGAGCGCGCCCGTGCGTACGCCACCGTCGTCACCGGCGGTGAGGCCCCCGGCGGCGACCTGGCGGACGGTGCCTACTACCGGCCGACGCTCGTCGCGGGCGCCGCCCAGGACAGCGAGATCGTCCAGTCGGAGATCTTCGGCCCGGTCCTGGTCGTGCTGCCCTTCGACACCGACGACGAGGGCATCGCCCTCGCCAACGACACCCCGTACGGACTCGCCGCCTCCGCCTGGAGCCGCGACCTGTACCGGGCGGGCCGCGCCACCCGCGAGATCAAGGCGGGCTGCGTCTGGATCAACGACCACATCCCGATCATCAGCGAGATGCCGCACGGCGGATACAAGGCCAGCGGCTTCGGCAAGGACATGTCGGTGTACTCGTTCGAGGAGTACACACAGGTCAAGCACGTGATGTACGACAACACCGCGGTCGCCCGGAAGGACTGGCACCGCACAATCTTCGGGGACCGATAGCCAGGCCGGACAACGGCCACACCCACCCGAAAGGGCAACGCGCATGGAGCAGTACGAGCCGGAGCACCTCTCCGCGGCCCAACTGGCCGCGATGCGGCGCAGTCTTACCAGTGGCAGGGGTGCCCTCACCCGCCGTTCGTTGCTGCGCGCCTCCGGCATGGGCGCGCTCGCGCTCGGCGGCCTGGGCACGCTGAGCGCGTGCGGCATCCCGCCCGCGCAGCGGGAGGGGGACGCAGCGGCGGCCTCCGACGACCACTCGGCCAAGGAGAAGCAGGTCAACTTCTCCAACTGGACCGAGTACATGGACGTCACCGACGACGGCAAGCACCGGCCCACCCTGGAGGCGTTCACGGAGCGCACCGGGATCAAGGTCAAGTACACCGAGGACATCAACGACAACGTCGAGTTCTTCGGCAAGATCAAGCCGCAGCTCGCGGCCGGCCAGGACACCGGCCGCGACATTATCTGCGTCACCGACTGGCTGGCCGCACGCGTCGTCCGCCTCGGCTGGGCGCAGAAGCTCGACGCGTCGAACCTGCCGCACGCCTACGCCAACCTCTCGGCCCAGTTCCGCTCCCCGGACTGGGACCCCGGCCGCGCCTACTCGTACCCGTGGGCGGGCATTCCCACCGTCATCGCCTACAACTCCAAGGCGACCGGGGGCCGCAAGGTCGATTCCGTCAGCCAGCTGCTCGACGACCCGAAGCTCAAGGGACGGGTCAGCTTCCTCTCGGAGATGCGCGACTCCATCGGCATGACCCTGCTCGACATGGGCAAGGACCCCGGCACCTTCACCGACGCCGACTACGACGCCGCGATCGGCCGGCTCCAGAAGGGCGTCGACAAGAACCAGATCCGGCGCTTCACCGGCAACGACTACACGGCCGACCTCGACAAGGGCGACATCGCCGCCTGCGTCGCCTGGGCGGGCGACATCATCCAGCTCCAGGCCGGAAACCCGGACATCAAGTACGCCGTCCCGGCCGCCGGTTACATCATTTCCAGCGACAACCTGCTCGTCCCGGTGAAGGCCCGGCACAAGACCAACGCCGAGAAGCTCATCGACTACTACTACGAACCGTCGGTCGCTGCCAAGCTCGCCGCGTACATCAACTTCGTCTGTCCGGTCGACGGAGTCCGCGACGAACTGGCGAAGATCGACCAGGCGATGGCCGACAACGTCCTGATCCTTCCCGACAAGGAGATGGCGGCCCGGTCGCACGCCTTCCGTTCGCTGACCTCCAAGGAAGAGACGGCGTACGAAGAGAAGTTCGCCAAGCTCATCGGCGCCTGACCGACCCGCCTTTCCTTCCCCCGACCTCCCCCTGACACCACTGGGACTGCGACCCATGACACAGCAGCAGACAGAAGGCGGCGACGTCCGCCTCACCGGGATCAGCAAGTCGTACGGTTCCTTCAAAGCCGTCCAGCCGCTCGATCTGACCGTTCCGCAGGGCTCCTTCTTCGCCCTGCTCGGGGCGTCCGGCTGCGGCAAGACCACCACCCTGCGGATGATCGCGGGGCTGGAGGAGGCCACGACCGGCACCATCTCGCTGGGCGGCCGGGACATCACCGACCTCCCTCCGTACAAGCGGCCCGTCAACACCGTCTTCCAGAGCTACGCGCTCTTCCCGCACCTCGACATCAGCGAGAACGTCGCCTTCGGTCTGCGCCGGCGCGGCATCAAGTCGGTCAAGAAGCAGGTCGACGACATGCTGGACCTCGTCCAGCTCGGCGACTTCGCGAAGCGCAAACCGCACCAGCTCTCCGGCGGCCAGCAGCAGCGCGTCGCCGTCGCCCGCGCCCTGATCAACCACCCGCAGGTGCTCCTGCTCGACGAGCCGCTCGGCGCCCTCGACCTCAAGCTGCGCCGCCAGATGCAGCTGGAGCTCAAGCGCATCCAGACCGAGGTCGGCATCACGTTCATCCACGTCACCCACGACCAGGAGGAGGCCATGACCATGGCCGACACCGTCGCGGTGATGAACGCGGGCCGCGTCGAACAGCTCGGCGCCCCGGCCGATCTGTACGAGAATCCGAAGACGACGTTCGTCGCCAACTTCCTCGGCACCTCCAACCTCATCGAGGGCGAGATCACCGAGGCCGGCGAGGACATCCTGGTCGGTGCGGGCGGCATGACGCTGCGGCTGCCCGCCGGGCGGTGTCAGGCACCCACCGCCCGTGGCGGCAGGCTGCTGCTCGGCGTCCGTCCGGAGAAGATCTCCCTCGCCCACGCCGACGACGCGGACTCCATAGCCGCCGGACGCAACCGGGTCACCGGCCGGATCACCGACTCCAGCTTCATCGGTGTCTCCACGCAGTACGTGGTGGAGAGCCCGGCCGGCAAGGCGCTTCAGGTGTACGAGCAGAACATCGAGCGCGACACCCGGCTCACCTCGGGAGCCGAAGTCGTCCTGCACTGGAACCCCACGCACACCTTCGGCCTCGACGCGGCCCAGGACATCGACGCGGGCGTGGAGACGGTGGAGGACGCGACGTGACCGTCACCGAAGCGCCGCCCGCGCCGCCCACAGACCCCGCCGAGCTTCCTGTACGCAAGGCCTCCACCCGCAAGCGGCTCGTCCCGTACTGGCTGCTGCTCCCCGGCATCCTGTGGCTCGTCGTCTTCTTCGCGCTGCCGATGGTCTACCAGGCGTCGACCTCCGTACAGACCGGATCCCTGGAGAAGGGGTTCGAGGTCACCTGGCACTTCCAGACCTACTGGGACGCGCTGTCCGAGTACTACCCGCAGTTCATCCGGTCCCTGCTGTACGCGGGCACCGCGACGATCCTGTGCCTGCTGCTCGGCTACCCGCTCGCGTATCTCATCGCGTTCAAGGCGGGCCGCTGGCGCAACGTGGTGCTGGTACTGGTCATCGCACCCTTCTTCACCAGCTTCCTGATCCGTACGCTCGCCTGGAAGACGATCCTCGCGGACGGCGGTGCGGTCGTCGACGTGCTGAGCACCCTGCACGTCCTGGACGTCACCAGCTGGCTCGGCTGGACCGAGAACAACCGGGTGCTGGCCACGCCGATGGCGGTGGTCTGCGGTCTGACGTACAACTTCCTGCCGTTCATGATCCTGCCGCTCTACACCTCGCTGGAGCGGATCGACGGCAGGCTGCACGAGGCGGCCGGCGACCTGTACGCCACCCCTGCCACCACCTTCCGCAAGGTGACGTTCCCGCTCTCCATGCCGGGCGTCGTCTCCGGCACGCTGCTGACCTTCATCCCGGCCAGCGGTGACTACGTCAACGCGGAACTGCTGGGCTCCACCGACACCAAGATGGTCGGCAGCGTCATCCAGACCCAGTTCCTGCGCGTCCTCGACTACCCGATGGCGGCCGCGCTCTCCTTCATCCTCATGGCGGTCGTCCTGCTGATGGTCACCGTCTACATCCGCCGCTCCGGGACGGAGGACCTGGTCTGATGTCCGTACTGCGCTGGCTCCGCCGCCATCTGATCGTCATCGCGGGTCTGCTGACCCTCGCGTACATGATCCTGCCGAACATCGTCGTCATGGTGTTCTCCTTCAACAAGCCGAACGGGCGCTTCAACTACGCCTGGCAGCGCTTCTCACTGGACGCCTGGACGGACCCCTGCGGCGTCGCCGACATGTGCGGCTCGCTCTCGCTCTCCCTCCAGATCGCCACCTGGGCGACCATCGGCGCGACCGCGCTCGGCACGATGATCGCCTTCGCGCTGGTCCGCTACCGCTTCCGGGCACGCGGCGCGATCAGCTCGCTGATCTTCCTGCCGATGGCGATGCCCGAGGTCGTCATGGCCGCCTCACTGCTCACGCTCTTCCTCAACATGGGTGCGCAGCTCGGTTTCTGGACGATCCTCATCGCGCACATCATGTTCTGCCTGAGTTTCGTCGTGACGGCGGTCAAGGCGCGCGTGATGTCGATGGACCCGAGGCTGGAGGAGGCGGCCCGCGATCTGTACGCGGGCCCCGTGCAGACGTTCCTGCGGGTGACCCTGCCGATCGCCGCCCCCGGAATCGCCGCGGGAGCGCTGCTCGCCTTCGCGCTCTCCTTCGACGATTTCATCATCACCAATTTCAACGCGGGCTCGACCGTGACCTTCCCCATGTTCGTCTGGGGTTCGGCACAGCGCGGCACACCCGTGCAGATCAACGTCATCGGCACGGCGATGTTCATCATTGCCGTACTGGTGGTTGTCGCCGGCCAGCTGATCGCGAACCGGCGGAAGAACAGCGCACGATCCTGAAGTCCTGAAGGAGTTGGAAACCATGGCCCCAGTTGCCATGCGTACTGCTGCACAATCACTCTCCGGCGCCCGGCCGGTCTCGTTCTGGCTGGACGACCCCGGCAGGCCCGACGCGCTTCCCGCGCTCACCGGCGACGAACACTGCGATCTGCTCGTCATCGGCGGCGGATACAGCGGACTGTGGACCGCGCTGATCGCCAAGGAACGCGACCCGGAACGGGACGTCGTACTGATCGAGGGGCACGAGGTGGGCTGGGCCGCCTCGGGCCGCAACGGCGGATTCTGCGCCGCCTCCCTCACCCATGGCCTCCCCAACGGCCTGGAACGCTGGCCCGACGAGATCAAGAAGCTGGAGCAGCTGGGCGAGCAGAACCTCGACGCCATCGAGGCGGCTGTCGCCCGCTACTCCATCGACTGCGAGTTCGAGCGCACCGGCGAGATCGATGTCGCCACGGAACCCCATCAGCTCGAAGAACTCCGGGAATGGCACCGGGAAATGGAGCAACTCGGCTTCACCGGAGTGGAATTCCTCGATCAGGACGCACTGCGCGCGGAGGTCGACTCGCCGACATTCCTGGGTGGGCTCTGGGACCGGCGCGGGGTCGCCATGCTGCACCCCGCCAAGCTCGCCTGGGGGCTGAAGCGGGCCTGCCTCGATCTGGGCGTACGGGTGTACGAGCACACTCGGGGCCTCGAACTGGCCAGGACCGCCACCGGGATGGCGGTCCGCACGCCGTACGGGAAGGTCCTCGCCCGGCGGGTCGCGCTGGGCACGAACATCTTCCCGTCACTGGTGAAGCGGGTGCGTCCGTACACCGTCCCGGTCTACGACTACGCGTTGATGACCGAACCGCTCACCGCCGACCAGCTCGCCTCCATCGGCTGGAAGAACCGGCAGGGGCTCGGCGACAGCGCCAACCAGTTCCACTACTTCCGGCTCTCCGCGGACAACCGGATCCTGTGGGGCGGCTATGACGCGATCTATCCGTACGGTGGCCGGCTGAGCGCCGATCTCGACCAGCGGCCGGAGACGTTCCTCAAGCTCGCGGGCCAGTTCTTCGACTGCTTCCCGCAGTTGGCCGGGGTGCGTTTCAGCCACGCCTGGGGCGGTGCGATCGACACCTGTTCCCGCTTCTCCGCCTTCTTCGGTACGGCCCATCAGGGTCGGGTCGCCTACGCCGCCGGATTCACCGGGCTCGGTGTCGGAGCAACCCGGTTCGGCGCCGATGTGATGCTCGACCTGCTGTCCGGCGAAAGGACCGAGCGGACCGGTCTGGAAATGGTGCGCACCAAGCCGATGCCGTTCCCCCCGGAGCCGTTCGCCTGGACCGGGATCGAACTCACGAAGAGGTCCCTGGCCAGGGCGGACAGCAATGGCGGGCACCGCAATCTGTGGCTGCGGACGATGGACCGCCTGGGGCTCGGCTTCGACAGCTGACCGGGCCGCGAGCCGGGTCATACGCGGTGTGACCCGGTTCACTGCTAGTGCCGGGAGGGGCACTGGTGGCCCCAACCCGCACCTGGCCCGGACTGCTCGGTCTGATGACGTGGTCCATCAACGGGGACCGCTTCGACAACGGTGAGTTCTCGAAGAACGTCGACGCCTACTTCGGCGGCCGACGCCGCCGTGAGGGACAGCTCGACCAGCGGAGTGCCAGGAGGAGCAGCCCGCTCAGGCACCAGCTGCCGAGCACATCCAGCGGCCAGTGATAGCCGCGCAGCACCAGACCGATGCCCGTCGCCACTGTCAGCAGGACAGCGGCGACGGGCATCGGCCATGACCACGTCGACCGCCCTGCCGTACCTGTGCGCGGTGCGAGCAGCAGCGCCGCGGCCCCGTACGCCACCGCGGCCGTCGCCGCATGGCCCGACGGGTAGTAGCCGGTCGCCTCGGTCAGCGGTCCCGGACGGGCGATCACGTCCTTGAGCGGGACGATCAGCGCGGGTACCGCCGCCATGGCGAGCGCCGCGGACAGCGGCGCACGGCGTGCGCCGCGCAGCAGCGCGTAGACGATCGCGCACCCCAGGACCGGGAGCGCGACCTGCATGTTGCCGAGATCGGCGAGGAATTCGGTGAGCCGGGCGGGACCGTGTCCGACGACGGTCCGGCCGATCCGCTCGTCCAGCCCGCGCAGCGGGCCGTCGGCCGCGACCTGCCAGGTGAGGAGCGCGAAGACCGTGAGCAGCGACGACACCAGCGAAAGGAGAAAAGCCGACCGCCCCGGAACAGGGGGGGTGGTTCCGGGGCGGCCGCCTGGATCGGTTTGCCGCGCGCCCCGGGGGGTTTGGGGCGAGCGGCCATCCGATCGGTGAGGAGTTCCGGAGCCAGAGGCTCCGGTGGTGTGCGCGAAGGCACGGCCAGGACGGTGCTGGGGAAGCGCCGGCCCGGCGTCGCCGGCAGTCCCCTGCGGGCGGGGTGTTTCTCTCATCTGCAGAAACCGTACGGCAGCCGACGGGGGACCGACAGCCGGAATCGGATCCCGCCATCGGCCCCCCACACGTTCTTCACAGGCCCTCACGTGGGCCCGGTCAGGATCGGCTCCGGGACCGGATCAGATCTGGGTGAACGCCTGCTCGATGACGTCGAGGCCCTCGTTCAGCAGGTCCTCGCCGATCACCAGCGGCGGCAGGAAGCGCAGCACATTGCCGTACGTGCCACAGGTGAGGACGAGCACGCCCTCGGCGTGGCAGGCCTTCGCGAGCTTCGCGGCGGCCTCCGGGTTCGGGTCCTTCGTGCCGGACTTCACCAGCTCGATCGCGATCATCGCGCCGCGGCCGCGGATGTCACCGATGACATCGCCGTTCGGCAGCTTCGCCTGCATCTCGGCGAGGCGGCCCTTCATGACCTCCTCGATGCGCTTCGCCTTCCCGTTCAGGTCCAGCTCACGCATGGTCTCGATGGCACCGAGCGCACCCGCGCAGGCCACCGGGTTACCGCCGTACGTACCGCCGAGGCCGCCCGCGTGCGCGGCGTCCATGATCTCGGCGCGGCCGGTCACCGCGGAGAGCGGCAGACCGCCCGCGATGCCCTTGGCGGTGGTGATCAGGTCGGGGACGATGCCCTCGTCCTCACAGGCGAACCACTGGCCGGTACGGCAGAAGCCGGACTGGATCTCGTCCGCGACGAAGACGATGCCGTTGTCCTTGGCGAACTGCGCGATGGCGGGGAGGAAGCCCTTCGCCGGCTCGATGAAGCCGCCCTCGCCGAGCACCGGCTCGATGATGATCGCGGCGACGTTGTCGGCGCCGATCTGCTTGGTGATCTGGTCGATGGCCTGGGCGGACGCCTCGGCACCGGCGTTCTCCGCACCGGTCGGCCAGCGGTAGCCGTACGCCACCGGGACGCGGTAGACCTCGGGCGCGAACGGACCGAAGCCCTGCTTGTACGGCATGTTCTTGGCGGTCAGCGCCATCGTGAGGTTCGTCCGGCCGTGGTAGCCGTGGTCGAAGACGACGACGGCGGTGCGCTTGGTGTAGGCACGGGCGATCTTCACGGCGTTCTCGACGGCCTCGGCGCCGGAGTTGAACAGCGCGGACTTCTTGGCGTGGTCGCCCGGCGTCAGCTCGGCGAGCTGCTCACAGACCTCGACGTACCCCTCGTACGGCGTGACCATGAAACAGGTGTGGGTGAAGTCGGCCAGCTGCGCGGACGCGCGGCGTACGACGGCCTCGGCGGAGGCGCCGACCGAGGTCACGGCGATGCCGGAGCCGAAGTCGATCAGGCGGTTGCCGTCCACGTCCTCGATGATCCCGCCACCGGCACGGGCGGTGAACACCGGCAGGGTGGAGCCCACACCTGCGGCGACCGTCGCGAGACGGCGGGCCTGCAGCTCCACCGACTTCGGGCCGGGAATGGCAGTGACGACGCGGCGCTCCTGCGGAATTGCGGTCATGCGGGGCTCCTGGGGGTGTTTCGGACGCTTCTCTCTGCAGGCTAGGGGCGAGGCCGGGGGTCCGGCATGTTCCGTTCGGGAGAAGTGGCGGGTCACGGTTGTCCGTCACGGACATAGCGACCGGCATGGCCCCGGCCCGGCAACAGGTGCGAGACATCCCGATCGACAGCGTCTGACGGGGTGGTACGGGGCACTAGATTGAGGGGATCGGGCGCCCGCGCCCGGAGTTACCGGTCGGCGCTGGTCAGGGGACGAGGGACAGCACATGGACACCGAGGGCACGTACGAATCACGCGGCACCCGCTCCGGTCATTCGGTGCCGCGCCCGGCCGGCCCACCACCCCCCGTGCTGCCGCCCATGCCGGGCCACGCACCGGCCTCCGGGCCCTCCCTCGGCGACTGGCTGCGCATCCCCAGGCCCCTCGCGGAACCGGGCGTCTGGCGGTTCGGTCACACCTCCCGGCCCGCCCAGGAAGAGGAGCGCACGCCCGACCGCACCCTGCTCAGCGGAGCCGTGATCTCGCTGCTGGCCTCCATCCTCGTCTGGTCGCTCTGGCGCAACGGATACATCCCGTACTGGCGGGTGCCGCTGAAACTCTTCACCCCCGACGGCTGGTGGGGACCGTTCGGCGATCAGCCGCTGACCCACGGGGCCGTACGGGCGCTCGACATATACCGCCTCCTGATCATCGGAGCCATCTTCTACGGGTTCGGCCGCTTGGGTAACTGGCGCGCCGCGTTCGAACGATGGGTCGGGGGCCGGGGACCCGCCACCCGGGCAGGCGGCGCCGCGGTCGGCGCCCTGCTGGTCTGGATCCTCGTATGGAACGGGACCGTGCCGGGCATGAAGCTCACCTTCAGCTTCGCCGCACCCTGGCTGGGCACCGACCGCACCGTGACCACCGCGGTCACGTACACGCTGTACGCCCTGATCACCCTGGTGATCGTGTGGCCGTTCGCGAAGCTCGGACGATGGGCGGAACTGCGGCGCCGTACCTCCGGCGGCAACGGACCGCAGCACCCGCCGACGGCCCACGCCGCCACGACCGGGCGCGCGAACGACAACGTGCACGGCGGCACGGCCCAGGACACGGACCGCGGCACCGGAGGCCGCACGGACGACGGCGCGGACGATCCGGCCGAGTGGCCCGATCTGCGCGCCGTCGGACAGAACCAGGTCGCCGCCAAGCTCTCCCAGGAGGCGCGGTCGGGCCGGATGAACGACGTCGACTACGCCCGTATCCGACGTGCCTGGACGTCCGTACGCGCCGACAGCAGCCGGCTCCCCGCCTTCACCGACACCGTGCTGCGCAACGGCGCCGCCGCCTGCACCCACCCCTCCGGCGCACGTGATCTCCCGGTCCGTGCCGCCCGGCACGATCTGCTGGTCGACCAGGTCAGACTCGGCACCGTCGACGACAGCGAACGCAACCCCTACGCACGCCGCGGCAACGGCATCGCCCTCGACCCCGGGCTGCTCGGCACGTCCCTGTTGGCGGTCGGGCCGCCGGGGGCGGGCAAGAGCCGCGCATTGATCCGGCCGGTCGTCGAATCCCTCGCCCTCCAGGCGCTCGCCGGGCGCGCCGCCGTCGTCGCGGTGTGCGCCGCCGGAACCCAGCTCGGCGCCGACGAGGGCTTCGACGTCGTGGTCAAGCTCGGAGACCCGTCCTCCGTCCACGATCTCGACCTGTACGGAGGCACCACCGACCCCGACGAAGCCGCTGCCGTGCTGGCCGAGGGGCTCGTCGGTGATCTCCAGGAGGTGGACAGCCGACGCGCCGCCACCGCCCTCGCCCAGCTCCTCGGTCCCTACCGCGCCGCCCACGGCCGCTTCCCCTCCGTCCCGGAGCTGCGGGAACTGCTCGACGGCGTACCGGAGACGCTCTCCACCCTGCGCGAGGCCCTCGACGCCACGGGCCGGCAGGACATGCACCGCGAACTGGACGCGCGCACCCGCCAGTCCGGTGCCACCGGCGACGCCGGACCCGCGCTCGCGGACCGGGTCGCGCTCCTCGACCGGCCCGCGTTCGCCGACTTCTTCGACACCACCGGCAAGGCCCGCCCCTTCTCCCTGCGGGCCCTGGAACACCCACTCAGGGTCCGCATCGACCTGCCCGAACGCGGCCACGCCGAGGCGTCGCGGATGCTGGCCCGCCTTGTCCTCGCCCAGTTCACGGCGAGCGCCGCCACCCGCACGGACCGCTCGCTCTTCGCCTGCCTCGTCCTCGACGACGCGACCCGCACCCTGACCCCCGACACCGTCCGCGGAATCCAGCGGCTGCGCTCCGCGCACGCCGGAGCCGTGGTCACGCTGCGCACCCTCGACGACGTCCCGGAGGGCCTCCACACGGCGTTGCTCGGCGCCGTGGGCTGCCGGATGGCGTTCTCCGGGATCACCACCTGGGACGGCAAGAAGTTCGCCGAGGCGTGGGGCACGGAATGGGTCGAGACGAGAGACGTCACCCAGCGCACGGTCTTCGCCGACCAGCCGATGACCCGGGCCATCCACGCCTTCCGCAAACTGGTCACCGGGAAGGCCGTGACCACGGACGCGGTGACCGTACGCCAGGTCGAACGCGAACGCTGGTCCGCCTCCGAACTGGCCCATCGCGTTCCGGCCGGACACGCGGTGCTGTCCCTCACGACCGTACGAGGGGACCACGCGCCGCCCCTGCTGGTGAACCTGAACGGCTGAACCGTGTGTCCATGCGGCCTTGACGTGCGAACCGGGTCCTCCGCAGCTGATCCGGCGGGCGGGAACGGTGCCGTATATCCGGGAGCGGTTACGGCGGACCCTGCCGCCCTGGCAGAATCGGGAGGAGCCGTTCGTACGGGACGGCAAAAACGACTCCTGAAGGTCCCGCGGTCTCCATGCCCCCCACTCTCGCCTCGCTCGTCCAGCACTCGGCGCTCAAACTCACGGTGCGTGCGGGGGCGGACCGGCTCGACCAGCCCGTGCGCTGGGCGCATGCCAGCGAGCTCGCCGACCCCGTCCCTTACATGGAGGGTGGAGAACTCCTTCTCGTCACCGCCACCAACCTCGACGCGGAGAACCCCGAAGCGATGCGACGGTACGTGCGACGGCTGGCCGGCGCCGGAGTCGTCGGGCTGGGCTTCGCCGTGGGCGTCAACTACGACGACGTACCCCAGCCGCTGATCGACGCCGGGGAGGAGGCCGGGCTGCCGATCCTGGAAGTGCCGCGCCGCACCCCGTTCCTCGCCATCGCCAAGGCTGTTTCGTCGGAGATCGCCGCAGACCAGTACCGGGCGGTGACAGCGGGGTTCGAGGCCCAGCGGGATCTGACCAAGGCCGCACTCGCGGGGGACGGACCCGCCGAACTCCTCACCAGGCTCGCCGCGCAGGTCGACGGGTGGGCCGCGCTGTACGACGCCTCCGGTGCCGTCGTGGCCGCCGCCCCCGACTGGGCCGCCCGGCGTGCCGCCCGGCTCACCCCCGATGTGGAGCGCCTGCGGGAGCGTCCTGCTCCGGCGAGCGTGGTCGTCGGCGACACCGACGACCGGGTCGAGCTCCAGACCCTGGGCACCGGCCGCAGGGCCCGGGGCGCCCTGGCCGTGGGCACCGGTTCGGCTCTCGGCACCGCCGAGCGGTACGCCGTGCACTCGGCCGTCGCCCTGCTGACACTCACCACCGCCCGCTCGCGCTCCCTCCAGGGCGCTGAGCAGCGGCTCGGCGCGGCGGTGCTGCGCATGCTCCTGGCCGGCCAGCCGGACCACGCGCGGGCCGTTGCCGGGGATCTGTACGGAGGGCTGCTCGACGCTCCTTTCCGGCTGCTGATCGCGGAGGCGACCGAGCCGTCGACACAGGCGCTGCTCGGTGAGGCGATGGAAGCGGCGGCCTCCCGGGCCGGCGAGACGCTGTTGACGGTTCCCGAGGGTGAGCGGCTCGTCGTCCTGGCCGCGGACGGTGGTGCGGCTGTCGCCGCGTGCATGGCATACGCGGGGGCACAGGACGAGCGGACCCCACGCGACCAGAAGACCCCCGAGGAGGGGGAAGTGGTGATCGGGCTGTCCGCACCGGCGGGTCCGATCGCCGTATCCGCCGCGTACAAGCAGGCCGAACAGGCACTCTCGGTCGCTCGCCGCCGAGGCAGGGCCCTCGTCGAGCACGAAGAGCTGGCGGCCGGCTCGGTTCTGCCACTGCTCGCGGACGACGCGGTACGGGCCTTCGCGGACGGCATGCTCCGCGCCCTGTACGAGCACGACGCGAAGGGGCGCGGCGACCTCGTCGCCTCGCTGCGCGCCTGGCTCTCCCACCACGGTCAGTGGGACGCGGCCGCAGCCGACCTGGGCGTGCACCGCCACACCCTGCGCTACCGGATGCGGCGTGTGGAGGAGATCCTCGGCCGCTCCCTGGACGACCCGGATGTCCGGATGGAACTGTGGCTGGCACTGAAGGCCACCAGCTCCCCGTCGACGCCGTGAAACGGAGCCCGGCCGGCGCCTGAGGACGCCCCGCGCGCCGGACGGGTGCGGCACACCATGCCGACAGGCGCGGTCATCCGACAAACCGGCGCATGCCTGCCGCGCTTCGCTCCACGGCGGACAAGCGTCAGGGCGACGGCCCGGCCCTACGGTGGGGGACAAGACACCCACGACTCCGAAGGGCCGGAATCTCCATGACTTCCACCCACGCCTTCTGGCTCGCCGGCCGCCAGGCCACCGGCGAGGACAGCTTCGACGTCACCAACCCCTGGGACGGCCGTCTCGTCGGTACGGTCAGCGTGCCGACCGACGCGCAGATCGAGGAGGCCGTCGCCGCCGCGCACGCCGTGCGCGAGGAGTTCGCCGCGACGCCCGCCCACGTCCGCGCCGCTGCCCTCGACCACGTCGTACGACGTCTCGTGGAGCGCACCGAGGAGATCGCCCAGCTGATCTCCGCCGAGAACGGCAAGCCCATCAAGTGGGCGCGCGGCGAGGTCGGCCGCGCCGTCTCCGTGTTCCGGTTCGCCTCCGAGGAGGCCCGTCGCTTCAACGGCGGCGACGCCCAGCGCCTCGACACCGACGCCGGTGGCACCGGCCGTCTCGGGCTGACCCGGCGCTTCCCGCGCGGCACGGTCCTCGGTATCGCGCCCTTCAACTTCCCGCTGAACCTGAGCGCCCACAAGGTCGCCCCGGCCATTGCCGTCGGCGCCCCGATCATCCTGAAGCCCGCCCCGGCCACCCCGATCTCGTCGTTGATCCTCGGCGAGCTGCTGGCCGAGACCGACCTCCCGGCCGGTTCGTGGTCCGTGCTCACGGTGCCCAACGACCGTATGCCCGCCCTCGTCCAGGACGAGCGCCTGCCCGTGATCTCCTTCACGGGTTCCGGCCCGGTCGGCTACTCCATCCTGGAGTCGGTGCCGCGCAAGCACTGCACCCTGGAGCTGGGCGGCAACGGTGCGGCGGTCGTCCTCGGCGACTACGCCTCCGACGAGGACCTGGACTGGGCCGCGAGCCGGATCGCGACCTTCTCCAACTACCAGGGCGGCCAGTCCTGCATCTCGGTGCAGCGCGTCATCGCGGACGCCTCGGTCTACGACCGGCTCGTCCCGAAGATCGTCGCGGCTGTCGAGGCTCAGGTCACCGGCGACCCGTCCGACGCCGCCACCGACGTCGGCCCGCTCGTCAGCGAGGACGCCGCCAAGCGCGTCGAGTCCTGGGTGGACGAGGCTGTGCAGGCAGGCGCCCAGCTGCTCACCGGAGGCAAGCGGGACGGTGCCACCTATGCGCCGACCGTGCTTGCGGAACTCCCGGACGGCGTCAAGCTCTCCTGCGAGGAGGTCTTCGGACCGGTCCTGTCCGTACAGAAGGTGGACGGCGAGGCCGAGGCCTTCGCCTCGGTCAACTCCTCGAAGTACGGCCTGCAGGCAGGTGTGTTCACCCACGACCTGCAGACCGCGTTCCGTGCGCACCGGGCCCTTGAGGTCGGTGGCGTGATCATCGGCGACGTCCCGTCCTACCGTGCGGACCAGATGCCGTACGGCGGAGCCAAGCAGTCCGGCGTCGGCCGTGAGGGTGTTCGCTACGCGATGGACGACTACACCTACGAGCGCGTGCTGGTCCTCACCGGCCTCGCTCTGTAGCCCGTAAGCAGGATCGAACCGATCCACAGGAGCCGCCTGTAATCCGCCTGGACAGCACGACAGCAGGCGGCAGACGAACGGCCGGAGCCCACTGTGCGGGGGCTCCGGCCGTTCTCGCGTATCCGCACCCTGACCTGCGAAGACTGTCGGATCCTGACTGGTTCGTACGGCGTAGTGGGAACACCGTGGGAACACGCGGCTCAGTAAGCAGGACCAGGTCCTCGGCGAGATCCACGAGAACCCCAACGGAGTGCTGAAGCAGAAGATCCGGGACGTTGTCACCGAAGCGCTCAACGACCGCGCCGACAGCTGAGACCTCCGAACCCTCCCGAGCGCGGCGGCGAGCAACGCCCACGGGAGGGGTGGGTATCGCGCCCCGAATCCCCCAGGGGAGACACCACCCAGGTGTGCCCGGTCTTATGCCGGTTCGTACAGATGGGCCCGGCCGCCGCGCCATTCGATCCAGTGCGGGTCGTCGAGGCAATGCTCGGCGTCATAGATTCCGGCCCGCCGGAGAAGTTCGATCAGGTCGCGGTCGTCGTGGACGAGGCCGGCCATCTCATTATTGATCGTGACCGCCCGACCACCGGACGGTGCAGAGCGATGCACGACTATCGGGGCGCTCGTCATGCATCCAGGGTGCGCTTGCTCGGCTGCTCGTGCGAGCCGCGCATCACGCAGTTTCGTATCTGTGCGCTGCGGCTCCCTGCCACTCGACCACGGCCGGGTTGTCGAGGATCCGTTTCGGGTCTTTCAGTCCGGCGTCGGCGAGGAACACGATGAGGTCGTGATCGCTGTGAGCGAGTCCGAGCCGTTCGTCACGATTGTTGATGTGCACGATGACGGGCCGGGCGCCGGACGGGGTGGGTGCGTGGATGGTGATCGGTGGTGTTGCCATAACTCCAAGGGTGGCCCGAGGTGCCGGTGGGTGCATCCGGCTGGCCCAGGTGCGAAGGGCCTGGTCCGGCGTGAGGATCGGGGTACGGGCGGTGGTCCGGCTGCCCCGGCCCTGCCAGTAGGGATGCGGCCGAGAGAAGGTGGAGGCATGGCTATATCACTGAATCCCCCAGGGGAGACACCACCTGCCGAGGGCTCCATCAGCGAAGCCCACCAGGAACGCCCGGACGGAGGTATCTGGGAACACCCCGCCCTATGGGCAGGGCTCATTCTGCTGGGATCGGTCATTTTCGCCGCGTTTTTCATCGCGCGGATTTTCGGATACGGATGACCAACCGCACCCGGCGATGACCGGTGACCAGTCCTCGGCCGGAGCCGACGGCGATGAGCATCGGACGAGAGGGACCGGTGGTCCCCGTGGGCGCACCCGGGCGGCCCAGATGCGAGCCGCCCGGTCCGGCGGCGCGAGGATCGGCTGCCGGACTCGGGCCCTGCGCGCCTACCTCCGGTGGCGCGACGCCAACGCCCGCCACCCCGACGTCCTCGCAGCACAACGCCGCGAGCGCGCCCGAATCCGCAGCGAGAAAGGCATCCGCTGGGGCGGGCGACCGCTGAAAGCCGCCTGATCAGTCGCGGACGACGGCCTGAGCCGACTCGCTCACGCCGAGTTCCACGAGGACGCTGTGGAGCCTCCTCAGAGCCTCGTCTCCATCGGCGCGGTCCTCGATCTCCAAGTCGAGGTGGCATTGGCCCATGCCACCCCCGGCGCCCGTGATCTCACCGTCGTCCTCGAACGCGGCCTCCAAGGCATCCTCGACCTCGTCACGATCGACAGACAGACCAACGAAGACGATCTCCACGAACAAGCCAGGCTCCCTCCGAATCCGGTGAACCATACCGGTCACAGCACTGGCCCCCTCGGGTCAGGGCACGGTCCTGGGCGCAAGGTGGGGCCGCCTTCGACGCCTTCCGCATGCGGGCCCAGGAGTGGGCCCGCAGAGCTGGACGCGGCCATACGGGGCCGGACCGCTACGGTCGGTCGTCGTTGTGGCCGCAGGCCCGGTGTCGTCCGCCGTGCACCGCCGCGTAGGCCGACGGGCGGGGCGCGGCGGTGGCCCGGTCGAGTCGCGCGACCGCGGCCCGGCCCGCCGATGAGTGCGCGTCGTGGACGACCCGGCCGCCCACCAGAGTCAGCTCGACACGGGTGTCGCTGATGTCGGCCACAGGGCATTCCGTCACATCACGGTCGAGAACGATCAGATCCGCTGCCAGCCCAGGGCGGACGGTTCCCGTAAGCCGGTCCATGCGCAGCTGCCATGCTGTGCCGGACGTGTGCATCCGCAGCGCCGACGTACGGCTCAACCCCTCCAACTCCCGGTAGAGCGGCCCCTCGCCCTCCGCGCCCGTGCGGTCGATCGCCGTACGGATCTGGTTCCACACCTGGAGCGGGTCCACCGGCCAGTCCGAACCGCCCGAGAGCCGGGCCCCGTGCCGCTCCAGGGAGCGGGCGGGGTACATCCACCGGTGCCGCTCGGGCCCGATGTACGGCAGGAGCGCCTCCATCGTCCATGTGTCCTGTTCCGCCCACTGGAGCTGCATGCAGGCCACCACGTCCAGTGCGGCGAACCGCCCCAGATCCGCCGGGTCCACCAGCTGGAGGTGTGCGATGGTGTTCCGGGCGTCGCGCAGCCCGGTAGTGCGCCGGGCGTAGGCGTACCCGTCGAGCGCCGTGCGCACCGCGCGGTCGCCGAGCCCATGGGCGTGCAACTGCCAGCCGGCCCGGTTGAAGGCAGCGGTCAGCCGCCCGTAATCCTGCCCGGAGACATACAGATCACCCCGGTTGTCCGTCGGGCGTCCGGAGCCGTCCAGATAAGGCGCCAGGAGCGCCGCCGTCTGCGCCGGGTACTCGATCACCCCGTCGAGGAACACCTTGACCATCCCGAACCGCAGCCCAGGTACGTTACGGAAAGAGCGCTGCAGCCCGCGCGCATACGCGAGCGCCGCCTTCGGATCCTTCGCCAGGTCTGTGTCGATCCTGATCGCGGGGACGATCCGCTGCGGCAACGACCCCGCGTTCGCCAGAGCCTGATACGTCGCCAACTCGCTCTGCCCGACCAACGCGTCCATCATCGTGGTCACCCCGGAGGCCGCCGCCTGGGCGAGGACCCGGGAGCAGGCGGCGACCAGATCGGCCTCGCTCGGCTCCGGAATGTGGCGGGTCACCAGGGACTGGGCGTCGTCCTTGAGCACCCCGCTGGGCTGCCCGTCCGGCCCCTTCACGATCTTTCCGCCCACAGGTTCGGGGGTCGCCGCGGTGATGCCGGCGATCTCCAGGGCGCGGGCGTTGACCCAGGTGTTGTGGCCGTCGCCCCCGAGGAGGGCGACCGGGCGGCGGGTGGGGAGTTGGTCGAGCAGGGAGTGGTGGGGGAGGGTGCCATGCGGCAGCAGCCCGATCGGGTTCCAGTCAGAGACCACCAGCCAGCCGTCGGGCTCCTGGCCGGGCGTGTCCTGGAGGAAACCGGTGAGGATCGCGAGGAGTTCCTCGGCGGTCGTCTCGGCGCCCTCCAGGGAGGGGCGCAGTGAGCGGTCGCCCGCGCCGAGCGGGTGCACATGGCCGTCGTGGATGCCGCTCATCACGGTCGCCCCGCGCGCGTCGACGATGTCGGTGCCCCGTCCGACGAGGCGCTGCAGTTCGCGGCCCCGGCCGGTGGCGAGAATCCGGCCGTCGCGCCCGACGGCCACGGCCTCGACGGGGCGGGCACCGGGCAGCCCGGTGAACACCCGTGCATTGTGGACGACCATGGCCGCGGCACTCCGCTGCGCGGCACTCCGATGCGCGGCGGCCGCGGGGCCGGCCGCCGCACCCACCAGTCCGGCCGCACCCGCGGCGAGCATGGTCCGCCGGGCGAGAGAAGAAGTCATGGCCACTCCAAGGGTTGGGCTGCATACGCTGTGGCCGGACCCTCGTTGATTAACGCCGTAACCAGAACCCGCCCGCAATGACGGAATCCGTAGGATGACGCCATGCCAGGGCCCACCCTCGCCGATGTGGCACGTGCCGCAGAGGTCTCCACCGCCACCGTCTCGCACGCTCTCAACGGAACAGGCCGGCTCGCCGACTCCACGCGCCGCCGGGTCCGCGAGGTGGCCACCATGCTCGGTTACGGCTCCCAGCGGACCCCGCGGACCGGAAAAATTCTGGGCGTGGCCGTCACGACCTACGCCGGATCGGCCTGGAACTTCTTCGACGTCCCGTACTTCGCCCGGCTCCTCACCGTCGCCACCGCCACCGCGCACGCCCACGGCTATGCCCTGACGATCCTCCCCGCCACCTGCGGGGCCGAGACGCCCTGGCACACCCTCACCGTGGACGGCATGCTGCTCCTCGACAGCCCCACGGACGACCCGGTGCTACGTGCGCTGCGCGCCCGGGGCATCCCGCTCGTCTTCGACGGCCGACCCGTCGATCCGAGGCCCGGGGACGTCTGGGTCGACAACGACCACACCGCCACCACCCGCGAAGTCCTCGGCCACCTGGCCGCCTCGGGCGCCCGACGGATCGCCCTGCACGCCGGGTACGGCGACGAGCACTACACCCGGGCTGTGACCCGCGCGTACGAGCAGTGGTGCCACGAACACGGCCGGACTCCACTGGTCGTCACCTTCGACCCGTACGACGCCCCGGGCCACGGCTTCGACGCCGTCTTCGCCGCCCGCGCCTGCGACGCGGTCTACACGGTCTACGACCGCGGCGGCCGCCAGGTCCTGGCCGCAGCGGCTCGTCACGGCCTGCGGATCCCCGACGACCTCCTCCTCGTCTGCGCCAGCGAGGACCAGGCCTACGCCGAGAACGATCCGTCGGTGAGCACTGTGACCCTGCACCCCGCAACGATCGCCGAGACCGCGGTGACGGCCCTGGTCTCCCGCCTGTCTCCCACCACCACCCCGCCACCACCCCCTGGCGCCCTGACGGTCCCGGCGGTCCTCCACCCCCGCCGCTCCTCACGCGGCCGGGCCCGGCTTGCCTGCACCCGACCGGGAGGTTGATGACGCGCCCCTGTCGATTGTGGGGCATGGAAGGACCTCCGGACGTAGGGCCTTCTCCGCGCCGAGATCAGCAACAGCTTCCCGGCCTCCCGCCGTCGGGGGAACCTCAGGTGGACCGGGTGTCTGCCTGACTTGGGCAAGCAACGGCCCCGGCAACCAGTCGCCTGGGTGCCGGGGCAGTTGCATCTGGGGCAGGGTCAGCTCGCGATGGGTTAACCGGATGAGCTGCAGCATTTTTCGGTCAGCTTGGTGGCTGACCGGGCTCGTGGAGCCCGGGAATGGGTACCCGCAGGTCAGGCAACTTCGCGTTCGCGGTTCCCGTGGGAACACGGCGGCGAGCTGAAACGGCTTGGAACGGGCAGGAACGGGTCGAGATGGGCCGAAGCGCTGAGCGGTTCGTGCAGGTCAGAGGAAAACTGCAGGTCAGGGCGTTGTAGTGGGCCCACTGTGCGGGGGCTCCGGCCGTTCTCATGCATCCTCATCCTGACCTGCGAGAACCGTCGAAAATCGGCTGATTCCGGTGGCGGCGTCCACGGCGACGAGGTGGCTGCCCGTGGTGGTGTAGCCGAAGTAGTGGACGGTGGAGCCGGAGACGGTCGCGCCGCCGTAGGCGTAGCCGTCGTAGCGGCCGGTCTCCGAGGATCCGGGGAGGGTGTAGCTCCACTTCTTCGCGCCGGTCGCTGCGTCCACCGCGGTCAGGGTGCCACGCATCTCGGTGACGTAGACGGTCCCTTCGTGCACCACGGGCGTGGACTGGACCAGGCTGTCGGTGGCGAAGTGCCACTTCGTCCGGCCGGTGGCGAGGTCGACGGCGTCCACGCCGTTGCCCTTGGACCCGTCGGTGTCCCAGGTGCCGATGTACGCGGTTCCGTTCGCGACCACCGGGGAGGACATGCCGATGGTGGAGCCGGTGCGGTGGGTCCAGGCGTTGGTGAGGCTGCCGGAGCCGAGGCTCCCGGGCTGCACTCCGGTGTGGAGGGCGTCCCCGTGGAACTCGGGCACGTCTGCGCCCGGGAGCAGCTGGTCGGCCTTCGGTACGACGGTGAAGCGGCTCGTGGTGGACCAGCTGTTGCCCGCGTCGTCGAAGGCGGTGACCTTGGCGGTGTGGTCGCCGAGTGCCAGGTGGCGGGTGTCCCACGGCGCCGACCACGAGAACTTGCCGGTGGGCCGCAGGTTCGGGACCTTGTGGCCGTCGATGCGGACCTCGGCCCGCACCACATGGCTGGAGGTGTTGTAGGCGTCCACCTGGAACTCGGTACGCCCCTGGCCGACCTGGGAGCCAGGCGCAGGCGAGGTGACCGCGATCGTGTGCTCCTGGTTGAACATCCGGAACTCGGCCTTTACCTTACCGTCGCGCATGGTGACCTCGCGGAAGCCGATGGGCGAGTGGTCGTCGTTGTACGTTGCCGAGGCCGTGTTGTACTCCACCGCGCCGTCCAGCAGGTGGGGGTCGGTGAAGTTGGTGTGCATGTGACCGTTGAAGATGGCCCTGACGTCGTAGCCCTTGAGTAGTGCGAGCAGGGCGTTGATCTGCCCGGTGGAGCCGCCGGGGTCGGGGGTGTCCAGCGGCTCGTGGGTGTTGACCACGATCTGCTTGCTGGTGCCGTCGACGTTCTTGCCGTTCAGCTCCAGGTCCTGCTTCAACCAGGCCATCTGCACCGGATCGCCGAGGCCGCCGTTGTTCTCGAGCTGGACGAAGTGGGTGTTGCCGTAGTCGAAGGAGTACCAGGAAGGCCCGAGCAGCGAGCGGTAGTTGCCGACGCCGCCGTCCCCGCCGCCGTGGTCGTGGTTGCCCGTCAGCGGCCAGATCGGGAGCTTGGAGTTCGCTGAGCCCTTGAGCCATGCCTGCCAGTGGGAGGGCGCACCGTCGCCGCTGAGGTCTCCGGTGGCCGCGATGAAGGCCGGCTTGGTGGGCAATGCGGCGATGTCGTTCAACTGCTTGGCGAGCTTGCCCGGGGTGACGCCACGCCGTCCGCGGGCGCCTCCGGACCGTCGGGGCTGGTCACGTGGGTGTCGGTGATCTGTGCGAAGGTGAAGTCAGGCCGCTCGCTGGCCTTGTCTCGCCGCAGATCGAAGTTCTGGGTGAGGGTGGCGTCGGCCTCCGGTGAGCCGAGGTCGCGGTAGAAGCGCGGAACCCGGTTGCTGCCGAGGGTGGCCGAGTAGCCGCGCGGCATGGTGATGTTGACGATGGTGCGAGTCCACTGGTTGAGGTCAGCGGAGAGCACGTAGCGGCCGTCGCTGTCGGTGCGGACGACGGTCGCGCCGTCCGAGACGGACACACCGGCCAGCCCCGGCTCGTTCTTGTCCTGGGCGCCGTCGCCGTTCTTGTCGTCGAAGACGGTGCCCTGGACGGTGGCATGGCGCGGGGGGCGGGGGGCGATGTCGAAGTTCACCGGCGCGGCGAGTGCCTGGTACCCGTTGTTGGCCAGCAGGTACGCGGAGTAGGAACCGGCGGGCAGACCGGAGGTGTCCAGGGTCGCTGTGCCACTGGCGTTCGGGACGTAGACCCAGGTGAGCGAGGCCCCGTCGCCAGGCTTGCGGTTTGCCGGGTAGATGCCGATCCAGTTCGTGGCGCTGGGAGCGTCTGTGGCGTAGCTGAAAGTGAGCTTCTGACCCACCTGGGGCTGCTGGGTGACCAGTGTGAGGGTGGATGCGCTCACGGCCGACTGCGCACTGCTGATCGGCGCGGCGGAGGAGGCGGGCGCGCCCACCACAGCCAGAACAACGGCGCAGGACCCAGCCAGTACTGCGGATCGGATACGGGAAGAGGGCACGCTGTACTCCTTGCGGTGCGGAAAGTTGTCTTGACAACTCCGGCCAACACAGCAGAGGAAAAGGTGTCCCGTAGGTGTTGCAGCGAAGTACTGCACACGATGATCGTGTGTCTCCGCTGGACGGCTCCAGGCCGGCTGCGCACAGCGCGGTGGTGCCGATCCCGTTCGGAGCGTCCGCGGCGGCCTGGGCGGCGCGAGCCTCGGCCGGCTCAGCGGTGAGCGGGACCAGGGCAGGCTTCGGGCGGATCATCGCGATGACGGTCTCGACCCGGCCGTTCCCGCTTCCCCCTCGACCCGGCCCGACCGCAGTTCGCCCGCTGAACGTGCCACTGGAGTGGCTCCCGACCCGATCGGTGTTCGGGGGATGGCGGGAGGGCCGGTAATCGGGTACATCAGGACAAGTAGCACCGGTTGGTACGGCTCGGTAGGCGCCCATGCGCGCTCCGCGCGGACCGGCCGCGTCCGCCCACTCCACAACGCGGCGAGGTGAGCTCCTCATGTCCGCACCATCCGCTCCGAAGAACACGCCCAAGGTCACCGAGCGTGAAGCGCGTCAAGTGGCCGAAGCCGCACGCGAGCAGGACTGGCGCAAGCCCAGTTTCGCCAAGGAACTCTTCCTCGGCCGCTTCCGGCTGGACCTGATTCATCCGCATCCAATGCCGCCCGGCGACGACGTCCGGCGCGGCGAGGCGTTCCTCGCCCGGTTGCGCGACTTCTGCGAAACCAAGATCGACGGCGCTCTGATCGACCGTGAGGCGAAGATCCCCGACGAGGTCATCAACGGCCTCAAGGAGCTCGGCGCCCTCGGGATGAAGATCGACCCGAAGTACGGCGGCCTGGGACTCACCCAGGTCTACTACAACAGGGCGCTCGCCCTGGTCGGCTCCGCCAACCCGGCGATCGGCGCGCTGCTCTCCGCCCACCAGTCCATCGGCGTACCGCAGCCGCTGAAGCTCTTCGGCAGCCAGGAGCAGAAGGACACGTTCCTTCCCCGGCTCGCCCGCACCGACATCTCGGCGTTTCTCCTCACCGAACCGGATGTCGGCTCCGACCCTGCCCGGCTCGCCACCTCGGCCGTTCCGGACGGTTCCGACTACATCCTCGACGGTGTGAAGCTGTGGACGACCAATGGCGTCGTCGCCGACCTGCTGGTCGTCATGGCCCGCGTCCCGAAGTCGGTCGGCCACAAGGGCGGCATCACCGCGTTCGTCGTCGAGGCGGACGCCCCGGGCATCACCGTGGAGAACCGCAACGCCTTCATGGGGCTGCGCGGGCTCGAGAACGGCGTGACCCGCTTCCACCGCGTCCGGGTCCCGGCCGCCAACCGTATCGGCCCCGAGGGAGCCGGTCTCAAGATCGCCCTCACCACGCTCAACACGGGCCGGCTGTCGCTCCCCGCCATGTGCGTCGGAGCGGGAAAGTGGTGCCTGAAGATCGCCCGCGAATGGTCGGCGGTCCGCGAACAGTGGGGCAGGCCGGTTGCCCGGCACGAAGCCGTCGGCGCCAAGATCTCCTTCATCGCGGCCACCACATTCGCCCTGGAAGCAGTTGTCGACCTCGCCTCGCAGATGGCGGACGAGGATCGCAACGACATCCGCATCGAGGCCGCCCTGGCCAAGCTGTACGGCTCCGAGATGGGCTGTCTCATGGCCGACGAACTGGTCCAGATCCGGGGCGGCCGTGGCTTCGAGACCGCCGACTCCCTCGCCGCCAGGGGCGAACGGGCCGTCCCCGCCGAACAGCTCCTCCGTGACCTGCGGATCAACCGGATCTTCGAGGGCTCGACAGAGATCATGCATCTGTTGATCGCCCGCGAGGCCGTCGACGCCCACCTGAAAGTCGCCGGAGATCTTATCGACCCCGACAAGCCCCTCTCGGCCAAGGCGAAGGCGGGAGCGAACGCGGCCGGCTTCTACGCCCGCTGGTTGCCCAAGCTTGTCACCGGGCCAGGTCAACTGCCGCGCACCTACAACGAGTTCCATCCACCCGGGTACCCGGACCTGTCCACCCATCTGCGCTACGTCGAACGCTCTGCCCGCAAACTGGCCCGCTCCACCTTCTACGCGATGTCGCGGTGGCAAGGACGCATGGAGACCAAGCAGGGCTTTCTCGGCAGGATCGTCGACATCGGTGCCGAACTCTTCGCGATGAGCGCCGCCTGCGTCCGTGCCGAACTTCTGCGCACCACCGACGAGCACGGCCGGGAGGCCTACCAACTCGCCGACGCCTTCTGCCACCAGTCCCGCATTCGCGTCGAGGAACTCTTCACCCGCCTGTGGTCCAACACCGACCAGCTCGACCGGCACGTGGTGGACGGCGTCCTCTCCGGCGCGTACCTCTGGTTGGAGGAGGGCGTCGTCGACCCGAGCGGTGAGGGCCCCTGGATCGCCGATGCCACTCCCGGCCCGGCAACCAAGGACAACGTCCACCGCCCCATCCGCTGACCGCCGGCCCATCGCGCCGGCCGGCCGGGCCGGGCGGGGGCGCCCACTTGCTGGACGCTCCCCGCCCGGCCGTGTGCCGCACGGCAGGATGGGGTCCCGTGACCGTCATCGGCATCCCCGGTTCCACGTCCGTCACCGCACGCGCCCTGTTCCTGGCTGCTGCCGCGAACGGCTTCAGCACCTTTGTGCGCCCCCTGCGCTCGGTCACCTGGAACGCTTCGATCTGCCCGGAGCCGTCACAGCCGCCCATGCCCGCGCCACGGCGCTCACCCGCGCCGCCCTCGGCGAGGACGCCGACGCCTGGTGGGCCGCCGCCCACAGGCTGCCGGAATTCACAGGAACACTTCCTGAGCCGCTCCTCCCGGAGGTCTCCGGGGACGCGCTGTCCTCCCGCCGGGCCGATGCGGCAACAATGGGGGGCATGAGCGACAGCCCTGCCCCCCTCGCCGACCCGCACCTCGTCTTCGACGCAGTGGAAGGACGCCGGGATCTCGTCATCCTCGGCTCCACCGGGTCCATCGGCACCCAGGCCATCGACCTGGTGTTGCGTAACCCCGACCGCTTCCGCGTCACCGCGCTCTCCGCCGCGGGAGGCCGGGTTGCCCTCCTCGCGGAGCAGGCGCGGAGACTGAGGGTGCGCACCGTCGCCGTCGCCGTACCGGACGCGGTGCCGGCCCTCCGCGAAGCGCTGCGCGAGCAGTACGGCACCGGGGAACCGCTTCCTGAGATCCTGGCGGGGCCGGACGCCGCCACGCAGCTCGCCGGGAGCGCCTGCCACACCGTGCTCAACGGAATCACCGGCTCGATCGGTCTGGCCCCCACGCTCGCCGCGCTGGAGGCCGGCCGTACGCTCGCCCTCGCCAACAAGGAATCGCTGATCGTGGGCGGACCGCTGGTGAAGGCTCTGGCCAAGCCGGGCCAGATCATCCCGGTCGACTCCGAGCACGCCGCGCTCTTCCAGGCGCTCGCCGCCGGCACCCGGGCCGATGTCCGGAAGCTTGTCGTCACCGCATCCGGCGGACCGTTCCGGGGACGGACGAAGAGCGAGCTGGCGAGCGTCACCCGTGAGCAGGCGCTCGCGCACCCCACCTGGGCCATGGGCCCGGTGATCACGATCAACTCCGCCACCCTGGTCAACAAGGGACTGGAGGTCATCGAGGCGCATCTCCTCTACGACATCCCGTTCGAGCGGATCGAAGTCGTCGTCCACCCCCAGTCGTACGTTCACTCCATGGTGGAGTTCACCGACGGCTCCACCCTCGCCCAGGCCACCCCGCCGGATATGCGCGGACCGATCGCCATCGGCCTGGGCTGGCCGGAGCGCATCCCGGACGCGGCACCCGCTTTCGACTGGTCGAAGGCGTCCAGCTGGGAGTTCTTCCCGCTCGACAACGACGCCTTCCCGTCCGTGGGCCTGGCCCGACACGTCGGTGGGCTCGGCGGCACCGCGCCGGCGGTGTTCAACGCCGCGAACGAGGAGTGCGTGGACGCTTTCCTGGCGGGACAGCTGCCGTTCAACGGAATCATGGATACGGTCACGGCGGTGGTGGCCGAACACGGCACCCCTCCCACGGGAACTTCACTCACGGTCGCAGACGTCCTGGAAGCGGAGACCTGGGCACGCGCCCGGGCCCGTGAACTCTCGGCGAAAGCGACAGCGGAGGCGCGCGCATGAGTATTACGACGGTCCTGTTGACGATTCTGGGCATCGTCGTCTTCGTCATCGGGCTGCTGTTCTCGATCGCCTGGCACGAACTGGGACACCTGTCGACCGCGAAGCTCTTCGGGATCCGCGTCCCGCAGTACATGGTCGGCTTCGGTCCGACCATCTGGTCGCGGAAGAAGGGCGACACCGAGTACGGGATCAAGGCCATCCCGGCCGGTGGCTACATCCGCATGATCGGCATGTTCCCGCCCGGTCAGGACGGACGGATCGAGGCGCGCTCCACCTCGCCGTGGCGAGGAATGATCGAGGACGCCCGAGAAGCTGCTTTCGAGGAACTCGAACCGGGTGACGAGAAGCGCCTCTTCTACACGCGCAAGCCATGGAAGCGCGTGATCGTCATGTTCGCCGGACCGTTCATGAACCTGGTCCTGGCCGTCGCGATCTTCCTCGGTGTGGCGATGACCTTCGGCTTCCAGACGCAGACCACCGAGGTCGCGGGCGTCCAGAAATGCGTGATCGACCAGAGCGAGAAGCGGGACGCCTGCAAGAAGACCGACCCGGTCTCGCCCGCGCAGGCCGCCGGACTGAAGAAGGGCGACAAGATCGTCGCCTTCGACGGTCAGAAGGTGGACGACTGGGCCGCCCTCTCCGACCGGATCCGCGCCACCATCGGCCCCGCCACCATCACCGTCGAGCGCGGCGGCCAGGAGACGACGCTCCACGCCGTGCTGCAGAAGAACATGGTGGCCAAGAAGGACTCCAAGGGCGAGGTAGTCCCCGGGAAGTTCGTTCCGGCCGGATACCTCGGCTTCGCCGCCCAGACCGAGATCGTCCCCCTCTCCTTCGGCGACTCGGTCGTCCGCATGGGAGACATGATCGAGAACGGCGTCGACTCGATCATCGCCCTCCCGTCCAAGATCCCGGGCCTGTGGAGCGCGGCCTTCGGAGACGGCGAGCGAGCGGCCGACTCCCCGGTCGGCGTCGTGGGCGCGGCCAGGATCGGCGGCGAGGTGATGGCGCTGGACATCCCGGCGACGAACCAGATCGCGATGATGCTGTTCCTGCTGGCCGGCTTCAACCTCTCGCTGTTCCTCTTCAACATGCTGCCCCTGCTGCCGCTCGACGGCGGGCACATCGCGGGAGCGCTCTGGGAGTCCCTGCGCCGCAATGTGGCGCGGGTCTTCAAGCGCCCCGACCCCGGCCCCTTCGACGTGGCCAAGCTGATGCCGGTCGCCTATGTCGTCGCCGGCGTCTTCATCTGCTTCACACTGCTCGTCCTGGTGGCCGACATCGTCAATCCGGTCAAGATCTCCTGACCGGCCTGAGAGCCTGTCGGGTGACCTCTGATCGGGCGGCCACGCCCTGGCACGCACGCTTCCCGCGTTGCCGAAATGCCCTAGTAGCTCCGCTACGAGGACCTTCCAGCGCCTTGGAATCGCACGCACCAGACCGCGTCCGCTTTCCGATCGAAGGTCACCCGACAGGCTCTGAGGCGACGGCCGGCCCGAGACATGGGCCGGCCCGGAGCGTCGCCGGTCCCGGGCACCCATGGGCTTGGCGCCCGCCCGGCCGGCGCGTCGGCCTGCCATGCGTCGCGCCGGACGACCCCGGCGCGATGATCGGGCAGATCGAGCCGGGCGCACCACAGGCGGTGACCGGGCATACATCTGATCTGATGTCCGGGCGCCTCTGTTTGTACGGACTTCGGGATGCGGTGTGCTCCGGGTTCCCCCCGGTGCCGTAACCTCGAAGGCCGGAGCCCGCCGATCTCGGGACCTTGATCCACACCTTGGGGATGCTCAGCGCATGACTGCGATTTCTCTCGGAATGCCGTCCGTTCCGACCAAGCTCGCCGACCGGAGGGTCAGCCGCAAGATCCAGGTCGGGTCGGTGGCGGTCGGTGGAGATGCGCCGGTGTCGGTGCAGTCGATGACCACGACCCGTACGTCGGACGTCGGTGCGACGTTGCAGCAGATCGCGGAATTGACGGCGTCGGGCTG